>NZ_JBOHHI010000074.1:0-12927 GCF_050700595.1 Mycobacterium sp.
CCGCACCGCGGCCCAACGCTATTCCGGAGTTGCGGACTGGGAACAGATCGCCCAGCTCAAGCAGCATGTGGGGACGGTTCCGGTGCTCGGCAACGGGGACATCTTCGACGCCAGCGACGCGCTGACCATGATGGCCACCACCGGCTGCGACGGGGTGGTGATCGGCCGTGGCTGCCTGGGCCGGCCCTGGCTGTTCGCCGAGCTGTCGGCGGCCTTCACTGGCAGCCCGCCGCCCTGCCCGCCGACCCTCGGTGAGGTCGCCGCCATCATCCGCCGGCACGGCAGGCTGCTGACCGACCATTTCGGCGAGGACAAGGGAATGCGGGATATCCGCAAGCACATCGGCTGGTACCTGCACGGCTTCCCGGCCGGATCCGAGCTGAGGCGGGCGTTGGCGCTGGTCAAAACGCTTGATGAGCTCGACGTTCTGCTGAACCAACTCGACGGCGCGGTCCCCTTCCCGCAGGCGGCCACCGGGCCGCGCGGCCGGCAGGGATCACCGGCCCGGGTAGCCCTTCCGGACGGCTGGCTGGCCGACCGCGACGACTGCACGGTGCCGGCCGGGGCGGACATCATGGGATCCGGTGGCTGAATCGAGACGATCTCGACGTCGCGTTTCTGCGAATGTCTGGCTACGATGTGGAACTTGTTGCAACGCGCTCCGGTGATTCGGGGGGAGCGCGAGCCCGCAGTGCTACCACCGTCAGCACTGGCCTGATATATGCACACGACGCGCACTTCGCCAGAGTTTCGGAGGCCGGTAGGACATGAGTGACGGCGACCCGCACGCCACTCCTGCCGGTCCGCACGGCCCGGGCACCGCGCCGTGGGAGCGGTTCGCAACGCCACCACCAGGCACCGCTCACCGATGGTCGCGGCCGCCGCCGCCGAAGCGGACCGACGACGCCGAGGCCGACCCGGTTGGCGGGTGTCACACCGATGGCAAACTCACGGTCGCTGACCTGATCGCCAAAATCGGCGCTCCCGGCACGGGTCGGCCCAGCCACCATCGGGCGGCACCGGAAGCCGAGCCGCCTGAGCCGCAGTACCCCTACGATGCCTATGCCGTTGCGACGTCGTCGGCCTTCGCCTCCGAGCTGCCCGACCTGGAAATTGCGCACCGCCCGCGACGCAGCGCCGGCGCTGGTGCGGGGGCCGAACAAACCACCGTGCTGCCCGACGCGTCGGGCAGGGTGCCGCCGGCGCGGATCGTCGGCCACCCGGACGCCGCCGAATCCCGGGCGCCCAAGCCGAATCGGAAACGCCGTCCGCTGTTGGCGGCAGGCCGCACGCTAGCGGCATTGATCGCCGTGCTGTCGCTGGCCATGACCGGCGGGGCATGGCAGTGGAGTGCGTCGAAAAACAACCGGCTCAACACCATCAGCGCGCTGGACCCGCACTCGCGTGACATCGTCGACCCCAGTGGGCAGTACGGCGACGAGGACTTCTTGATCGTGGGCGTCGACTCCCGCGCCGGGGCGAACAGCGAGATGGGCGCCGGCGACGCCGAAGACGCCGGCGGCGCGCGATCGGACACCATCATGCTGGTCAACATTCCGGCGAACCGCAAACGCGTGGTTGCCGTGTCGTTCCCCCGCGACCTTGCCATCACGCCGATCAAGTGCGAGGCCTGGAATCCCGACACCGGCGCCTACGGCCCGCTGTACGACGAGGGCACCAGAACCTACGGCCCAAGATACGTCTACACCGAAACGAAACTGAACTCCGCGTTCGCCTTCGGCGGTCCCAAGTGCCTGGTGAAGGTCATCCAGAAGTTGTCCGGTCTTTCGATCAACCGGTTCATGGCCATCGACTTCGCCGGTTTCGCCAAGATGGTCGACGCACTCGGCGGCGTCGAAGTCTGCACCACCACACCGCTGAAGGACTACGAGTTGGGCACCGTGCTCAAGCATGCCGGGCGTCAGGTCGTCGACGGCACGACCGCGCTGAACTACGTGCGCGCCCGCAATGTCATCACCGAGAACAACGGCGACTACGGGCGCATCAAACGGCAGCAGCTGTTCCTGTCGTCGCTGCTGCGTTCGCTGATCTCCAAGGACACCTTCTTTTCGCTGAGCAAGCTCAACAACGTCGTCAACATGTTCATCAGCGACAGCTACGTCGATAACGTCAAGACCAAGGATCTGGTCGACCTCGGCCAGTCGGTGCAAGGAGTCTCGGCCGGGCACATCACCTTCGTCACGGTGCCGACCGGCGAAACCGACGGGGATGGCAACGAACCACCGCGGACGACCGACATGCGGGCGCTCTTCGACGCCATCATCAACGACGACCCACTGCCCGGTGAGAACGACCAGAACGCGACCTCGACCCCGACCACCAAGTCGAGCACCAAAGCGGTGCCGGCCAGTCCCACCACCGAGGCGCACAGTGAGCAGGTCCAGGCGGTGACGACGGCACCGCGGAACATCACCGTGCAGGTCTCCAACTCGACCGGCAAGTCGGGTCTGGCCACCACTGCCAGCGACGAGCTGGAGCGGCAGGGCTTCAACGTCATGACGCCCGACGACTACCCGAGCTCGGTGAAATCGACCACGGTGTTCTTCTCGCCGGGCAATGAGCAAGCCGCGGCGACGGTGGCGTCGACGCTGGCCAACTCAAAGGTGGAGCGGGTCACCGGGATCGGGCAAGTGGTGCAGGTGGTTTTGGGCCCCGACTTCTCGTCGGTGAAGGCTCCACCGCCCAGCGGCTCGTCGGTGAGCGTGCAGATCGACCGCAACACCAACAGCGCACAGACGAAACTTCCCGAGGACCTGACGGTCACCAACGCCGCAGACACCACCTGCGAGTAACCGCAATACATTCGAAGTGAACCAAATGCGTATGCGCCGCGAGTTCATCTGGCCCTTCGTCACATTTCCGGGGCCAAGAACGTAGTCTTGACCCCATGCGGACCGCCTACCAGGAACAACTGGCTGGGCTCTCGGAGCGGCTCGGCGAAATGTGTGGGCTGGCGGGAGCCGCGATGGAATGCGCAACGCAGGCCCTGCTGCAGGCAGATCTGGTACTGGCCGAGCAGGTCATTTCCGACCACGAGAAAATCGCGACGCTGAGCGCCCGGGCCGAGGAAAGCGCTTTCGTGCTGCTGGCTTTGCAGGCGCCGGTGGCCGGTGACTTGCGCGCGATTGTCAGCGCGATTCAGATGGTGGCCGACATCGACCGGATGGGTGCGCTGGCCCTGCACGTCGCCAAGATCGCCCGCCGACGTCATCCCCGGCATGCACTGCCCGAGGAAGTCAACGGGTATTTCGCGGAAATGGGCAGGCTTGCAGTCGAATTGGGTAACAGCGCGCAGGAAGTGCTGTTGTCCCGCGACCCGGAGAAGGCCGCGCGCATTCGTGAAGAAGACGACGCGATGGACGACCTGCACCAGCACCTGTTCACCGTGCTGATGGATCGCGAATGGAAGCATGGCGTGGCCGCCGCGGTCGACGTGACGTTGCTCGGCCGGTTTTATGAGCGCTTCGCCGACCACGCCGTGGAGGTGGCGCGCCGGGTGATCTTCCAGGCCACCGGCAGCTTTCCCGGCGAGGACTCGGTGCCCGCCCCTCCGTAACGCCGGGGCAACTCTTAGCCGAAGCGGCCGGAAATATAGTCTTCGGTGGCCTTCTGGGTCGGGTTGGAGAAGATCTTCTCGGTGTCGTCGATCTCGACCAACCGGCCCGGCTTTCCGACCGCCTCCAAATTGAAGAACGCGGTCTGGTCGCTCACCCGCGCGGCCTGTTGCATGTTGTGGGTGACGATGACGATGGTGTACTCCTGTTTCAATTCGGCGATCAGGTCCTCGATCGCCATCGTCGAGACCGGGTCCAACGACGAGCAGGGCTCGTCCATCAGCAGCACGTCGGGTTGCACGGCGATGGCCCGTGCGATACACAACCGCTGCTGCTGGCCGCCCGATAAGCCGCCACCGGGCTTGTCCAGCCGGTCCTTGACCTCTTCCCACAGGTTGGCACCCCGCAGCGAGTATTCGGCGGTGTCAGCGAGCGCTTTGCGGTTGCGCACGCCCTGCAGCTTCAGCCCCGCCACCACGTTGTCGCGAATAGACATGGTGGGAAACGGGTTCGGTCGCTGAAAGACCATCCCGATCGCCCTGCGCACACCGACCGGATCGATGCTGGGCGCGTAGATGTCCTCGTCATCGAGTAGCACCGCGCCGTGGACCCGGGCACCGGGGATCACCTCGTGCATGCGGTTCAGCGTGCGCAACACGGTTGTCTTACCGCAGCCGGATGGACCGATGAACGCGGTCACACTGCGCGGTAGCACCGACAGCGACACATCGGCAACCGCGTGGAACGACCCGTAATAGATGTTGACCCCTTTGAGGTCCAACCGCTTAGCCACCGCGAGCTCCTGCTCTCTTCATTGGCGGCGATCCGCTGCGCCCGGCTTCGCCGCTAGCGATCACCGCGAGACTTTCTGGGGCGCAAAAACTTTCGCGACTATTCTGGCCCCGACATTGATGACGGCGATCAACAGGATCAGCGTCAGCGCAGCGCCCCACATCCGATCGGTCGGGACTGGGTTGGCGCCCGCCCCGGCCGACGTCTGGTCATACATCATACCGGGCAGCGATCCCATGAAGCCGGTGAACAGGTCGAAGTTCATCGCCTGTGAGTAACCCACCAGAACCAGCAGCGGTGCAGTCTCACCCATCACCCTTGCCAACGCCAGCAGGATGCCGGTGATGATGCCGGACAGTCCGGTCGGAATCACGATGCGGGCAATCGTTTTCCACTTCGACACCCCCAGTGCGTAGCTCGCCTCGCGCAGATCAAGCGGGACGACCCGCAGCATCTCCTCGGTGGCCCGCACAATCACCGGGATCATCAACAGCACTAACGCCAGCGACACCGCGAAACCGGACCGCGGAAAGCCGAGCGTGGCCACATAGAGCGCATAGATGAACAACGCTGCGACGATCGAGGGCACGCCGGTGAGGATGTCGATCATGAATGTGGTCAACTTGCCCAGCGGGGTGCCACCGCCGTATTCGACGAGAAAAATCGCCACGAAAAGGCCGATCGGGCTGGCGATTGCCGCGCATACCAGTCCCTGCAGCACGGTACCGACCAGCGCGTGGTAAGCGCCGCCACCGCTCACGAACGCCGTCATCCCGGCCTGCGAGTGCGTCCACCACACGCTGGAGGTGACCGAGCCCAAGCCCATGCCGACCACCGAGTACAGCATCCACAACAGTGGGACCAGCGCGAGCACCACCGCCAGCGTCACCAGCACGGTGGCGACGTGGTCGGCGGCCCGCCGCCGTGAGCTGACGGCCGCGAATGTCCGCGCCTTGACCGGGCGGTCCAGCAGCCAGGTCATCGGGTTCTCTTCCCGGCGACGGCACCCCGGGCCAGCGCAGTGACAACGAAGGTGAGCACGAACAGCACCAGCCCGGCGGCGATATAGGCGCCGGCTTTGTACTGATCATTGAATTCAGAGGCGGTGGCCGCGATCCTGGTCGCGAAGGTATAGCCGCCGTCGAACAGCGACCAGCCGAACGCAGTCTGGGTGCCGCGCAGGATGATCAGCAGCGCAACGGTCTCCCCTAACGCGCGACCCAGACCCAACATCGCGCCACTGATGTATCCGGACCGGCCGAATGGCAGGACCGTGGTCTTGACCACTTCCCATCGGGTGGCCCCGAGCGCGAGGGCGGCCTCGATCTGGGCCTGTGGCGTCTGGGTGAAGACTTCGCGGGTGACCGCGGTGATGATCGGCAAGACCATCACCGCCAGCACGATTCCGCCGGTGAAGATGGTGCCGCCGCCGGCCACCGAGGCGTTGCCGGTGGCGAACAAAAAACACCAGCCCAGGTTGTCGTTGAGCCAGGCCGCGATCGGCCGCAGCCGGGGTGCCAGCACATACAGGCCCCAGACGCCGTAGATGATCGAGGGGACCGCCGCGAGCAGGTCAATTAGGTAAGCAAGCGGCCCGGCGACCCGCCGTTGCGCGTACCGGGTGAGGAAGATCGCGATGCCGAGGGCGATCGGCATGGCCAGGACCAGTGCGAACAGCGACACGAACACCGTGACCTGCAGCATGTCGTAGATCCCGAAGCGCATTGCCGAGGTGTCGGTGGTGACCCAGTTTCCGCCGTAGGTGACGAAGTTCTCGTTGTCGCGCGCCAGGGCCGGTATCGCCCGCCACAGCAGGAACACACCAATCGCCGCGATCAGCACGACGATCAGGACGCCGGAGCCCTGCGACACGGCGCGAAAGAGGCGGTCGCCCAAAAGTGTTTTGCCGGTGCCCCAGGACTTGGTCGGCATGCCCATCCGCGCGGGAACGGGCGCAACGATGACCTCGCCCGGGCCTGCGTCGGACGGATCTGGCGTTGTCACTGGTGTCCCATCGCTTCGTGGTTCTGCCATCCATCTTTCGGGGCGGCCGCCTGCCGATCAATCACTGGATCGCGCTGATCGCCGCGACCAGTCGCTGCTGGAATTTATCCGGCAACGGGACGTAACCGGCCCCCGAAAGGGCCTTGGAAAGGCCGGCCTGGCCACTGTCGGCGGCCGTAGTCAGGAACGACTTGACCGCGGTGCCAGTCGCCGGGTCGTAGCCTGCCGAGCACACGATCTCGTAGGTGGCCAGCACCAGCGGGTAGGCACCGGGTTCTGTGGTGGCGTAGAGCGAATCCAGGTCGAGCCTCAGGTCGTTGCCGACGCCGACAAACGTGGCGTCGTCGACGGCGTTGCGGGCTGCGTCGTCGGAGAGCGCAACCGCACCGCCGCCGTCGTCGATTTGGGCATACGGCATCCCGGCCTGATCGGCGAAACCTTTCTCGACATAGCCGATGGTGCCCGGAGTGGACTGCACGGCCTGCACGACGCCGGCGGACTTCTGCGCACCCTCACCCACGCCGCCCTGGAATTCGCTGCCGGCGCCCTGGGTCCAGCTTCGCGGAGCGGCCACGGTCAGATATTTCTGGAAATTGTCGGTGGTCCCCGAGGAGTCCGCCCGGTAGATCGGGGTGATCTTCGCATCGGGCAGGCCAACGTTGTGGTTGAGCGCGACGATCGCCGGATCCCGCCAGCTGATGATCGCGCCGCTGAAGATTTTGGCCAGCACGTCGGCGTTGACCACGAGTGGGGCGACGCCGCCCAAGTGGTAGATCACCGCGACCGGCCCGAACACCAGCGGCAGATGCCACGCCGGATTACCGTTGCAGCGCTTGGCCGCCGGGCCGATCTGCACGGCGGTCAGTGGCTCGTCGGAACCACCGAAGTCGACATGGCCGGCGATGAACTGCTCACGGCCGGCGCCCGAACCGGTCGGGTTGTACAACACGTTCTTGCTCGGACACTGCCGCCCCCACGCTTGGTTGAACAACGCGATCGCGTTCTGCTGAGCCGTCGAGCCCTCACCGGTCAGCGCATTGTCGCCGCCGCAGTCGACCCGGATCGAGGCCCCGAACCCGCTGCCCAGGTTGTTGTTGTCGCTGCCGCAGCCGGTCGACAACACACCGGTGAGCACCACCGCGCCCAGAACTCTGACTACCGTGTGGAGCCGCACCGATCTCACTTTCTCAAACATCTGGCGTCGCATAGGCGGTGTCGACGCTGTGGACGGTGAAGCCCAGCCGGCGATAGGTGCGCAGCGCCGCAGAATTGTCCGACTCGACATAGAGCATCACCGCGGGATGCGCGGTACCGGCCAACCGTTGCGCCAGGTACGCGACACCGACCGACGTCAGCGCGCCGCCCAGGCTCCGGCTTTGGGCCGACGGGTCGACGCCGACGACGTAAACCTCACCCAGGCCGTCGTCCTGAGAATGCACCTTGGTCCAATGGAAGCCCAGCAGGGTGTCCGTCGCCTCGTCGACCGCCAGGAACAAACCCTCGGGGTCGAACCACTTTTCGCTGCGCCGCTCGGCCAGGTCGGCCGGTGTCCAGCCGCCCTGTTCGGGGTGACTGGCGAATGCGGCGTTGTTGACCCGCAACAGCTCGGCGTCGTCGGCCTCACCGGTATATGTGCGGATCCGCACCCCATCGGGAATCGGCGGTGCTGCAACGTCGTTCAGCGGGCGGCGCATCTGGATGAGTTCGCGGACCGGTGCCAAACCCAGCGCCGACGCGGTCGCCCTCGCTGACTCGAGCGTCCCGTGTGCCCAAAACCGGTTCCTGCCATTGGTTTTCGATAGTGCTGCCTGCGCCATCGCTGTGCCGATCCCGCGTCGGCGGGCCTGCGGCGCAACCACGAGCTCGGCCATGCCGGATGCATCGTCGTGCGGCGGGGCGAGGTTGAGATAACCGATTACCACATCGCCGGGGGCTTCCCCGGGATCCGGACCGGTGACCAGCAGGTGTTCGGTGCGCCGCTGGCTCAACTCACGTAGTACCTGCTCGCCGACAGGCACTACGCCATCGAATTCTGTTGCCGCCGTGACGAGTTCGCGCACCTGCTGCTGCTCGTCGGCGGCCAGTGCTGAGCGCCAATCACTCACTGGCTATGCAACGGATCGACCAGCGGCTCTTGGGCGTTGTCCAGCTCTGCCTCACTGTCCTCGCCGGTGTCGGGCTCGCTGACCGGTAGCCGGCCGCGGGCCGGGCGGACCGCCTTGTAGCCCACGTTGCGTACCGTGCCGATCAAGGACTCGTACTCCGGCCCGAGTTTGGCCCGCAGTCGTCGCACGTGCACGTCGACGGTACGGGTGCCGCCAAAGAAGTCGTATCCCCACACCTCGTGTAGCAGCTGCGCGCGGGTGAATACCCGGCCGGCGTGCTGCGCCAGGTACTTCAGCAGCTCGAACTCCTTGTAGGTGAGGTCCAATGGGCGGCCACGCAGCCGCGCAGTGTAGGTACCTTCGTCGATCATCAACTCGCCAAGGCTGATCTTGCCCGCGTTCTCCTGGTCGCTGACACCGCCCCGTCGGCCGACCAGCAGCCGCAGCCGGGTGTCGATCTCGGCGGGCCCGGTGCCGGGCAGCAGGATTTCGTCGAGCCCCCAGTCGGCGTTGATCGCGACCAACCCGCCTTCGCCCACCACCGCGAGCACCGGGATCGATCGGCCGGTTGAACCCAGCAGGCGGCACAGGCTGCGGGCGGCCGGCAGATCGGTGCGCGCGTCGACCAGCACGACGTCCGCGCTGCCTGCTTCCAGCAACGACGAAACATCGGCGGGCGCTGTGCGCACGCTATGCGCGAGCAGCGACAACGACGGCAGGACCAAATCGGCGTGCGGCTCGCCGGTCAGCAGCAATAGATCCAAACCAGCCCCTCCAGCGTCGTGGGAAAGGCGTCTCCCAGATGCATGGCGTCCGTTAACAGCCAGGTGCTCTAACGATAGCGTGCTACCTGCTGGTTCGCCCGCTGACGACGCACGCCACAATAACCGGATGCGCAGGGTGCTGGTCGGTGCGACGGGCGTACTACTGGCCGTCGTCCTCGTACTCATCGGAGCCACCGGCGTCGACTTCGGAATCAGCATTTACGCCGAGTACCGGCTGTCCCGCACGGTGCGCGATACCACGCACCTGGGTTCGGATCCGTTCGTCGCCATCCTCGGATTCCCGATGATCCCCCAGGCGATGCGGCGCCACTACGACGAACTGGAGATCAAGGCCAGCGCGGTGAACCATCCCATGGTCGGCAAGGCCACGCTGGAAGCCACCCTGCACTCCATCGACCTGACCGACGCATCCTGGCTGATCAGGCCGGACGCCAAGCTCCCGGTCGGCAAGCTGGAAAGCCGCATCATCATCGACTCGGTACATCTGGGCCGATACCTGGGCATCACCGATCTGATGGTCGAGGCGCCGCCGCAGGACACCAACGACGCCACCGGCGGCACCACCGAGTCCGGGATCTCCAGCAGCCGGGGGCTGGTCTTTACCGGGACCCCGACGTCGGCTCACTTCGGCAAGCGGGTCAGCGTCTCGGTGGACCTGTCTATCGCCAGTGACGACCGGGCCACGCTGGTGTTCACCCCGACCGGGGTGCTGACCGGGCCGGACACCGCCAACCAGAAGGTGCCCGACGACAAGCGGGATGCGGTACTGGGCGCTTTCCGCAGCAGGCTGCCCGACCAGTACCTGCCATTCGGGGTGGGGCCGACCAGCCAGGGTGCCCGCGGATCCGATGTCATCGTCGAGGGCATCACCGAGGGAGTAACGATCACCCTCGACGGGTTTAAGCAGTCATGATGACGGCTCTTGTCGCGATCGTGGCTGCGGTGGCGCTGGCCGTCGTTGCCGGGTGGCTGCTGACCCGCCGCGCCGGCGACGTCCGGGTAATCGAGGGCGGGCGCGGTGACCGGGTGAACAACGACGACCTGGGCCTCTCCCGCGACGGACCAACCGTCGTGCACTTCAGCGCCGCGTGGTGTGCGCCGTGCGAGCGGGTGCGCCGCGTGGTCAACCAGGTGTGCGGCGACCTGGGTGACGTGGCACACATCGAAGTTGACTTGGACGCCAATCCGGTGGCGGCACGGCGTCTTTCGGTGCTGTCACTGCCGACCACGTTCATCTTCGATGTCGACGGACGACAGCGCTACCGCAGCGCGGGCGTGCCCAAGGCCGATGACCTGCGCTCGGCGCTGACCCCGCTGCTGGCTTGACCGCTGTGCCATTGGGTAAGCTGTCCGACGTGTCCGCCCGCTTCGAGCTCGTGCTCACCAAGCGCCGCGCAGTCGATCTGTGCCGCACCGCGGGTTGCTGCTGTTGTTGTAGCCGCTGAGTAGCGCCGTTTCACGTCGCTCTCGGAGCAGCCGGTCTGGCCTGTCTCCATCCCTTCCTACAACAGGAGCAGCTCTGTGTCCCCAATCAACACTTCCGCCCAGGTAGACCGCGTGGACGTTCGCGGGCCCCGGTTCGCTGCCTGGCTTAGCACCGCGGTGCTGGTGATCACGTTGATCGCGTCCGGGTTCAACGCGCCGGGCGCCGCCGTCATCCTGGGTGCGCAGGCTTGCGTCTTTGCGATCGGCGCGGTGGCCGGCCCACGCCGGCATCCCTACGGGCTGCTATTCGCCCATGCCGTGGCGCCACGGTTGGGGCCGGTCAGCGAGCGGGAGCCGGTGCCGCCACTGAAGTTCGCCCAACTGGTCGGATTCGTCTTCGCCGCCATCGGCGTGGCCGGTTTCGCTGTTGGTGTCCCGCTGCTCGGGGTCGCAGCCACCGCGGCCGCACTGGCGGCGGCCTTCCTCAATGCGGCCTTCGGCATCTGCCTGGGTTGCCAGCTCTACCCGCTCGTCACGCATCTGCGTAACCAACCGAAAGGATCCACACCATGGCACGCTCCGACGTCCTAGTCTCCGTCGACTGGGCCGAGAGCAATCTCGACGCCGCGAACACCGTCTTCGTCGAAGTCGACGAGGACACCAGCGCCTACGACGTCGGCCACATCGCCGGCGCGGTCAAACTGGACTGGCGCACCGATCTGCAGGACCCGGTCCGGCGTGACTTCCTCGACGCGCAGCAGTTCTCCAAGCTGCTGAGTGACCGCGGTATCGGCAACGACGACGCCGTGATCCTCTACGGCGGCAACAACAACTGGTTCGCCGCCTACGCCTACTGGTATTTCAAGCTGTACGGCCACGAAGACGTCAAGCTGCTGGATGGCGGCCGCAAGAAGTGGGAGCTCGACGGTCGCCCACTGTCCACCGACGCCGTGAAGCGCCCCGCAACGTCCTACACGGCCAAGGCGCCCGACAACTCCATTCGGGCGTTCCGCGACGAAGTGCTGGCGGCAATCAGCGTGAAGAACCTGGTCGACGTCCGCTCCCCGGACGAGTTCTCCGGCAAGATCCTGGCGCCCGCGCACCTGCCCCAGGAGCAAAGCCAGCGCCCCGGTCATATCCCGGGCGCGCTCAACGTGCCGTGGAGCAAGGCCGCCAACGAGGACGGCACCTTCAAGTCCGATGAGGCCTTGGCCGGGCTCTACAGCGACGCCGGCCTGAACGGATCGAAGGAAACGATCGCGTACTGCCGAATCGGCGAGCGCTCGTCGCATACCTGGTTCGTGCTGAGCGAGCTGCTCGGGCACCGCAACGTCAAGAACTACGACGGCAGTTGGACGGAATACGGCTCCCTGGTGGGGGCCCCGATTGAGTTGGGAAGCTGATATGTGCTCTGCACCCAAGCAAGGACAGACGTTGCCGGCCAGCGTCGACCTGGAAAAGGAGACGGTGATCACCGGTCGCGTCGTGGACGGCTCCGGCCAGGCCGTGGGCGGCGCGTTCGTGCGCCTGCTGGACGCGTCCGACGAGTTCACCGCTGAGGTCGTCGCGTCGGCCACCGGCGACTTCCGGTTCTTCGCGGCACCGGGGTCCTGGACGCTGCGCGCGCTGTCGGCGGCCGGCAACGGCGACGCGGTGGTGACGCCGTCGGGCGCGGGCATCCACGAGGTCGACGTCAAGATCGCCTGACGGGCACTTTCGACGCGAGCGTGCGTGTCCCCGGTCTACGCCGCGTTAAACATCGGGTTTACGCACGCTCACCGCTGGGTGGCCGCCCAGGCGGCCGGGGCGGCGCATCAAGAACTAGACTCGTCGCCGTGGTGCTGTTCTTCGAGATCATGCTGGTCACGGCGGTCGTGGTCATCACCTGGTTCGCGTTGTATGCGCTGTATCGGCTGATCACCGACGAGTCGTGACCAAGGGCCCTGGTTCCGGGGACCGTGCGGTGGCCGCAGCCGCCGAACGCGCCAAGGTAACCGCATCGCGCAACATCCCCGTCTTCGATGACCTGCCGATTCCGGCCGACACCGCGAACCTGCGCGAGGGTGCCGACCTGCACGGCGCACTGCTTGCGCTACTGCCATTGGTGGGGGTGTGGCGCGGCGAAGGAGAGGGCCGTGGAGCCCGCGGCGACTACCGGTTCGGCCAGCAGATCGTCGTCTCCCACGACGGTGGCGATTATCTCAACTGGGAGGCCCGGTCTTGGCGGCTGACCGACACCGG
>NZ_JBOHHI010000075.1:0-36445 GCF_050700595.1 Mycobacterium sp.
GGCCTACGGGCTGAGCGCCTACGGCCTGGCCGCGCAACTGAAGATCTCCACCGAAGAGGCGAAGGTCCAGATGGACGCGTACTTCGCCCGGTTCGGCGGGGTGCGGGACTACCTGATGGACGTCGTCGAACAGGCCCGCAAGGACGGCTACACCTCGACGGTGTTGGGCCGTCGCCGTTATTTGCCTGAACTGGACAGCAGCAACCGCCAGGTGCGCGAGGCCGCCGAGCGGGCAGCGCTCAATGCGCCGATCCAGGGCAGCGCCGCCGACATCATCAAGGTGGCCATGATCGAGGTCGACAAGGCGCTCAACGAGGCCGGGCTGGCCTCACGCATGCTGTTGCAGGTACACGACGAACTCCTGTTCGAAGTGGCTGCCGGCGAACGGGAGCAGCTCGAAGCATTGGTGCGCGACAAGATGGGCGACGCGTACCCGCTTGACGTGCCGCTGGAGGTCTCGGTTGGCTACGGCCGCTCATGGGACACCGCCGCACACTAGCCGCGGCGGTTTGTCCAGCGTGTGCACAGTCGAGTAGCCTCGACGGGTAGCCCGTGGCCAGATCGCGGGCGACACCCATGCATAACAACCGCACTGTCCCTACGACCAAACCTGTCCGGAGCAACCCAACAATATGCCGAGTCCCACCGTCACCTCGCCACAAGTAGCCGTCAACGACATCGGCTCGAGCGAGGACTTTCTCGCCGCCATCGACAAGACAATCAAATACTTCAACGATGGCGACATCGTGGAAGGGACAATCGTCAAGGTTGACCGGGACGAGGTCCTGCTCGACATCGGGTACAAGACCGAAGGGGTCATCCCGTCCCGCGAGCTGTCCATCAAGCACGACGTCGACCCCAACGAGGTGGTGTCCGTCGGCGACGAGGTCGAGGCCTTGGTTCTCACCAAGGAGGACAAAGAAGGCCGGCTGATCCTGTCCAAGAAGCGTGCGCAGTACGAGCGCGCCTGGGGCACGATCGAGGCGCTCAAGGAAAAGGACGAGGCGGTTAAGGGCACCGTGATCGAGGTCGTCAAGGGCGGCCTGATCCTCGACATCGGACTCCGCGGCTTCCTACCCGCGTCGCTGGTCGAGATGCGGCGGGTCCGCGATCTGCAGCCCTATATCGGCAAGGAGATCGAGGCCAAGATCATCGAGCTGGACAAGAACCGCAACAACGTGGTGCTGTCCCGCCGGGCCTGGCTGGAGCAGACGCAGTCCGAGGTGCGCAGCGAGTTCCTCAACCAGCTGCAGAAGGGTGCCATCCGCAAAGGCGTGGTGTCCTCGATCGTCAACTTCGGCGCATTCGTCGATCTCGGCGGGGTGGACGGTCTGGTGCACGTCTCCGAGTTGAGCTGGAAGCACATCGACCATCCCTCCGAGGTGGTTCAGGTCGGTGACGAGGTCACTGTCGAGGTGCTCGACGTCGACATGGATCGCGAGCGGGTTTCGTTGTCGCTCAAGGCAACTCAAGAAGACCCTTGGCGGCACTTCGCCCGCACCCACGCCATCGGGCAGATCGTACCGGGGAAGGTCACAAAGCTGGTGCCGTTCGGGGCGTTCGTGCGCGTCGAGGAGGGCATCGAAGGTCTGGTGCACATCTCCGAGCTGGCCGAGCGTCATGTCGAGGTGCCCGACCAGGTGGTCGGCGTCGGCGACGACGCGATGGTCAAGGTCATCGACATCGACCTGGAGCGGCGCCGCATTTCGCTGTCCCTCAAGCAGGCGAACGAGGACTACACCGAGGAGTTCGACCCGGCCAAGTACGGCATGGCCGACAGCTACGACGAGCATGGCAACTACATCTTCCCGGATGGCTTCGACGCCGAAACCAACGAGTGGCTCGAAGGGTTCGACGCGCAGCGCGCCGAGTGGGAGTCCCGCTACTCCGAGGCCGAGCGTCGGCACAAGATGCACACGACGCAGATCGAGAAGTTCGCCGCCGCTGAAGCAGCAGCTGCCGCCGCCGAGTCCGATTCCGCGGCTGACAGCTCGCAAGACGAAGAGCAGCAGGGCGGCTCGTTGGCCAGCGACGCGCAACTCGCCGCGCTGCGGGAGAAGCTCGCCGGCAGCGCCTAGCCCGGTGACGATGCAGAGCGCGCAGCGCGATGAGGAGGAGCCGGGCAATCGGGTAGGGTCACTCCGATGCTTCGGATCGGGCTGACCGGAGGCATCGGCGCCGGTAAATCTGCGGTGTCCGCCACGTTCGAGCAATGCGGTGGGATCATCATCGACGCGGATGTCATCGCCCGCGAGGTCGTTGAACCCGGCACCGCGGGACTTGCGGCGCTCGTGTTGGCATTCGGCGACGACATCCTGTCGCGTCACGGGGTATTGGATCGGCCCACCCTGGCCGCCAAGGCATTTCGTGATGACGAGGCTCGCAAGACGCTCAACGGGATTGTTCATCCGCTAGTCGGAAAGCGTCGGGAGGAGATCATCGCGGCGGTGTCCGCGGACGCTGTTATCGTCGAAGACATTCCGCTGCTGGTCGAGTCCTCGATGGCGCCGTTTTTCCCGCTGGTCGTGGTCGTGTACGCGGACGCTGAAATGCGCGTCGCGCGGCTGGTCGAACAACGCGGCATGACCGAAGCCGACGCCCGCGCCCGCATCGCCGCACAGGCCGACGACGAGCAGCGCCGCGCTGTGGCCGATGTTTGGCTGGACAATTCCGGTACCCCGGAAGCGTTGGCCGAGCACGCGCGCGAGGTGTGGAAGGACCGGATCGCGCCGTTCGCACACAATCTCAACGCACGTCAGGTTGTGGCGCCGCCACGGGCCGTGACACCGGCCGATCCGGCCTGGGCCGCCCAGGCGGGGCGCATTGTTGCCCGGGTCAAGGCTGCCTGCGGTGCGAAGGCATTGCGGGTCGACCACGTCGGCCCGACCGCGGTGCCCGGTCTGGCAGCCACCGACGTCATCGACATCCAGATCACCGTCGAATCCTTGGCGGCCGCTGACGAAGTCGCCGAGATGTTGCTGGCTGCGGGTTATCCCCGCGTCGATGACATCACCGGCGACGCCACCATGCCCGATGCGCGAAGCACCGTCGAACGCTTCGACCAGGCAAGCGATCCGGGATTGTGGCACAAGCGGGTTCACGGGTCGGCCGATCCGGGCCAGCCGACAAACGTCGCGCTGCGAGTCGACGGCTGGCCCAATCAACAATTTGGCCTGCTGTTCGTGGACTGGTTGGCGGCCAATCCCGGTATGCGGCCCGATGATGACTCGTATAGGCGTGCCTGGGAGTGGGCCGACCGCGTCGGCTGGCGGCCCTGATTCGCTAGGAAGTCGGAAGCGGTGCGCCGCAGGGCAGCACGCCGTTCATCGGGTCGGTGTTGCCGGACGTGGGCTTGACCAACTGGTCGACCTGTACGGCGACGTTGTCGTCGACGTCGATCTCGCAGTGCACACTGGCCGAATACGGCCACTTGATCGACACCTGCATCCCGGCCTTAGCCGGGTCGGCCAGCACCGTGTTGGCCTGAAATGTATTGCCGGGCGTCGAGCCCAGGCTGGCGCTGGTGGTCTCGTTGTCGTGGACGAGGAAGATAGCCTGCCCGCCGGGGGCCACCCCGTCGATCCGGGCGATGTAGGTGATGTTGTGCAGGTCGGCGTGGGCGGTCACCGGAGTTAACTGCGAGGTGGCCGCGGCGCCCGTCAAGGCGGCGACCGCCAACCATCTATGCCTGGTGGAGCTCATGAGTGCAGACATTACAACCCGCGTTACGGTACGGCATAATTTTGCCGGCTCAGGCGCGGGTACCAAGCCATTTCGAGAGGCGGTCACGTGGGCGCGACAGTGCGCGGGCGTGGCGGCGCATGTCGGCCCACGGATCGCGATGGCCGGCCAGTCGTTTCGGTATGTCGTGGATGGCGAACCGGTCCGGCCGCAAGCCGCGGCTGTTCAGTTCGTCCCATTCCAGCGGCGTGGCCACCGGCGCGCCGTCACGGGCCCGCACCGAATACGGTGCAACCGCGGTCTGCGCGTATGCGTTTCGCATGACGTCGAGATACACCCGCCGCCCGCGCTTGTTCTTGCGGACTTCGACGGTGCGGTGCGCAGGGTCATCGGCCGCAACCAGCTCGGCGACGTCACGGGTGAATTGGCGGGCGGCGTCAAAGTCGGTGTCGCCGCTGACCGGAACCACCACGTGCAGACCGCGTGATCCGGTTGTTTGCACGTAGGACGCCAGCCCGAGATCGTCCAGCACACCGGCGAACGCGCGGGCCGTGGCCCGCACCACCGAAAAATCACTGTCCGACGGATCGAGGTCGAACACCAGTCGATCCGGCCGGTCCAATCGCTGGCGACGCGACTGCCACACGTGCAGCGTGACGCAGTTCTGGTTGGCCAGCCACACCAGGGCTTCGGCGCGTTCGGCCACCGGGTGCACCACGGTGCCGCCCTCCTTGGTGACTTCCGCCGAACCCATCCAGTCCGGCATCGAGTCGGCGAAGTCCTGCTGGTAAAAGCCCTTCTCGCCGATGCCGCGCGGGAACCGCTGTACCGTCAGCGGTCTGTCCTTCAGGTGGGGCAGCATCACGTCGGCCACCCGGGAGTAGTAGTCCACCAGGTCGCCTTTGGTGATTCCTTTTTCGGACGAGGAGCCGGGGAACAACACCCGGTCCGGGTGGGTGATCTCGACCTGGATGTGGGCCATCAGCGTGTCTCCCGCACCACATCTTTGGGGTCTTTGTCGGTGCGCAGACCGGTGTAGCGCGGATGTCGCAGCTTGCCGTCGCGCGTCCACTCGGTGAATCCGACCTGTGCGACCAGTTCGGGCCGCACCCACCGGGTAGCCTTCTCGCGGATCAACCCGCGGGCGAACGGCGGTTTGTCCTGTTCGATGCCCGACAATCGAGTATGCAGGCCGCGCAGCGTGGCGTCGTCGAACCCGGTGCCCACCTTGCCGGCGTAGACGAAATCACGGCCGTCGTAATAACCCACCAGCAGCGCGCCGAACCCGGCTCGGCTACCCTTCGGAGCGGTGTAGCCGCCGATCACGAACTCCTGGTCGCGAACACATTTGAACTTCAGCCAGTTTTGTGATCGACGGCTCTCATATGGCGCATCGGCCAGTTTGGCGATCACGCCCTCGTCGCCGCGTGCGCACGCGGCGCGGTATGCGGCTTCGCCTTGCTCCACCCGGTGCGGGGTGTAGCGCAGCGGGTCATGAAACTGGAACGCCTTGCGTAGCAACTTCTTACGCCAGATAAGGGGCAGCCCGGTGGTGGACTTCCCGTCCAGGTGCAACAGGTCGAAAATGTAGTAGAAGACCGGAATTCCGGTTGTCCGGGCCTGGTTGGGGTTGGTAATACCCAAGCGGCCCTGAAGCCGGGCGAAGCTGGTGCGTCGGCCCTTGAAGGCCACGACTTCGCCGTCGATGACAAACCGGGAGATCGGTTGCGCCGCAAGCGCGTCGACAAGCTCCGGGTAGGTCCCGTCGAGTGGTTGGCGATTGCGTGAGAATAGTCGCACCCGCTCGCCGTCGCGGAACGCCAGGCAGCGCTCACCGTCGAATTTTCGCTCGAAGATCCATCGCGGATCCGAAAACCGCCGGTCGGTCAGGGTGGCCAGCATAGCGGAGCGCCAATCGGGCACCGGCTCGTCACGTAGCGCCCCACGTAACTCGGTGGGCAACCCCGTCATGCCGGACGCATACCCTTGCGCGGCAGACACTACGCACCGCGCCAGGTGAGGTTCATGCCCTCGGCGGCCAGCCAGCGCTTCAGGTCATAACCGTGGCGGGACAGGCCGTCGACGGTGTCAACCGCGCGGAGCACCGCCTGCTCGGCGACGTCGGGGGACAGCAGGCCGTGGCGAACGGCCTCCAGCAGTTCGCCGACATCGCCCAGGCTCGCACCGCCGCCGGTGCGTACCTCGAGGTCGAGGTAATGGTCTTCGGAACGCCACACCTGCGGGCCGGGTGTGTATTCGCCGATGTCGAGGTAGTAGTCGTGGTCACGTTCGTGGCCGGGGTTGAAGTGGAAGACGGTGGCCCGCAAGCCGAACGGCGGCAGCAACCAGGACTCCAGGTAATGGAATTGCGCACGACCCGGCGTTGGTCGCGCCATATACAGACCCCATGGCCGCACGGTGTACTCATCGACCGGCCGCACGATGCCCTTCGGATCGGTGTTGGTGCGGGCGACCAGGTCGAATGTCTCGTGCTTGGGTGGGTGGATACCCCAGCATAGGCCCGGCCTACGCCTCGATCGCCCCGGCGATGCGCCGCTCGATGCTCGCGCGGGCGGTGGCCGGCAGCACGATCAGCCCGTCGAGTTCCCTGCTCGCGCGGGCATAGGCGTTCTGTCGCTCCTGCGGGGCGGCGGCTGGGTCTTGCGCCAGCTGTAACAGATGCTGGGCGCGCGCCAGCCGTTGTTGGTCGTCGACCGAGAAATCGCTGCGGCGCCGGCGGGTCGCCTCGGCCTCGGCTATCTCGAATGCGCTGATGTACTCGTGCACGGCATTGCGATATTCCAGTTGCGCGGTCCGGTCGCCGACGAGTTCCGCCGGCCGGTCGGGCCGCAGCAGGTCCGCGTGCCGCTTGGCCTTGTGGAAATTGATCGTCAGCGGATCGCGCATGTCGGTCATCATCGGGAAGTCGAGCAACTTGGCGATATCGACCTCGTACTCCAGCCACCGCGCATCGGTCCGGTCGTGTTCCTCGAGGACTTTGGCGAGCTCCCGCCGGTAGCTCTCTTTGTTGGTGCGCGCCCGGCCAGATGCCTCGGCGATGGCGATCTTTGCCTGTTGCTTTATCCGATACCGTTCGAGCCGTCGTTCTGCCCGGCGTTCGTTCGCGGCGGCGATCGCCCTGAGGCCCCCGGCGATCGCACCGCCCAAGGGGAAGATCAGCCACCAGAAGTTGGCGGCGAAATGCAGCACACAACTCACCCTAGCTTTCTTTGGTGGCAGGAGACTTTCTGTTCCGAGAAAGCTTAGGCTGCGGGAAGAGGCCTGGTCAGACTGCCCGTCTCGCCCCCGCAAGCGGGAGGTGCCCCCACCTCATCGCGCGGCGCGTCCCCAGCTTCGCGGGGTCCCCACTGCATCGTCGGCGGGCTGTCGGTCGCTCGTTCTACGCTGGTGAACATGGCTTTTGCTACCGAACATCCCGTCGTCGCACACTCGGAGTACCGACCAGCCGGAGAGGCCGTGGACGGGTTGGTGCGCGTCGGCGGCCGCTTCGATGTGGTCAGCCCGCACGATCCGGCCGGCGACCAGCCGACCGCCATCGAGGAGCTGGAGCGCCGGATCAAGGCGGGGGAGCGCGACGTGGTGCTGCTGGGCGCCACCGGCACTGGGAAGTCGGCCACCACCGCCTGGCTGATCGAACGGGTGCAGCGGCCCACCCTGGTGATGGAGCCGAACAAGACGCTGGCCGCGCAGATAGCCAACGAGCTGCGAGAGATGTTGCCGCACAACGCGGTTGAATACTTCGTGTCCTACTACGACTACTACCAGCCGGAAGCCTACATCGCCCAGACCGACACCTACATCGAGAAGGACAGCTCGATCAACGATGACGTGGAGCGGCTGCGGCACTCCGCCACGTCGAGCCTGCTGTCCCGGCGCGACGTGGTGGTGGTGGCGTCGGTGTCGTGCATCTACGGCCTGGGGACGCCGCAGTCGTATCTGGACCGCTCCGTCGAGCTACGCGTTGGCGTCGAGGTGCCCCGGGACGCGCTGCTGCGGCTGCTGGTCGACGTGCAGTACACCCGCAACGACCTGTCGTTCACCCGCGGCTCGTTCCGGGTGCGCGGCGACACCGTCGAGATCATCCCTTCGTACGAGGAGCTGGCCGTCCGGATCGAGTTCTTCGGCGACGAGATCGAGGCGCTGTACTACCTGCATCCGCTGACCGGCGAGGTGATCCGCAAGGTCGACTCGCTGCGGATCTTCCCGGCCACCCACTACGTGGCCGGCCAGGAACGGATGACCCACGCGATCTCGACGATCGAGGAAGAACTGGGCGAACGGCTGGCCGAACTGGAGGGCCAGGGCAAGCTGCTGGAGGCACAGCGGCTGCGGATGCGGACCAACTACGACATCGAGATGATGCGCCAGGTCGGGTTCTGCTCGGGCATCGAGAACTACTCGCGACACATCGACGGCCGCGGGCCCGGCTCGCCGCCGGCGACCCTGCTGGACTACTTCCCGGAGGATTTCCTGCTGGTCATCGACGAGTCGCACGTCACTGTGCCGCAGATCGGCGGCATGTATGAGGGCGACATGTCCCGCAAGCGCAACCTGGTCGAGTACGGGTTCCGGTTGCCGTCGGCGTGCGACAACCGGCCGCTGACCTGGGAGGAATTTGCCGACCGGATCGGGCAGACGGTGTACCTGTCGGCCACCCCGGGCCCGTATGAGCTCAGCCAGACCGGCGGGGAGTTCGTCGAACAGGTGATCCGTCCCACCGGCTTGGTGGACCCGAAAGTCGTGGTCAAACCCACCAAGGGCCAGATCGACGACTTGATCGGCGAGATCCGCAACCGCGCCGAGGCCGACCAGCGGGTGCTGGTGACGACGCTGACCAAGAAGATGGCCGAAGACCTCACCGACTACCTGCTCGAGATGGGTATCCGGGTGCGCTACCTGCACTCCGAGGTCGACACCCTGCGCCGGGTCGAACTGCTGCGCCAGCTGCGGCTCGGCGACTACGACGTGCTGGTCGGCATCAACCTGCTCCGTGAAGGCCTCGACCTGCCGGAGGTGTCGCTGGTCTCGATTCTCGACGCCGACAAGGAAGGCTTCTTACGTTCGACGCGCAGCCTGATCCAGACCATCGGCCGTGCCGCCCGTAATGTGTCCGGCGAAGTGCACATGTACGCCGACACCATGACCGATTCGATGAAAGAAGCCATCGACGAGACCGAACGGCGGCGCGCCAAGCAGATCGGCTACAACGAGGCCAACGGCATCGACCCGCAGCCGCTGCGCAAGAAGATCGCCGACATCCTCGACCAGGTCTACCGCGAGGCCTCTGATACAGAAGCCTCCGTCGTCGAGATCGGCGGATCAGGGCGCAACGCGTCGCGTGGCCGTCGGGCCCAGGGCGAGCCTGGCCGGGCGGTCAGCGCGGGCATCTTCGAAGGCCGCGACACCGCCGGCATGCCGCGCGCCGAGCTGGCTGATTTGATCAAAGACCTGACCGCGCAGATGATGGCCGCGGCTCGTGACCTGCAGTTCGAGTTGGCCGCCCGGTTCCGCGACGAGATCGCCGACCTGAAGAAGGAACTGCGCGGGATGGACGCCGCCGGCCTGAAGTGACCGACACCGCGATTACCACCACCGGCAGTTGGCGGGCGCTGCTCGGCCGCGGGTATTTGGGGACCTTGACGCTGTTGGCCGGCGGGGTGGCGCTATATGCCATCAACGAGTTCCTGACGATCAGCCTGTTGCCGAGCACGGTCGCCGACATCGGCGGCGAGCGGCTGTACGCGTGGGTGACGACGTTGTACCTGGTCGGATCGGTCGTCACGGCCACCACGGTGTACGCCTTGCTGCAGCGGATCGGGGCGCGACCGTCGTTTCTGCTGGGTTTGGCGGTGTTCGCCGTCGGCAGCCTGGTGTGTGCGGCCGCTCCCCGCATGGAGGTATTGCTGGCGGGCCGGACTGTGCAGGGCGCGGCCGGTGGGCTATTGGCCGGGCTGGGCTACGCGGTGATCAACGCCGCTTTGCCGCGGTCGCTGTGGACCCGGGCTTCGGCGCTGGTCTCGGCCATGTGGGGAGTCGCGACGGTGGTCGGGCCCGCGATAGGCGGCGTTTTCGCCCAGTTCGGGCTGTGGCGCTGGGCGTTCGGGGCAGTGGCGTTGCTGACCGCGGCGATGGGTGTGCTGGTCCCGATCGTGCTGACCGCGGGCCGCGTCAATCAAAGTGCGTCCGCGCCGGGGCTCAAGGTCCCGGTGTGGTCGCTGATGCTGTTGGGCGCCGCCGCGCTGGCGGTCAGCGTCGCACAGATCCCGCGCAATGGTGTCGTGACCGCGGGGTTGCTGGCGGTCAGCGCGCTGTTGGTCGCGGGGTTCGTGGTGGTCGACAGGCGGGTGTCCGCTGCGGTGTTACCGCCAAGCGCATTTGGTTCGGGTCCGCTGAAGTGGATCTACCTGACTCTGGCACTGCTGATGGCCGCGGCGATGGTCGACATCTACGTGCCGCTGTTCGGTCAACGGCTGGCGCACCTGCTGCCGGTGGGGGCCGGATTTCTGGGCGCGGCGCTGGCGGTCGGCTGGACGGTCAGCGAGATCGTCAGCGCGTCACTGAACAACAGCCGGGCCGTTGTTCGGGTGGTCGCGGCAGCGCCACTGATCATGGCGGTGGGTCTCGCGTTGGGTGCGGTGACCCAGGTCGACAACGCGCCGATCGGGGTCGTCGTACTCTGGGCGTTCGCGCTGACGGTCACCGGGACCGGGATCGGGGCAGCGTGGCCGCACCTGTCGGCCTGGGCGATGGCGTGCGTCGACGATCCCGCCGAGGGCAGCGAGGCGGCTGCCGCGATCAACGTCGTGCAACTGATCTCGGGGGCGTTCGGCGCAGGACTGGCCGGTGTTGTCGTCAACAGCGCCGAAGGTGGTGCGGTCATCGCGGCCCGTTGGCTGTTCGCGCTGTTCGCAGTGCTGGCCGCGGCGGGGGTGCTGGCGTCCTACCGGTCTACCCGGGACCAGGACTGCACAGGCTAATCTCACAGGCGTGGATGCCTTCGCCGCCGGTCGGCTGACCCGTTCCCTGGACTCGCTGCACGCCGCCGTGTACTTCGTGCCCGAGGCGAACGACAAGTTCGGCGAACTCGGCCTGGATTTCACCACACACTATTTCGCCAGCCGGTCGGCCCCCATGGGGGCGGTATCGGCCAACGTCGTTGCGGCGACGTTCTATAACTTCAGCCCGCAGTTGGTGGCGAGCACGATTCCGCGCGCCTGGGAACTGGCATCGCCGACGACCGTGACGCGGGTGCGGTACGAGATCGTGGAAACGGCCCTGCCGCGGGTGCTCGGTGAAGAGCTCAGCCGGTCAGCAGAACTGGCCCGCGCCGCGGCGCTGCTACGACGCGTCGCGGAGGCCATTCCCAATGCCGACGGCCGGCCGCTGTATGCCGGTCACGCCGAACTGCCGTGGCCGGATACCCCGGTTGTCGCGTTGTGGCATGCCATCACGTTGTTGCGTGAATACCGCGGCGACGGACATATCGCCGCCTTGGTAGCCAACGGAGTCAGCGGACTGGATGCGTTAATCACCCATACCGCAACGGGAATCGGATTCAACATCGACTTTGCCCGGCGGTCCCGCGGATGGAGCAGCGACGAATGGAACGCAGCCACCGAGGGCCTGGCCTCGCGTGGCATTCTGCGCGATGCGGGCGAGTTGACTTCGGCCGGCGCCGATCTGCGGTCCAAGATTGAAGACCTCACCGACGAATTGGGGTATCCACCGTGGCGGGCGCTGCCCGATGATCAGGCCGACGAATTGGTCAGCTTCGCCACGGTGATCCGGGCGGCGGTGCAAGCCGCCGGCGTTCTGCCCGGCGGGGCGTTCGGTGCGCGCCACGGCGAGCATCGCTAAGCCAGGGCACTCTCAGCGGGTCGACTCGACGACCTGGGTGCGATGGAATTGCCACCGCTCGACAATGCGGAACCCGAGCTCGCCTTCGAATTGATACACGGGTGCGTGACCCAAAAGCGGCCCCGGCGGCAATGATCGACCGCTTTGGCGGTCGGGCAACGTCTTGTCCCGGCTGGAAATCGTCCACACCGTGCTGCACTTGCCGAGCCGCGGCAAGACCAGCCACACCGCAATGTGGCCGTCCCACAGGTGGCCGTACTCGGGACCCGGCGCCGCACGTTCGATGTCGGCCAACGGCGCGAAGGCCGCCGGCCGGGTCGCCGGCAGCGCGCGGATCGGTCCGGGTTTCCAGCCCACGGTGTTGTCGACCAGCAAGCAGTCACCGGGTTTGGCGTGCGCGCTGATCAGATCGGCCACCTGGCTGTAGTCCCAGCTCTCTTTGGCGTACGTCGTGCGTTGCGAGAAAAGGTAATTCGGAAGGGCAGCGCCGGCGAACAGAATCAGCACACCGGCGACGGCCCACCGCCTTTTAGCGACAGCGGTGATGCAGACCGCCAGCACGACGGCCATCGCCGGCGCCGTGAAGGTCAGGTAGCGGGCGTAGTAGACCGGGTCACCGAACGCCGAGTAGATCAGGGTAACGGCGGTGGGGATGACGATCCACGCCGCGCAGACGAGCACAAGCCGTCGGGTGTCGCCGCCTGAGCCCGATGATCCGGCGCGCCGGGCGGCGATCGCGGCGACCACGATCACAATGGCGGCGAGAATCCCGAATGGGACGCTGTTCTCGAAGTATTGGTGCTGCCCGGCGTCGATCACGTTGTGCCAGTTCAGCGGCGAGATCCAGGCAACCTGAAACACCTGGCCATGCGTGAAAAGCATGAACGGCGTCATGATCCCCACCGCCGCCGCCGAGGTGATCGCCCACCGGATCACGATGGACTTCTGGCGCCCGAGGACCGGCACCACCACGGCGTAGGCCGGCACCAGCAGCACCAGGTACACGTTGAGCAAGACCGACACCATCAGGGCCAGGGCGTACAACAGCCACAACCACCACCTGTTCCGCCGTATCGCGAGCACCAGCAGCACGGTCAGCCACACGGCGGCGACCGCCGAGAACGCGTAGGGACGGGCTTCGATGCCGGCCCACGTCACCCGCGGCAGGATGGCGAAGACGACGCCGGCGCACACTGCGGTCATTCGCGGCGCGAACTGCTTGGCGAAGACCACAACCCCGGCCGCCGCGGCCCCAACGGCAAGGCAACTGGGCGCCCGCGTCCAGAACTCGGTCGGGGGAAACACGGCGAACCAGCCGTGCATCAGCAGGTAATACAACCCGTGCACGGCGTCGATATGGCCCAGCAATCGCCACAGGTGCGACAAGGAGCGGCTGGCGGCCGCCGAGATGGTCGCGCCCTCGTCGTACCACAGTGAAGGCCGGCTGGCGGCGGTGCCGCTGACGACGGCGGCAAGCACGGCCAGTGCGAGCGGATCGAACAACCTGCCACGACGCCGGGGCGGCGGGCTGTCTTTCGCGATCGCGCTCGTGGGCTCTTGGGCAATCGAGACGGCCATGATGGTTTTCACTGTAGGGCTTCTACGGTTTGCCTGATTGCCAATCCCGGGGCGGCCCAACCCTCCCGACGCCCGACGGTGTGCCGCTTGCACCGCAATGATAGGGGCTCAATTCAGGTGAGCCATTGGCGAGTAACGGATTTCGACAATTCTGGGCATTCCGAATCGGCGCGGCGCCGGTCGGCGGGCAGTTGAGGGTCGACCCGCAGGCGGCCGGGCCCGGTGTCGCCGCATTGCCGGCGTGTCGCAAATTTCGTCCCTCCGCATCCGGCAAAGCGTTACTGTCATGGGTTGGCGTAGCAACCGAGACCTGGGAGGGTAAATGAGCGCCTATCGAACCGTGGTGGTAGGAACCGACGGCTCGGACTCGTCGCTGCGCGCGGTGGACCGGGCAGGCACCATCGCCGGGACGGACGCGAAGCTGGTCATTGCCACGGCGTACCTGCCCCAGCACGAGGACGCGCGGGCCGCCGACGTCCTGAAGGATGAAAGCTACAAGGTGTCGGGCAGCGCGCCGGTCTACGCGATCCTGCGCGAGGCATCGGATCGGGCGAAGTCCGCCGGGGCGCAGAACATCGAAGAACGGTCGATCGTCGGTGCCCCGGTCGACGCCCTCGTCGCACTCGCCGAGGAGCTCAAGGCGGATCTCCTCGTCGTCGGCAACGTCGGCTTGAGCACCATCGCGGGACGGCTGCTGGGATCGGTGCCGGCCAACGTGTCGCGCCGGGCAAAGATGGACGTTTTGATCGTGCACACCACGCCGTGAGCCGCGCGCCCACCCTTGATTGACTCCGCGAAGTACGGGCCCTGGGCGCTGCTTGCGGGTGGGTCGGAGGGAGTCGGCGCCGAATTCGCCCGGTTACTCGCCGAAGCCGGCCTGAATCTGGTGCTGGTGGCCCGTAAACCAGACCCGCTGGAAACGACCGCCGACCGCTGCCGTCGACACGGTGTGCAGGTTCGCACCGTGCCGGCCGATCTGAGCGACCCCGCGGCGTGCGCTCGCATCGCCGGCGCCACCACCGGGCTCGAGGTGGGTCTGCTGATCCTCAATGCGGGCGCTAATACCCACAGCCGGGAGTTCCTCGACGGTGATCTCGCCGGATTCCAGAAAGTCATCGATCTGAATATCTCCACGCCGCTCGCGTTGGTGCACCACTACGGGCGGGCGATGCGCGCCAGGCGTCGCGGCGGGATCGTGCTGATCGGGTCGCTGGCCGGCTACCTGGGATCGGCCCGGCACACCGTGTACGGGGGTGTCAAGGCGTTCAGCCGGATCTTCGCCGAGGGGTTGTGGCTGGAGCTTCGCGAGCACGGCGTCGATGTGCTCGAACTGGTGCTCGGCGTCACCCGGACGCCCGCGATGGAACGGGTCGGACTGAATTTCGACGCCCCCGGGATGGTGGTCTCCCAGTCCGCCGATGTGGCGCGTGAGGGGCTGGAATGGCTGGCCAGCGGTCCGGTGCAGGTCGTCACCGGCAATGCCGAGATCGTGGCCATGCGCAGCGATCCCGATCGGGCCGGGGCCGTGCTGGGCGCCCACCGGATCATGCAACGGCTGATGGCTTCGGCGACCGATCCGACTGGCGACGCAGGCCCATGCGTCTCGGGTTGACCAGCCCTGTCGTCCTGCAGGTGCCCGGCATCGCGTCGGAATGGGAGGCCGGCGCCGGGATCGCCGAACTCACCCAGGTCGCGCGGGCGGCCGACGCGCTGGGCTTCGACTTCCTCACCTGTGCCGAGCATGTCGCCGTGCCCGCGGCGGCCGGCGAGGGTCGCGGCAACACATATTGGGATCCGTTGGCCACCTTGGGTTATCTGGCCGCGTGCACCTCGAGGATCCGGCTGGCCACCTCGGTGGTCGTGCTCGGCTATCACCACCCGCTGGCTCTGGCAAAGCGCTACGGCACGCTCGACCGGCTCAGCGGGGGGCGACTGGTGCTCGGTGTCGGCGTCGGTTCGCTGGCCGAAGAGTTCGCGTTGCTGGGCGCGGCGTGGCAGGACCGGGGCGACCGTGCCGACGACGCGCTGCGGGCCTTGCGCGCGTCGCTGTCGCAGCGCGAACCCGCGTACGCCGGCGCGTTCTACCACTACGGCGGGTTCGTCGTCGAACCGCACGCCGTCCAGCAGCGGGTGCCGCTGTGGGTGGGCGGGCGATCCGGCCGCTCGCTGCGCCGGGCGGTAACACTGGCCGACGGCTGGATGCCGTTCGGGCTGTCGGCGGACCAGCTGCGCGGTCTGCTGACCCGCGTCAGGGTGCCCGAGGGTTTCGAGGTGGTGCTCCCGGCCGGCCGGGTGCTGGATCCGATTGGTGAACCCGATGACACCACCCGGCGGCTACGGGCCACGGTCCGGGCCGGCGCCACCATCGTGAATTGCGCGGTGCGGGCCGAATCAGCAAGCCACTACTGCGAACAACTCGCGACGCTGCGAGCGCTGGCCGACACCGCGGGCGGGAAGGAAGCGGAATGACGATCGATGAACGGCTCGCGGTGCTCGAACAACGGCTGCGCCGGGTGGAGGACGAGCTTGCCATCAAACGTCTGCTGGCGTGCTACGGGCCGCTGGTCGACGCCGGTGATGCCGACGCGGTGGCCGCGCTCTGGGTCGAGGACGGCGAATACGACGTCGAGGGCTGGCACATGCGCAGCCGCGCCGACGTCGCCGAAATGGTGCGATCCTCCGCGCACCAGGGGCTGATCGGCGGCGGCTCGGCGCACTTCCTGGGTCCGGTGCACGTCGACGTCGACGGCGACGACGCCGTCGCGGTGTGCGAGTCGATCCTGGTCCGCCACAACGAGGACGGCAGCGGCTACCGGGTGTGGCGGGCCGGCGCCAACCACATCACGCTGCGACGGACGCCGGCGGGCTGGCGGATCGTCAGACGCACCACCCGCGCTCTGGATGGCTCCACGGCCGCGCGCGACCTGCTGGCCGCTTGCGGGGGAGAGCAGACATGACCGGCCAGCTGCAGGGCAGGGTCGCTCTGGTCACCGGGGCCGGGGCCGGCATCGGTGCGGGCATCGCACGCCGGTTTGCTGAGGAGGGTGCGTCGGTCGTGGTGGCCGAGCGCGACGAGGACACCGGCCATAGCGTCGCCGAGGCCATCGGCGGGTTGTTCGTCGCGACCGATGTCTCGGTGCGTGAGCAGGTGGAAAACGCTGTCGCACAGGCGGTTTCCATATACGGTTCGATCGATGTCGTGGTCAACAACGCGTGGGGCGGCGGGTCGATCGGCCGAGTGGAGAACAAGACCGACCAGCAGCTGCGTGACGGTATCGCGGTCGGCTACTACGGGCCGTTCTGGGCGATGCGCGCCGCCCTGCCGCACATGCGCGTGCGCGGCTGGGGACGGGTGATCAACGTGTGCAGCCTCAACGGCGTCAACGCACACATGGGCACGTTGGAGTACAACGCGGCCAAGGAGGCGCTACGCGCACTGACCCGCACCGCGGCCCGCGAATGGGCGCCGTTCGGGGTGACCGTCAACGCGATCTGCCCGGCGGCCAGGACTCCGGCGTTCCTGCGCGCGCTCGGTGACAACCCGGACGTCGCGGCTTTCGCCGACGCGGCCAACCCGATGGGCCGCATGGGTGACCCGTACCTCGATATCGCGCCGGTCGCGCTGTTTCTGGCCGGCGAAGGCTGTCGCTACCTCACCGGCAACACGCTGTTCGTCGACGGCGGCAGCCACATCAACGGGGTAGCCTGGGCGCCCGACCTCGACGCGGTGCCGTAACGCGACTACCAACCCGGGCGCGCCGGGCGGGTCGCCAGGTGGGTTCGCAACCACGCGCCGAGGCCATCGCCGGTCGGTTCGCATTCGACCGTACGGGGGAAAGATGTCGGCCACGGCGCCGATCAGGATGCCGAGTGGCACATGGCCGAACGTCGGCCATGGGGCGGCGGCCGAGTCGAGCCCGTAGGTACCGCACTCGGCGCAAAACCCGTGTCGTGCTTTCGCCGTTGAGCAGCGTTCTGCGCCGCGGCCCGGGGCTGAACGAGGGAACAAGGTCACCTACTGCTGCTGCTTTTCGGCCCTGTTGGGCGGTGTGCTGCGCGCGGTATAACTGATTCCTGATGGATGGGGCATGCTGAGCAGGAACAGTTATGAGTGAACCGACTACGCACACGGACGTCGACAAGTGGGACGTCGGCCAGCCCCGGTTGGGCCGCTCGGTCTTTGAGGTCGCGGCAGCGGCCTCGATCAAAAGTGTTCTCAGGTCGGCGAACACGTCACCAGTAGGCGTTGCTGTCCATCGGCCCCTATCGACTGTGTCGCCAATCGCATCCAGGCCTGCCAACACGTTACTGCCGCGAGGGCGTTGCGACTAATCACTAGGAGGGAACAGATGAGTGGCTTTCAGACCGTGGTGGTCGGCACCGACGGTTCGGACTCGTCGCTGCGCGCCGTCGACCGGGCAGCCCAGCTCGCATCCGGGCTAGGAGCTACGTTGATCGTGGCCAGCGCATACGTCCCCGCAGGTGACCACACGGAGACCGGGGGCCATCGGATGTCGCGTGATGCCCCGGTCCACGCGATCCTGCGGGATGCGAAAGAGCGAGCCCAGGCGGCCGGCGCCAGCGAAATCGAAGAGCGGGCCATTGTCGGCGCCCCGGCGGATGCACTGGTCGAGCTAGCCGATGAAGTCGGCGCGGACCTGCTGGTGGTCGGCAACCTCGGTCTGAACACCATCGCGGGCCGGCTGCTCGGGTCGGTGCCGGCCAACGTCTCACGTCGGTCCAAGACCGACGTGATGATCGTGCATACCACCGGCTGACTCACCAGCCCCGGGTGCGCCACTCGGCCAGATGCGGGCGTTCCGCGCCGAGCGTGGTGTCGTCGCCGTGCCCGGGATAGATCACGGTGGAGTCGGCATACACGTCGAACACCTGGGCGGTCACGTCGTCGAGCAGTTGAGTGAAATCGCCATGTTTCCACGTCTTGCCGACCCCGCCGGGGAACAGGCAGTCGCCGGTGAACAACTGGGTGACCCCACCGGTGGCGGGTCCGTCCAGCGCCAGCGCGATCGATCCTGGTGTGTGGCCGCGCAGGTGGATGACGTCGAACGTCAGCTTGCCGATCTGCACGGTGTCACCGCCCGCGAGCAAACGGTCCGGCGTGACCGGCAGCGGGCCGGCGTCGATTTCGTGCGCGGCGGTCGGGGCGCCGGTGGCCCCGGCCAGCGCCTGCAACGCCTGCCAGTGGTCGAAGTGCTGGTGGCTGGTGACGATCAGCGACATCTTGGGGGCATAGCGTCGCACCAGATCGACGAGGATCTCGGCGTCGTTGGCGGCGTCGATCAGCAAGGTTTCCCCGGTCTCGGAACACGTCACCAGGTAGGCGTTGTTGTCCATGGGGCCCACCGATGCCTTGATGATGGTCGCCCCCGGCAGGGTGCGACGGGTGGCCGTGCCCGCCTCGACGTGTCCGGTGTAGTTGTCGTCGACGACTGTCATGCCGGTCACGGTACTGGTTGTCGGTGTCGGCACCTAGCATGGGGAACGGCGTCCGCAGGAAAGGAGTTGCGTGGCTGACCGTCTGATCATCAAGGGCGCGCGGGAGCACAACCTGCGCAGCGTCGACCTCGATTTGCCGCGCGACGCGTTGATCGTCTTCACCGGCCTATCCGGCTCAGGTAAGTCGTCGCTGGCATTCGACACCATCTTCGCCGAGGGGCAGCGGCGCTACGTGGAGTCGCTGTCGGCCTATGCCCGCCAATTCCTGGGCCAGATGGACAAGCCGGACGTCGACTTCATCGAGGGCCTGTCCCCGGCGGTGTCCATCGACCAGAAGTCGACCAACCGCAATCCGCGGTCGACGGTCGGCACCATCACCGAGGTGTACGACTACCTGCGGCTGCTGTACGCGCGTGCCGGCACCCCGCACTGCCCGATCTGCGGGCATCGGATCGCCCGACAGACCCCGCAGCAAATTGTCGACCAGGTGTTGGCCATGCCGGAGGGCACCCGGTTCCAGGTGTTGGCCCCGGTGGTTCGCACCCGTAAGGGCGAGTTCGTCGACCTCTTCGACAAGCTCAACAGTCAGGGTTACAGCCGGGTCCGGGTCGACGGTGTCGTGCATCCGCTGACCGACCCGCCGAAGCTGAAGAAACAGGAGAAGCACGACATCGAGGTGGTTGTTGACCGCCTCACCGTTAAAGGCAGCGCCAAACAGCGACTCACCGATTCGGTGGAGACCGCGCTGAACCTGGCCGACGGCATCGTCGTGCTGGAGTTTCCCGATGACCGGGCTCATGAGCACGATCATCCCCGCGAACAGCGGTTCTCCGAGAAACTCGCGTGCCCGAACGGGCATTCGCTGGCTGTCGACGACCTGGAGCCGCGGTCGTTTTCGTTCAACTCGCCGTACGGCGCCTGTCCCGAGTGCAGCGGGCTGGGCATCCGCAAGGAGGTCGACCCCGACCTGGTGGTGCCTGACCCGGACCGCACCCTGGCCGAGGGTGCGGTGGCGCCGTGGTCGATGGGCCACACCGCCGAGTACTTCACCCGGATGATGGCCGGTCTCGGCGACGCGATGGGATTCGGCGTCGACACGCCGTGGCGCAAGTTGCCGGCCAAGGCGCGCAAGGCGATTCTGGAGGGCTGCGACGAGCAGGTGCACGTGCGCTATCGCAACCGCTATGGGCGCACCCGCTCCTACTACGTCGACTTCGAAGGCGTGATGGCGTTCCTGCAGCGCAAAATGGCCCAAACCGAGTCCGACATGATGAAGGAGCGCTACGAGGGCTTCATGCGCGACGTGCCGTGCCCGGAGTGCGAGGGGACGCGGCTGCGGCCGGAAATCCTGGCCGTGACACTGGCTGCGGGGCAGCGCGGCAAGAAATCCATCGCCGAGGTCTGTGAGCTGTCGATCTCCGACTGCGCGGACTTCCTCCAGCGCCTCACGCTCGGCGCGCGCGAGCAGGCGATCGCCGGGCAGGTACTCAAGGAGATCGGATCGCGGCTTGGGTTTCTGCTCGACGTCGGGCTGGAGTACCTCTCGCTGTCACGGGCCGCGGCGACACTGTCCGGCGGTGAGGCGCAACGCATCCGGCTGGCCACCCAGATCGGCTCGGGGCTGGTGGGCGTGCTGTACGTGCTTGACGAGCCATCGATCGGGCTGCACCAGCGTGACAACCGTCGCCTCATCGAAACCCTCACCCGCTTAAGAGATTTAGGTAACACCTTGATCGTCGTCGAACACGATCAGGACACCATCGCGCACGCCGACTGGATCGTCGACATCGGCCCGGCAGCCGGCGAACACGGCGGGCAGATCGTACACAGCGGGACCTATGACGATCTGCTGCGCAACAAGAACTCGATCACCGGCGCATACCTGTCCGGCACGGAAAGCATTGAGACACCAGCGATCCGGCGCCCCTTCGACAAGCGGCGGCGGCTGACGGTCGTCGGCGCGCGCGAACACAACCTGCGTGAGATCGACGTCTCCTTCCCGCTGGGCGTGCTCACCTCGGTGACCGGCGTGTCCGGCTCCGGCAAGTCGACGCTGGTCAACGACATCCTGGCCGCGGTGCTGGCCAACAAACTCAACGGCGCCCGGCAGGTGCCCGGCCGGCACACCCGGGTCACCGGGCTCGACCACGTCGACAAGCTGGTGCGCGTCGACCAGTCGCCGATCGGGCGCACACCACGATCCAACCCGGCCACCTACACCGGAGTGTTCGACAAAATCCGCACACTGTTCGCCGCCACCACCGAGGCCAAGGTCCGCGGCTATCAGCCCGGCCGGTTCTCGTTCAACGTCAAAGGCGGGCGCTGTGAGGCGTGTTCGGGCGACGGCACCATCAAGATCGAGATGAACTTCCTGCCCGACGTGTACGTGCCGTGCGAAGTCTGCCACGGCGCCCGCTACAACCGGGAAACCCTGGAGGTGCACTACAAAGGCAAGACCATTGCCGAAGTGCTGGACATGTCGATCGAGGAGGCGGCGGAGTTCTTCGAGCCGATCACCGGCATCCACCGCTATCTGCGCACCCTGGTCGACGTCGGCCTCGGCTATGTGCGGCTGGGTCAGCCGGCGCCGACTTTGTCCGGCGGCGAGGCGCAACGGGTGAAGCTGGCGTCGGAATTGCAGAAGCGCTCCACCGGGCGGACGGTCTACATCCTCGACGAGCCCACCACGGGCTTGCATTTCGACGACATCCGCAAGCTGCTCAACGTCCTGGGTGGCCTTGTCGACAAAGGCAATACGGTGATCGTCATCGAGCACAACCTGGACGTGATCAAGACCTCGGACTGGATCGTCGACATGGGACCCGAGGGCGGCGCCGAAGGCGGGACCATCGTCGCCGAGGGCACGCCCGAGGACATCGCCGCGGTGCCGGAAAGCTACACCGGCAAGTTCCTCGCCGAAAACCTCGGCGTGCCGGTCAGCACCTCTTCGCGACGACGGCGTCGGGCCAGCGCCTAGCCGATATCGCGACACTTAACCCATTGCGACGACACGCCGGTCCGGGTCGCAATGGTTTAAGTTTCGCGACGATAGAAGCGCACCATTTGTTGCCAGTACACCAGCGTCAAAGCCATCTGCACCACCGTTGCCGCCGCCGCCGGCCGCAGACGGTGGCCACGAGCCGCCACGATCGCGACGACGGCCGCGACGGACGTTACGGCGCTCACCGCGACGGCGGCATCTTTCGGCCGTTCGGTGATCCAGCGTTCCTCGCCGAGCATCGCGCGGGTGGCCCAATTCCGCTCGTGGGCCGGCTGGCCGAACATGACCGGGTTGACCGCGAACCAGGCGCCGGTCACCGCGGCGTGGCTCCACCGCCGGGTCCACACCGGGATCAGCACCAACGGTGTGCTGGCCCAGCGCGTCCACGCGCTCCACGGATTGCAGTGACGGGCGAATATCGCGCGGCGAATGCCTGCAAGAGTCGGCATCAGCCGGCGGGTTGGAGGTGCGGCGCGGGCAACGGGATTCGCGGCACGCCAGGTGTGCCGAGTTGCCCCGCCAACCACGGTAGAGCCGCCGTGAATACCCGGTCCGCGAACGGCCAGTCGTGCTTACCCGGCTGGGCGATGACCGCACAATCGATGTTGTTGGCGCGACCGAGCGCACACAGGTGGTCGGCGGCGGTGGTTGGGCTGCCGGAATTGTCACCGTGAGTGCCCGGCGTTGTGGTGTCGGCCACCGCTAGGTTGCGGTGCGGTGCCGGCGGAACGGTGGACGTGACCGCGAACCATCCCGAAACCCCGGTGTAGCGCCCGTGTTTGGTCATCACCATGGCCGGATCGAAATCGGCCCACGCGTTGGCGTTGCCGCCGAACAGCCTGGCGATAGTCTGCGCCATGGATCCCGCGTTGGGTCCGATATCGCCGGCGATGTCGACGAAAGCGCTGAACAGGTCTGGGTGCATAACGGTCAAGTCCACCGCGCAGGTGCCGCCCATCGACCAACCCACAATGCCCCAATTCGACCGCGCGGGGCTGACTCCGAATTGAGAGGTCAGGTAGGGGACAATGTCTTTGGTCAGATGATCGGCGGCGTTGCCGCGGCGGCCGTTGACGCATTCGGTGTCGTTGTTGAATGCCCCACCGGAGTCGACGAAGACCATCACCGGCGCGTTGCCGCCGTGCGCGGCCGCGAACTCGTCGGCGTTCTTCACCGCATTACCGGCCCGTAGCCAATCCGCGGGTGTGTTGAACTCACCGCCGATCATCATCACCGTCGGGAGCTGCGGGCGCGGATCGGCGAACCATGCCGGCGGCAGGTACACCAGCTCGCCGCGATGCTTGAAGTGCGACGCGTCGGCGGGAATCGTCACCGGCACCACGCTGCCACGCGGTGGCAGGGCGCCCTTGGCCGCCATCGCCGTCACCGAAGTGGCGTCGGTTTGATCGGGGAGCGGACCGGCGGTGAGCTGATTCCACGCTGTCTGCACGGTCGGGAAGTAGCCGACCCATCCGTTGAGCGCCAGTGCCGCGCTGAGTAGACACAGCGGCACCGCCATGATCGACGTGGTTCGCCGCCACCAGCGTGCATTTCGCCAACCCAACAACAGCACCGCGCCGGCGGCACCGGTCAGCGCGATCCATACCCACAGCGCCCGCGGGGCGGGCTCGCCGGCCAGACCGTCATCGGCGATGTACCGGTACGCCCAGCACGTCACGGCGATACCCACTGCCACGGCCACCGGGAGCATGACCCGGCGCCAGCGACGCGACCGCCAGCCAACCGCGACCGCCAACACGGTCGCCGCGGTCGCCTGCACGGTGATCGGAACCCAGCCGTGCATCAGCGAGGTGTGGTGACCTACCAGCAGCGGCGCGGCGACGATCGCCGTCGAACCTGTCACGGAACCCATTTGTACCCATTCTGAACTGAGTTTCTGAACACTAGCTGGCAAACGCAGCGTGCATAGCTGATTAACGCGGTTTGGTCAACGGGAACGGCAGCGTTTCGCGGATGCTGCGGCCGGTGACGAGCATGACTACCCGGTCGACACCCATCCCGAGGCCGCCGGTGGGCGGCATCGCGTACTCCATCGCCTGCAGGAAGTCCTCGTCGAGCTCCATGGCTTCCGGGTCCCCTCCGGCGGCCAGCAGCGACTGCTCCTGCAGGCGACGGCGCTGCTCGACCGGGTCGGTGAGCTCGCTGTACGCGGTGCCCAGCTCGACGCCCCAAGCCACCAAGTCCCAACGTTCGGCGACACCGGGTGTACTGCGGTGCGGGCGGGTCAACGGCGACACCGATGCCGGAAAGTCGGTGTAGAAGGTCGGTTGCTCGGTACGTGCCTCGACCAGGTGCTCGTAGAGCTCCAGCACCACCGCGCCGGCGTCCCACCGGGTCAGATAGGGGATTTCCGCGGCGTCGCACAGCTTGCGCAGGGTGGCCAGGCGGGTACCCGCGTCGACGTGCTCGCCGAGCGCCTCGGAAACCGCGTCATGGACGGTCTTCACCGGCCAGGCGCCGGAGATGTCGATCGGTTCCAGGCGTCCATCTGGATTTCGGGGCCGCATCACCACGGTCGCACCGTTGGCGGCTTCGGCGGCATTCTGAATCAGCTCCCGGCAGCCATCGATCCAGACCAGATAGTCGGCGTGTGCCTGGTAGGCCTCCAGGATGGTGAATTCCGGATTGTGGCTGAAGTCGACGCCCTCGTTACGGAACGCCCGGCCCAGCTCGAACACCCGCTCCAAGCCACCAACACACAGCCGCTTGAGGTACAGCTCCGGTGCGATCCGTAGGTACAGGGTCAGGTCGTAGGTGTTGATGTGGGTGACGAATGGCCGCGCGGTGGCACCGCCATGGACCTGTTGCAGGATCGGAGTTTCGACTTCGACAAACCCCTTGGTGGTCAACGTCTCTCGAAGCGACCGTAACACGCTGCTGTGGGCAGTGATCAGGTGACGGGACTCGGCGTTGATCGCCAGATCGACGTAGCGGTTGCGCACCCGCGCCTCCGGATCGGTCAGCCCCTTCCATTTGTTCGGCAGGGGACGCAGACACTTACCGATCAACCGCCAACGGTGCACGATCAGCGATCGGGTGCCCGTCTTGCTGAATCCCATCTGGCCGGTCACCTCGATCAGATCGCCCAGGTCGATAGCCCGGGTGAAATCTGTGGTGCGGCTTCGCTCGAGCACCGAATTGTCAAGCAGCACCTGAACTTCCGCGGACCAGTCGCGCAGCTGAGCGAACAGCACACCCCCGAAGTCGCGGATTCGCAGCACACGGCCGCTCACCGACAGCGTGGTCTGGTCGTCAACGTCTAAGGCCTGGGCGATCGTATGGCTGGGCGGCTCGCCCACCGGATAGGCGTCAATACCCTTGTTCTGCAGCGCCTTCAGCTTTCTCAACCGGACCCGCATTTGTTGTGGCAGCCGGGCTGGACGCTCTTCGAACTCTGAGACCTCGGCCTGCGCGAGGTCGGAGATGTCCGGCGCGGTGCCATCGTGCTGCAAAAGCCCGGTTTCCACCAGCGCGTCGGGCGCCGACGTGTGGTGACCGGTGTGGTACTTGGCACGGCCGCTGAACGGCAGCACCAGGAAGCCCTCGGCGATCACCGAGGCCACCCCGACCCGGGGAATCATCCGGGCGTCTTCGTAGCAGGCGTACCTGGGTAGCCAGTCGGGTTGGTATTTCATGTTCGCGCGATACAGCGTCTCCAATTGCCACCAACGGGAGAAGAACACCAACAGACCGCGCCATATCCGCGCTACCGGTCCGGCGCCCAGCTGAGCGCCCTGCTCGAACGCGGCCCGGAACACGGCGAAGTTCAGCGAGATACGGCCGATGCCAAGATGTTCGGCGTGCAAGGCCAGCTCGCTGATCATCAGCTCGATGGTGCCGTTGGGCGATTGGGGCGAACGGCGCATCACATCCAGGGAGGCCCCGCTATGACCCCACGGCACCAGCGACAGCATCGCCACTACCCGGCCGTCCTGGGCCAGCGCCTCGACCAGCAGGCAATCGACGTCGGCGGGATCGCCGAGCCGACCGAGCGCCATCGAGAAGCCCCGCTCGGTTCCGGTGTCCCGCCAGGCATCCGCACACTCGATCAGCCGTCCCATCTCGTCGGCGGTGATTTCGCGGTGCCGGCGGATACGCACTGAAAGCCCGGCCCGGCGTGCCCGCGTCACCGCCTGGCGAACCGCGCGCATATCGGGACCGGACAGCTTGAATTCAGCGGAGTGCAGGATGGCCTCGTCGCCCAACTCCAGGGCGTTCAGGCCGGCCTCGCGAAACGCTTTGGCCGCTTGCGAACTGGCGCCCATCACACCGGGTGCCCAGCCGTAGTTCCGACACAGCCGCAGCCAGGCCGCAATGGCTTGCGGCCACGCCCTGGGATCCCCGACCGGGTCGCCGCTGGCCAGGCAGACGCCGACTTCGACGCGGTAGGTGATCGCGGCGCGGCCGCTGGGCGCGAACACCACCGACTTGTCGCGGCGAGTAGCGAAGTAGCCCAGCGAGTCGTTCTTTCCGTACAACTCGAGCAGACCGCGGATGGCCGATTCGTCCTCGCCGGTCAGCGCGTTCTCGGCGCGCTGGGACTGAAACAGCACGATTGCGGCCACGATCAGCGCCAGTCCCCCGAAGAGGCCGAACAGGTCGTTGAGGAAGACATGCGGTTTGCCGGTGAACAGATCGGGGTCGGCCAGGGCGAATCCGATGATCCGGTCGACGGCGTAGGGCAACCGGTCGCCGCGGTCCAGCGATCCCGGAAACAGCTGAAGCAGCGCCCAGGACAGCACAATCCCCACCGCCCACCCGGCCAGCAGCACGGCTGCCGACTTGAAGAGTGCGCCGCGGCGGACCTTGGCCCAGAATTCCCGGTAGGCCAAGCCCAAGACGACGATCGCTGCGACATGCACGGTGAAGCCGAGGCATGCCCCGATCGTCACGACGGCGTTCTTGTGGGGCGTGGTCAGATCGACCACATTCCAACCGGCGGCAAGCAGCAGGTTCAGTATCAGCAGCCACCAGGCGATGCGCTTGCGCGCGGTCAGCGCACCGGCCAGCAGCGCCAGCACGAACGACCACGAAATGCTGGTGTCGGGGAAGTTGAACAAGTAGGCGTTGATGAACTCCCGAGGCACCTTGATGACCCACCGGACCAGCGGCGACACGCTGGCTAGCAGCGACAGGGTGGCGATGACGCCGATGGTCCACCCCGCGGCTGCGGGCACCCGGTGGTACCGGGAAGTGGGCCGGCTGGTGGTAACGGTCACAGCTGGCGAGGATATGCGCTCAGCGCGTGAATTGCCTGCGCAGCACGCGAACGGATATCGGATCGACGCACCAGCACTGCTAGACTCGCGGACGCGACCGTTCCCGGCGAAGGCCGGGGGCAGCAAGTGGAGTCCCACTCCCACCGTTGGCCACGGGAACCTTCTTCAAGGCTCAACGGTCCGGTCACCGGCACCCAGCGGTGCCTGTTCTGCAGACGACGCAGGCGGCTTCGGCCGCGACCGGTCGGCACAGGACCTCGCTTCGGCGGGGCTTTTTTGCTGATGGCGTGGTATTTCGATCGCTGAATCCGGTACGGGCCGGTCGCAACCGGAGAACGACGACCCAGGAGGCCCCATCAGCACTGAGACTCGCGTCAACGAGCGCATCCGCGTACCTGAAGTCCGATTGATCGGCCCGGAAGGGGAGCAGGTAGGCATCGTGCGTATCGAAGACGCACTCCGCGTCGCCGCGGACGCCGACCTCGACCTTGTCGAAGTTGCGCCGAATGCCCGACCACCGGTCTGCAAGATCATGGACTACGGCAAGTTCAAATACGAGGCGGCGCAGAAGGCACGCGAGTCCCGTAAGCACCAACAGCAGACCGTTGTCAAAGAACAGAAACTGCGCCCCAAGATCGACGATCACGACTACGAGACCAAGAAGGGCCACGTGATCCGTTTCCTGGAGGCGGGATCGAAGGTCAAGGTGACGATCATGTTCCGCGGACGTGAGCAGTCGCGGCCCGAGCTGGGCCATCGGCTGCTGCAGCGCTTGGGCGCCGACGTCGCCGACTACGGATTCGTCGAGACCTCGGCGAAGCAAGACGGCCGCAACATGACCATGGTGTTGGCGCCGCACCGCGGTGCGAAGACTCGCGCCCGCGCGGCGCAGCAAGCCGGCGGCGTCCCGGTAGAGCCCACGCACAACGGCGAGACCGAACCATCCAAGTGACACAGCAGAACTGAGGACACATGCCTAAAGCCAAGACCCACAGCGGCGCCTCGAAGCGGTTCCGGCGCACCGGAACCGGCAAGCTCCTGCGTCAGCAGGCCAACCGCAGGCACCTTTTGGAGCACAAGCCGACCACCCGTACCCGCCGGCTGGAGGGGCGCACGGCGGTGTCCACTAAGGACATCAAACGAGTCAAGAAACTGCTGAACGGCTGACCGGCGCGCATCGCACCGGCACAACCAGTACGTCCGAACGAGGATAGGAATACCCATGGCACGCGTGAAGCGGGCAGTCAATGCCCACAAGAAGCGGCGCACCATCCTGAAGGCCTCGCGAGGCTATCGCGGTCAACGCTCCCGCCTCTACCGCAAAGCCAAGGAGCAGCAACTACATTCGCTGAACTACGCGTACCGCGACCGACGCGCGCGCAAAGGCGAATTCCGCAAGTTGTGGATTTCGCGGATCAACGCGGCGGCCCGCGTCAACGACATCACCTACAACCGGCTTATCCAGGGTCTGAAGGCCGCCGGTGTCGAGGTCGACCGTAAGAACCTCGCTGAGATCGCGGTGACCGACCCCGCGGCGTTCACCGCCCTGGTCGACGTTGCCAAGGCCGCCCTGCCCGAGGACGTCAACGCACCCTCCGGAGAGGCCGCTTAAGCCCCGCGGATCCGGCTCCGGTGCTCACCGAACGCTCGACCCGAGTTGTCGTGGCGGTCAAACTGCACCGGCATGTCGCCCGTCGCCGCGCCCAGCGGTTCCTGGTGGAAGGCGCTCACCTTGTCGAGGCCGCGGCCGGGCACGGATTGATCCGGGATCTCTTCGTCACCGAGTCGGCGGCGGGGCGGCACGCCGCGCTGCTCGCCGGTCTGCACGCCCCGGTGCATGTGGTGACGGAACGCGCCGCCAAAGCCCTGTCGGATACCGTCACCCCGGCCGGGTTGGTGGCAGTGTGCCAGTTGCCTGCCCCCGATCTGGGCGACGTGCTGGCCGGCGCACCCCGGCTGATCGCGGTCGCGGTGCAGATCGGCGAACCCGGCAATACGGGTACGTTGATCCGCATCGCCGACGCCATGGGCGCCGCGGCGGTCATCCTTGGCGGACACAGCGTCGACCCCTATAACGGCAAATGCCTGCGCGCCTCGGCCGGCAGTATCTTCGCCCTCCCGGTCGTCGTCGCGCCGGATATCGGCGCCACCGTCGCTGCGGTGCGAGCCGCCGGGTTGCAGGTACTGGCTACCGCCGTGGACGGCGAATTGTCGCTCGACGACGTGGAACTCACCCAACCGACGGCATGGCTGTTCGGGTCCGAATCCCACGGGTTGTCGGCGCAACTGGCCGAGCAGGCCGACCACCGGGTGCGGATCCCGATGTCCGGTGGTGCTCAGAGTCTCAACGTGGCTGCGGCCGCGGCGATCTGCCTTTACCAGAGTTCGCGTGCGCTGAGATGAATTATCGGGCGGTGACCCGCTGCGCCCGGCTTCGCCGCGCTTGCGATCGCCGCCAGGCGCGCCGCCTTACGCGGCTTTTTTGGGGCCCCGGGCGGGCCGCAGACCAGCCAGCGCAAAGGTGCTGTGCACCAACGACCCGGCGCGTTCGAAAATCGACCTGCCAGGAGGGGACTTGCGAGCAGGAAAATAGTGCATCGGCAGCCCGCGGCGGTCCCGCGGTGGCGCCATGAATCGCGGCGCCTCCACCAGCGGAGCATCGGCCGGAATGCGTCCCTCCGCCCGGCGGTAGGCGGCCAGCGCACGCGGATGCAGCCGGATCTCGTCGGGAACCGCCAGGAATGCCAGCTCGACCGCCTTCCCGAAAAGCCGCAGCAACACCTCATCACCTGGCGTCCAACGCATTCCGGCCTTTTCGCGAACGGGCGGATCGAACAGTCCGGCCGCGATCCAGCGCTGCCCGGCCGCCAGCGGCTTGAACAACTGGTCCCAGATCGGCGTGGGCATCAGCACGAACTTCGGCTTGGGAATGCGTATCTGGAAGATGTCCAGGGTGGCCTGGTTGATCTCCAGCTCGTCGCGGCACACCCGGTTCCAGTACTCGCAGAACTCCTCCCACGATTTGGGCACCGGCTGCATGCTCATCCCGTACATCCGGTACCACTGCACATGCTCGTCGAAGAGCTGACGCTTCTCGGCCTCGGTCAACCCGCCGCAGAAGTACTCGGCCACCTTGATCACCAGCATGAAGAACGTGGCGTGCGCCCAATAGAACGTCTCCGGGTTCAGCGCATGGTAGCGACGGCCGGCGGTGTCGACGCCCTTGATCGTGTGGTGATATTGCCTGATCTGCTCACCTGTCTGCGCCGCCCGATCACCGTCGTAGACCACACCCATAATCGGATATACCGAGCGGGCCACCCGTTGCAGGGGTTCGCGCAGCAGGATCGAGTGCTCCTCGACACCGGCGCCCAGTTCCGGATACATGTTCTGGATCGCGCCGATCCACACCCCCATCATCCCGGTGCGCAGATCACCGAAATACTTCCAGGTCAGCGAGTCCGGCCCAAGCGGAGCGGTGTTGGCCGGCGTCTTCGGACCCGCGGACGTCATCGATGTCATCGAGGTTGTGGTCATCACGGCCTCCTGGCTCCTGATGGTTCCCACGATAATGTTGACAACGTATGTTGTCGATGATTTCGCGGGGTGTGCCGCGGACAGCGTTACCACGGTCGTTGCCCACGTCTCCCGCCACCACCTACTCTGGGCGACGTGGAACTCGGGCCCGACCCGGCGCCCGGCGAGCCCGAGCAAACGGCGACCGCGCCGGATCCGGCTGCCACTAAGAAACGGTCTCCCGTGTCGGGTTTCGGCGCGGCGGAGTGGCTACGCGACAGGAACCGGAGCCCGAGGGTGGTCGAGATGATCCGGCGCGCCCGGCGCGCGCTGCCCGGCGACCCTGACTTCGGCGATCCGCTGTCAACCGCCGGTGACGGCGGTCCGCGCGCTGCCGCGCGTGCCGCGGATCGCCTGTTGGGGGGTGGCGACGGAGCGTCCCGCCAGTTCAGTCTCGGTGCGCTTCAGGTGTGGCAGGCCCTGACCGAGGCGGTTTCCCGACACCCCGCGAACGCTGAAGTGACGCTGGTCTTCACCGATCTGGTGGGTTTCTCGTCGTGGTCGTTGCAGGCCGGCGACGATGCGACCCTGGCGCTGTTGCGGCGGGTGGCCCAGGTCGTCGAGCCGCCGCTGCTGGACGCCGGCGGGCACATCGTCAAGCGCATGGGTGACGGCATCATGGCGGTATTCGCCGATCCGTTGGTTGCCGTCGGCGCCGTCCTGGCCGCCCACGACGCGGTGAAATCGGTTGACGTCGGCGGCTATCGGCCGCGTATGCGAGTCGGCATCCACACCGGGCGACCACAGCGGCTGGCCGCCGACTGGCTCGGCGTCGACGTCAACATCGCCGCGCGGGTGATGGAACGCGCCGCCAAGGGCGGCGTCATGGTCTCCGGCGCCGCCCTGGACCAGCTTGCGCAGACGGATTTGGACGCGTTGGGCGTGGTCGCCAAGCGGGTCCATCGGCCGATGTTCGCGGCCAAGACGCCCGGGCTTCCGCCGGAGTTGGCCATTTACCGACTCAAAACTGTCAGGGAATTGTCAGGTACCCACGATGCGGCCGGCGACGGCCAGCAGGCATAGTAGAGGCCGATGATTTTCGACATGTTGTCCCGACTGGCCCGGGTACGGTTCACCGTCGGTTATGCCGCAACTCTGGCGGCGGTCAGCATCGCACTTCTGATTCTCGGTCCACAAGCACGTGAACAGGTCGTTCGCAACGCCAGTACCAACCTGCACAATCTGGCGCACGGGAAACTGGAAACCTTGTTCGGCAGCGCATTCGTCACCGACGCCGGTCCGATGTGGTTCTGGCTGCCCGGTCTGGTCTGCCTGCTTGCCCTGGCCGAGCTGATCTGGCGCACTGGCCGGTTGAGCGTGGTGTTTTTGACCGGACATGTGGGTGCCACGTTGCTGGTGGCGGCCGGTCTGACCGCAGCCGTCGAGTTCGCCTGGCTGCCGCTGTCAATCTCGCGGGCCAGTGATGTCGGCATGAGCTACGGCGCCGTCGCGGTGCTGGGCGCGTTGACAACGGCGATTCCCCGTCGATGGCGGCCCGCGTGGGTCGGTTGGTGGGTTCCGGCCGGAATCGCTGCCGCGGCCGCGGGCACCGATTTCACCGATGCGGGGCACGCCGTCGCGTTGGTGCTGGGCATGCTGGTAGCCACCCGGTTCGCCGGGCCCGTCCGCTGGACGCGGGTGCGCTACGTGCTGCTCGGGGTCGGGTCGGCGTTCGGGTTCATGCTGCTGGCTCACACCGGCTGGTCGGTGCTGGCCGGCGTCAGCGTCGGTGCGGTGGGTGCCGTCGCCGCCGACGGGATGGTCCGGTTGCGGATGATGCGCCGCCTGCTGGCGGTGCCCGCCCCGGCTGTGCCGCAGCCGCTATCGCTCGGCTGAGCTCCGCGGGCGCGCTGCCAACATCACTTATGATCGGCACTTGCGTCACACCCGTGCCGCGAACCCCATCAGCAAGGAGAGTGTCGCCGCGTGGGTGACCACCCCGTCGACCTGACCCCCCTTTCACGGGAGGTCCTGACCGAAGCCGTCAACGCGGCCCGGCAGGCCTTCGCGGCCGCGACCGATCTCGATGCGCTGGCACGGGCCAAAACCGAGCACCTCGGTGACCGTGCACCGCTGGCGCTGGCGCGCCAAACACTGGCCGCCCTGCCCAAGTCCGAGCGCGCCGACGCGGGCCGACGGGTCAACGCCGCCCGCGGCGACACCCAGCACAGTTACGACGAACGGCTGGCCACACTGCGCGCCGAGCGGGACGCCGCGGTGCTGATCGCCGAACGTGTCGACGTGACATTGCCGTCGACTCGGCAGCCGACCGGCGCGCGGCACCCGGTCACGATGCTGGCCGAACACATCGCCGACACCTTCATCGCGATGGGCTGGGAACTCGTCGACGGGCCCGAGGCCGAGACCGAGCAGTTCAACTTCGATGCACTGAATTTCCCCGCCGACCATCCGGCACGCAGCGAGCAGGACACGTTCTACATCGCGCCGGAGGGTTCACGGCTGCTGCTGCGCACCCACACGTCGCCGGTACAGGTGCGTGCCCTGCTCGAGCGGGAGCTACCGGTGTACATCATCTCGATCGGCCGTACCTTTCGCACCGACGAGCTCGACGCCACCCACACCCCGGTCTTCCATCAGGTCGAAGGTCTCGCGGTGGACCGGGGTCTGTCGATGGCCCATCTGCGCGGCACGCTGGACGCGTTCGCCCGCGCCGAGTTCGGGCCTTCCGCGCGCACCCGGATCCGGCCGCACTTCTTCCCGTTCACCGAGCCGTCTGCCGAGGTCGACGTGTGGTTCGCGAGCAAGAAAGGCGGCGCCGGCTGGATGGAGTGGGGCGGCTGCGGCATGGTGAACCCCAACGTCTTGCGGGCTGCCGGCATCGACGCCGGGGAATATTCGGGTTTCGCATTCGGGATGGGGCTGGAGCGGACCCTGCAGTTCCGCAACGGCATTCCCGACATCCGGGACATGGTGGAGGGCGACGTGCGGTTCTGTTTGCCGTTCGGCGTGGGGGCCTGATGCGGGTCCCGTACAGCTGGCTGCGGGAGGTCCTCAATGCCGGGGCGGTCGGCGCCCCGGGCTGGCAGGTGGCCCCCGACGAGCTCGAGCAGACGCTGCTGCGAATCGGCCACGAGGTCGAGGAGGTGGTGCGACTCGGCCCGGTCAGCGGCCCGCTGACCGTCGGGCGGGTGGCCGACATCGAAGAGCTCACCGAATTCAAGAAACCGATCCGCGCTTGTCTCGTCGACGTCGGCGAGCGCCAACCACGCGAAATAATCTGCGGGGCAACCAACTTCGCGACCGACGACCTCGTCGTGGTGGCACTTCCGGGCACCGTCCTGCCGGGTGGTTTCACGATCACCGCCCGCAAGACCTACGATCGCACCTCCGACGGGATGATCTGCTCTGCGGCCGAACTCGGTTTGGCCGCAGACCATTCCGGCATCCTGGTGCTGCCGCCCGGGACAGCGGAGCCCGGGGTCGGTGCTGCCGACGTGCTCGGCTTCGACGACGTGGTCTTCCACCTGGCCATTACGCCTGACCGCGGCTACTGCATGTCGCTGCGCGGCCTGGCCCGCGAGATCGCAGCCGCCTACGACTTGGACTTCGTCGATCCGGCCGAGGTGCCGCCGCTACCCGCGCAGGGACCGGCGTGGCCGCTGACCGTGCAGCCCGGCACCGGAGTACGCCGGTTCGCGCTGCGCCCGGTCACCGGAATCGACCCGGGCGCGGTGTCGCCGTGGTGGCTGCAGCGGCGGCTGCTGCTCTCGGGTATCCGGGCCATCTCACCGGCCGTCGACGCGACGAATTACGTGATGCTCGAACTGGGCCACCCGATGCACGCGCACGACCTCAAGCGGATCACCGGCGGCTTCGATGTGCGCTTCGCCCGGCCCGGCGAGACCGTGGTCACTCTCGACGACATCGAGCGCCGGCTCACCCCGGCCGACGTCCTGATCGTCGACGACGTCGCCACCGCGGCGATCGGCGGGGTGATGGGGTCGGGCAGCACCGAGATGCGCGACGACACCACCGACGTGCTGCTGGAGGCCGCGGTCTGGGACCCGGCGGCGGTATCCCGCACCCAGCGGCGTCTGCACCTGCCCAGCGAGGCTGCCCGCCGCTACGAACGCGCGGTCGACCCCGCTATCTCGGTGGCCGCGCTGGACCGCTGCGCGGTGTTGCTCGGCGAGATCGCCGGCGGCACGGTGTCGCCGGCGCTGACCGATTGGCGTGGCGACCCGCCAGTCGGCAACTCGGTCGCCGATTGGGCCGGGTCGCCGATCCGGATCGCCGCCGACCTGCCGGACCGCACGGCAGGGGTTCGATACCCGGACGGCACCACCGCTCGACGGCTGACCCAGATCGGTGCCGTGGTGGCGGCCGACGGCGACACCCTGGCCGTGACGCCGCCGAGTTGGCGTCCCGACCTGATGCAACCCGCCGATCTGGTCGAGGAGGTGTTGCGGCTGGAGGGCCTGGAGGTCATCGGATCGGTGCTGCCGTCGGCGCCGGCCGGCCGTGGACTCACCGCCGCGCAGCGGCGTCGCCGCGCGGTCGGCAAGTCGCTGGCCCTGTCCGGCTACGTCGAGGTGTTTCCGACACCGTTTCTGTCCGCCGGCGTGTTCGACGCCTGGGGGCTGCCCGCCGATGACCCGCGGCGCGTCACCACGCAGGTGCTCAATCCGCTGGAGGCCGAACGACCGCATCTGGCTACCACCCTGCTGCCGGGGCTGCTGGAAGCGTTGGTGCGCAATGTCTCCCGCGGCATTGCGGACGTCGCGCTCTACACGGTCGCGCAGGTGTTCCAGCCGACCGGGCAGACCCCCCGCCGCCTCGAGCCGATCCCGGTGCATCGTCGTCCCACCGATGCGGAGGTCGCCCTGCTGGACGCGTCGCTACCCCGGCAACCGCAGCACGTCGCAGCGGTGCTGACCGGCCTGGCCGAGCCGCGCGGCCCGTGGGGCGATGGTCGTCCGGCGGAAGCCGCCGACGCGTTCGAGGCGGTCCGGATCATCGCCCGGGCCAGCGGGGCCGACGTGGTGTTGCGGGCCGCCCAGCATCTGCCGTGGCACCCCGGGCGGTGCGCCGAGGTGCTGATCGGCGACACGGTCGTGGGTCACGCCGGACAGCTGCACCCGGGGGTGATCGAGCGGTCCGGGCTGCCCGAGGGCACCTGCGCCGTCGAGTTGGACCTCGACGCGATACCCGTCACCGAGGCGTTGCCGGCGCCGCGGGTGTCCCCGTTCCCGGCGGTGTTCCAGGACGTCAGCCTGGTGGTGGACATCGATGTGGCGGCCCAGGCGGTGCTGGACGCCCTGCGGGACGGTGCGGGCGCGCTGTTGGAGGACATCCGGCTGTTCGACCTGTACAGCGGCCCGCAGATCGGGGCGAATCGCAAGTCGCTGACGTTTGCATTGCGGTTCCGCGCACCGGATCGCACACTGACCGAGGATGAGGCCAGCGCGGCCCGAGACGAGGCGGTGCGCTGCGCCGTCGAGCGGGTCGGCGCGGTACTGCGGACCTGACTTTCCCGGCCGGCGCGCCCTGCGCCACAGAATGAATTTGCAACGCTTTGCATAATCATGCAGACTTGGCGTCATGACCATCCGGGTGGCGGTAGCCGGCGCCAGCGGGTACGCGGGCGGCGAGATCTTGCGGCTGCTGCTGGGGCACCCGGCCTACGCCGACGGCCGGCTATCGATCGGGGTGCTCACCGCCGCGAACAGCGCCGGCAGCACGCTGGCCGAACACCACCCGCACCTGATGCCGCTGGCCCAGCGTGTCGTCGAGCCGACCGAGGTCGAGCTGCTGCGCAGTCATGACGTGGTCTTTCTCGCGCTTCCGCACGGCCATTCGGCGGCACTGGCCGAACAGCTTTCCCCCGAGACGCTGGTGGTGGACTGCGGGGCGGATTTCCGGCTCACCGACGCCAACGCGTGGGACCGGTTCTACGGGTCCCCGCACGCCGGCAGTTGGCCGTACGGCCTGCCCGAACTGCCCGGCGCGCGGGAGCGGCTGCGGGATGCCCGTCGCGTGGCGGTGCCGGGCTGTTATCCGACCGCCGCGCTGT
>NZ_JBOHHI010000076.1:0-7228 GCF_050700595.1 Mycobacterium sp.
GGGGTGGGACGGGGCCACGGCTCGCCGCGCTCGATCGCCAACTCGCCGGGCGTTTTGATCGGGGGCTTGTCGGAGGGGATGCGGCCCCCGAAGTCGTCGAACATGGTTAGCCGCGGCCGCTTTTCGACGTCGGCGAAGATCGCCTGTAACTCGGCGCGGTGCAGGGTTTCCTTTTCTAGCAGCTCACCGGCCAGGGTGTCGAGCACGTCGCGGTATTCGGTAAGGATCTCCCAGGCCTCGGTATGCGCGGCCTCGATGAGCTTGCGGACCTCCTCGTCGATTTCGCGCGCCACCTCATGCGAGTAGTCCGGCTGGGTGCCCATGGTTCGGCCCAGGAACGGGTCGCCGTGCTCGGTGCCGTATTTGACCGCGCCCAGCCGCGAGCTCATCCCGAACTCGGTGACCATCGCGCGCGCGACCTGGGTGGCCTTCTCGATGTCGGACACCGCGCCCGTCGTCGGCTCGCGGAACACCAGCTCCTCGGCGGCGCGACCACCCATCGCGAAAACCAGTTGCGCGATCATCTCCGAGCGGGTCCGCAAGCCCTTGTCTTCTTCCGGCACCGCCACCGCGTGGCCGCCGGTGCGGCCCCGGGCCAGGATTGTCACCTTGTAGATCGGCTCGATATCCGGCATCGCCCAGGCCGCCAGGGTGTGGCCACCCTCGTGGTAGGCGGTGATCTTCTTCTCCTGCTCGCTGATGATCCGGCCCTTACGGCGCGGACCGCCGATCACCCGGTCCACCGCCTCCTCCAGCGCCGCAGCGGTGATGACGGTGCCGTTCTCCCGGGCGGTCAACAGTGCCGCCTCGTTGATGACGTTGGCCAGATCGGCGCCGGTCATGCCGACCGTGCGCTTGGCCAGCCCATTGAGGTCGGCGTCCGGCGCCATCGGCTTGCCCTTGGCATGCACTTGCAGCACCGCGCGACGGCCGGCCAGGTCCGGGTTGGACACCGGGATCTGGCGGTCGAAGCGCCCGGGCCGCAGCAGCGCCGGGTCCAGGATGTCGGGCCGGTTGGTGGCCGCGATCAGGATGACGCCGGCCCGCGGGTCAAACCCGTCCATCTCAACCAGCAACTGGTTCAGCGTCTGCTCGCGCTCGTCGTGTCCACCGCCCAGGCCGGCGCCGCGCTGGCGGCCGACCGCGTCGATCTCGTCGACAAAGATGATGCACGGGTTGTTCTGCTTGGCCTGGTCGAACAGGTCACGGACCCGCGAGGCGCCGACGCCGACGAACATCTCGACGAAGTCCGACCCCGAGATGGTGAAGAACGGTACTTCGGCTTCTCCCGCCACCGCGCGGGCCAGCAGCGTCTTACCGGTTCCCGGCGGACCGTAGAGCAGCACGCCCTTGGGGATCTTGGCGCCCAACGCCTGGTACCGCCCGGGGTTTTGCAGGAAGTCTTTGATCTCGTAGAGCTCCTCGACCGCCTCGTCGACGCCGGCGACGTCGGCGAAGGTGGTCTTGGGCATGTCCTTGGAGAGCTGCTTGGCCCGCGATTTGCCGAACCCGAAGCCCATTCGTGCCCCGCCCTGCATGCGGGAGAACATCACGAACAGCCCGACCAACAGCAGCAGGGGCAGCACGTAGATCAACAGCGATCCCAGGATGTTGCCCTGGTTGACGGTCGTGCTGACCTTTGCATTTTTGCTGTTCAGCGCGTCGAACAATGGCACGGCGTAGCCGCTGGGGTACTTGGTGATGACCTTGTCGGACCCGCCGGTGTCGGCGTTGCCGCTTTTCAGGGTCAACCGCAGCTGCTGCTCACGGTCATCGATCTGGGCGCTCTTGATGTTGTCGGCCTTGATCTGGGCCACTGCCACCGAGGTGTCGACGGGCTTATAACTGCGGGTGTTGTCGCTGAAATAGAAGAACGACCAGCCAAGCAGCAACACGACGGCGATCGCCGTGAGTGTGCGGATCACGTTTTTCCGGTTCATCAAGCATCGGCCGCTGCCGGCCAGGTCCTTCCCCGATACACGCAGCTGGAATATTCAAGGCTACCGCTGGTGGTGATCGCCAGCGCGGCGGAGCCGGGGGCAGCGGGTCGCCACCGGGGTGCCCAGCGCTGATCGCCAGCGCGGCGGAGCCGGGCGCTGGGGGTACCCCCAGCCGCGGAGCGGCGAGGGGGACGGGTCGCGGAGCCGGGGTGCAGCGCCGTACAGACAACGAACGGCGGTTCCCGCCGGACCAAACCTTCCCGGCGGGAACGACCGTGTGCTTTGGTGAGACACGTGCCAGATACCGTTCCCTCGACCGAACGCGTCATCGATACCAACAGTGTGCGGTTACGCACCGTTGAAGCCGGCGAGCGTGGTGCACCCGTTGTGTTGCTCGCCCACGGCTTCCCCGAACTCGCCTACTCGTGGCGCCACCAGATTCCGGTGCTGGCCGCGGCCGGATACCACGTGCTGGCTCCGGACCAGCGCGGCTATGGCCGCTCCAGTCAGCCCGACGATGTTTCCGACTACAACATCGCCGAGCTGTCCGCCGATCTGATCGGCCTGCTCGACGACGTCGGCGCGGCAAAGGCGGTGTTCATCGGTCACGACTGGGGCGCCCCGGTGGCGTGGAGCACCGCCCAACTACATCCCGACCGGGTGGCGGCCGTGGTCGGACTCAGCGTGCCGCCGGTGCCGCGCGCCCAGGTGCCGCCGACACAGGCGTTCCGCAAAGTCTTCGGCGACAACTTCTTCTACATGCTGTATTTCCAGGAGCCCGGGATCGCCGACGCTGAGCTGGCGGCGGATGCGGCCACGACCATGCGCCGGATGCTGGGCGGCCTGCGACCGCCCGCCGACCAGGCGGCAGCGCTGCGGATGGTCCGGCCGGGTCCGGAGGGTTTCATCGAGCGGCTTCCCGAACCCGACGGCTTGCCGAGCTGGATCACCGCGCAAGAACTCGACCACTACGTCGTCGAGTTCACCCGTACCGGCTTCACCGGAGGCCTGAACTGGTACCGCAACCTGGACCGCAACTGGGAGATCATGGCCAACCCGCCGGCATCGGCAATCGACATGCCGGCGATGTTCATCGCCGGGGTTGACGACCCCGTGCTGGGATTCACCCGCCGCGACCGCGCAGCAGAGGTGGTGAGCGGCCCCTACCGCGAGATACTGATCGAGGGCGCGGGGCACTGGCTACAGCAGGAACGTCCCGATCAGGTCAACGAGGTGCTTTTAGACTTCCTCAACGGTTTGGTGATGTCATGAACCGCCCGCTGAACTTCGGTGTATTCATCACGCCGTTTCACCCGACCGGTCAATCTCCCACGGTGGCACTCGATTACGACATGGACCGGGTGGTGGCCCTGGATAGTCTCGGGTTCGACGAAGCCTGGTTCGGTGAGCACCACTCCGGCGGCTACGAGCTGATCGCCTGTCCCGAGGTGTTCATCGCCGCAGCGGCCGAGCGGACCAAACACATCCGACTGGGCACCGGGGTGGTGTCGCTGCCCTACCACCACCCGCTGATGGTCGCCGACCGCTGGGTGCTGTTGGATCATCTGACCCGCGGCCGGGTGATGTTCGGCACCGGCCCCGGCGCGCTCCCGTCGGACGCCTACATGATGGGCATCGACCCGGTCGAGCAACGCCGGATGATGCAGGAGTCCCTGGAAGCGATTTTGGCGCTGTTTCGCGCAGCGCCCGGCGAGCTGGTCAACCGCCACTCGGACTGGTTCACGCTGCGCGACGCACAGTTACACATCCGTCCATACACCTGGCCGTACCCGGAAATCTCCACGGCGGCAATGATTTCGCCATCCGGCCCGCGACTCGCCGGTGCGCTGGGCACGTCGCTGCTGTCGCTGTCGATGTCGGTACCCGGCGGCTACGCGGCACTGGAAAACACTTGGGAAGTGGTGCGCGAACAGGCCGGCAAAGCCGGACACGACGAGCCGGACCGGGCCGGTTGGCGGGTACTCGGCATCGTGCATCTGGCGGACACCAGAGATCAGGCGATCGACGACTGCACTTATGGGTTACAGGATTTCGCCAAGTACTTCGGGGCGGCCGGGTTTGTGCCGCTGGCCAATCTGGTCGAAGGCTCCCAGACACCCCGGGAGTTCGTCGAAGACTATGCGGCCAAAGGCAACTGCTGCATCGGTACACCGGATGACGCGATCGGCTATATCGAGGACCTGGTGGACCGGTCGGGCAGTTTCGGTACATTCTTGCTGCTCGGCCATGACTGGGCGTCGCCGCGGGCAACGTATCACTCCTACGAGTTGTTCGCGCGCAAGGTGATTCCCCATTTCAAAGGACAACTGGCGGCGCCGCGGGCATCGCACGACTGGGCTCGCGGTATGCGAGAGCAGTTGTTGGGCCGAGCCGGAGAAGCGGTAGTGAAAGCAATCAGCGAGCACACCGACGAACTGAAGGTGAAAAACGAGCAGAACTGATGCGGGCCGCGGTACTGCGCGGCGGCATGGTTTAACGCAAGGCACTGGCTGGCCGGAAATCGGGCAGGGCATTTTGAAAAACGGGTCTAGTGCGATCCGACAGGAGTTGTTAGTCTGCGTTCCTGGCCCATGAACTGGGAAGGCGTGTCGATGAGGCTCAGGCAGCAGGCCGTCGCTTTCACGGCGTGGGGCATTGACGGGTCCCGCCATCTGGTCGGGCTGGAATCGAATCGCTGCAAGGTCCGAGCATGTCGCTGATCACAGGTAAGCGACAGCAAGCCGTCGGTCAAGGCACCGTGCACCCCACCCTCGGCCGCACCGAATTTCAACCACAATCGAAGAGTCAGTTGCGAAAGTTGAAGGGAGCATCATGATACGAGCCAGGTTTCGAATGCGCGCTGCGATCTCTGCGGCCAGCGGCACAGTGGTGGCCGCATTGGCCCTCGCCGTAGCCCCCACCGTCTACGCTGAGGACGAAGCCTGGGGCGCGATTTCCGTCTCGCCAGATGGACAGGCCGTCGGGGTAGCGACGAATCAGCCGAATGAGTATTTGGCCAACACGGTGGCGAACTCTGACTGCCAACAAAACAACCCCGCCTGCAACGTGCTGATTACCTTCAAGGATCCCGACTGCGGTGCCGTTGCTAAAAACGGGGATCAGTATTTCGGGGATAGCGGCGCCACGCAGCAGCAAGCCGAACAGAACGCCATGAACCAGAGTCCCGGCAGCACGGTCCTCCGCTCAGCATGCAACAACCCAGCCGCAGGCGCCAGCACCACGCCCACAAGCACGAGCGCGAGCACCACACCCTCAACCACCACCACCGCACCCGCAGGCGGGTAATGGCGGTGCTGGGTCGGGTTTAGCGAAACGTGAAGGCGTCGAGTTTGGTTGGTATGGCATAGATTTGGGGTGAAAGCGATCACCGGGCACACCGACGAACTCAAGCTGAAAAACGAGCAGCACTAATGCGCGCCGTGGTACTGCGCGGCGGGCGCATGGTCTATCGCGACGACGTACCCGATCCAATACCCGGTGAGGGCCAGGTGCTGGTCGCGGTGCGTTCGTGTGGAATCTGCGGCTCCGACCTGCATTTCGCTGCACACAGCGATGAAATGGTGTCGTTGTCTGCGCAGATGGCGGCGAGTCTCGGCGTCGGCGATATCGGCGTTGACCTGAGCCGTGACATCATCATGGGTCACGAGTTCAGCGCCGAAGTCCTAGAAGCCGGGCCCGATACCGACACCTACTCGCCGGGGACCCTTGTCACGTCCATTCCAGTGCTGGTGTCGGACAAGGGTGTCCAACCCATCGGCTTTTCCGACAGCACTGCCGGCGCCTACGCCGAACGGATGCTTTTGTCTGCGCCGCTGCTGGTCCCGATTCCCAACGGCCTGAGCCCCGGATATGCCGCGCTGACCGAACCGATGGCGGTGGGCCTGCATGCCGTCAACAGGTCGGGTATTCAGCCCGGTGAGCCGGCACTGGTGCTCGGCTGCGGCCCGATCGGCATCGCCATCATCGCGGCGCTACGGCGAATGGGAGTGGAGTCGATTGTGGCGTCGGACTTTTCGTCGAAGCGACGGGAACTCGCTGCCACCATGGGTGCACATCAGACGCTTGACCCGGCCCAGGGTTCGCCATTCGACAGCGTTAAGCCGGCAGTGGTTTTCGAGGCGGTCGGCGTGCCAGGGATCATCGATGACGTGATGCGCCGGGCCCGGCCGGGTATTCGTCTCGTCGTCGCTGGCGTGTGCATGCAGCTCGATACCGTGCATCCGTTTTTCGCGATTGCCAAAGAGATCAACGTGCAGTTCGTGCTCGCTTATGACCCAACCGAGTTCACCGAGTCGCTGCGCGCGATCGCCGAGGGTGACATCGACGTGCACCCGATAATCACCGGCGAGGTAGGCCTGGACGGCGTCGGAGGGGCGTTCGACGACCTCGCCGATCCCGAACGGCACTGTAAGATTCTCGTCGCGCCATAGCGGGCGGGCTGTCCGACCGGAGCCACTGTCAGCAGTGAGTGTCGACGATCACCGGTGTTCCGCCCTCGAGCCAAGCCGTGTGCAGCTCGATGATCTTGGTCCGAGTTGGTAAGCCTTTGCGGTGAAACATGTTCTCGGCATAGTCGAACGGGTGGGTTTTGCCGCAAAATGCGTCACGGACTGCTTGGCGTTCGACGTCGTCGTCCGGGCCGCGAGCACTTCCAGTCAGCGTTTCTCGGCGAAAGCGCAGTGTCACCTTGGGGTTGGCGCGAATGTTCTTCAACCACAGTGCATGCTCGCCGGCAATGGAAACAAGATAGACCTTATCGCCGTCGCGGTATGCGCGGACGAAAGCTGTCCGCGGCTTCCCGGACTTACGTCCTGTCGTGGTCAAGGCGGCGACACCTGTCGGCATCCACACCGCGAACCATGGCCGGTGTATTACCCGTAGCCCGCGGGTGAGGATTCGCTTGGTGCGCACTGACGTGACCGCGCCCGCACGCGGGAAGCGCTCCAGTTTGTACAGGCCGTCGCGGTAGCGCAGCGATTCCGGAACGGTCACAGGCGGTTGCCGGTCCATGTGAAGCCTCACAATCGACGAACCGACCGTAACACCGTTATCGATTGAGTTGACGAACACCGAGATCCGGGGCGAGCAACTGCCCGACGCACCAATCTCGGGGTCTGTGGATAGCCGGTGGCCGGTGTCGCCTGTTGCCTCATGTCAAGATGCGCGCGAAGGCGGATTCGTTGCCTCACGTAAACGTGCGCGCTTGTTAACTGGAGATTGGGCGCCGGGTCCGGCTTTGCTGGTGGTGATGGTGAGCAGCTGGGCGA
>NZ_JBOHHI010000077.1:0-12481 GCF_050700595.1 Mycobacterium sp.
GGCAAGCAGAGTCTTGCCACAGCCGGTCGGCCCGAGCAGCATGATGTTCGACTTCTGCAACTCGACCTCGGCCTCCCCCTCGGCCTGGCTGATCTGGACGCGCTTGTAGTGGTTGTAGACGGCGACCGAGAGAGCGCGCTTGGCGGCCTCCTGGCCGACCACGTACTCCTGCAGGACGGCGTGGATTTCGCGCGGCTTCGGCAGGTTCTCCAGCTCGAAGGCGGGAGGGGCGGTCAGCTCCTCGTCGATGATCTCGTTGCAGAGGTCGATGCACTCGTCGCAGATGTATACGCCCGGGCCGGCGATGAGCTTCTTGACCTGCTTTTGACTCTTCCCGCAGAAGGAACACTTCAGCAGGTCACCGCCGTCTCCGATGCGCGCCATGGTGCTGGAGGCCTACTTTCCTGTTCATCGTCGGTCGTGGTACGTCGCGTATATTTCCCGACGCTACCCGCTTGCTCTGGCCCGACGCGACCGTTAAGGCCGAATCGCGTCAGTGATATTCGTGGATATTCGTGCCTGGGCCTGAACATATCGTCTGACGGTGCCTATCGCACGACGGAACGCGCCACTGTATCCCTGGCGTGTCGTGGCCGTTATTCGACTGAGAGCAGCGGCGCGAAGAGGGGGAGCCGGGCACCTCCCTACAGTGGGTCTGTGGGAATCGCCGTGCCCGCCGATGCCGCGTTGATCGGCGATGGCGGTCTGGCCACCGAGTTGGAGGCGCGTGGTAACGACCTGTCCGACCCGTTGTGGTCGGCGAGGCTGTTGGTGGATGCCCCGCAAGAGATCACCGCCGTGCATCGCGCCTTCTTCGAGGCCGGGGCGATGATCGCGACCACGGCCAGCTACCAGGCGTCGTTTGAGGGTTTCGCGACCCGCGGGATGAGCCGGGATGACACCGTCCGGTTGCTGCGGCGCAGCGTCGAACTTGCCAGGGCGGCGAGCGCCGGGGTGAGCGATCGCGTGGTGGCCGCCTCGGTCGGGCCGTACGGCGCCGTACTCGCCGATGGGTCCGAATACCGGGGCCGCTACGGGATGAGCGTCGCCCAGCTGGAAGCCTGGCATCGACCTCGGCTCGAGGTGCTGGCCGACGCCGGCGCTGACATCCTCGCGCTGGAAACCATTCCCGATATCGACGAGGCCGAGGCGCTGGTGAACCTGGTGCACCGGCTCGAGGTGCCGGCTTGGCTCAGCTACACCGTCGACGGCCTGCGCACGTGCGCCGGCCAGCCGCTGGAAGACGCATTCGCGGTGGCCACCGACGTCACCCAGATCCGCGCGGTCGGCGTCAATTGCTGCGCGCCCGATGACGTTCTGCCGGCAATCGAGCTGGCCGCCGAAACCGGCAAACCCGTGATCGTGTATCCCAATAGCGGCGAGCGCTGGGACAACAGCCGCCGCGCCTGGGTCGGTTCGTCACAATTTTCGGCTCAGGCGGCCAAGCAGTGGGTGGCAGCGGGGGCGCGCATCGTCGGTGGCTGCTGCCGGATCCGGCCCGCCGACATCGCCGAATTGGCAGCCACGCTCGCCTGACCCGATCGCGAGGAAACTCAGGCCGTCTTCGCCGAGAGCTTCCGGTACTCCAGCACGGTGTCGATGATCCCGTAGTCCTTCGCCTCTGCGGCGGTCAGAATCTTGTCGCGGTCGGTGTCTTTGCGGATCACGTCGGCGTCCTTGCCGGTGTGCTGGGCCAGCGTGGTTTCCATCAGTGTGCGCATGCGCTCGATCTCGGCGGCCTGAATCTCCAAGTCGGAGAACTGACCCTGAATCACCCCTTGCAGCGACGGCTGATGGATCAGCACACGCGCGTTCGGCAGCGCCATCCGCTTGCCGGGCGAGCCCGCGGCCAGCAGCACCGCCGCGGCGGAGGCCGCCTGACCCAGGCACACGGTCTGGATGTCGGCCCGCACATACTGCATGGTGTCGTAGATCGCCATCAGCGAGGTGAACCCGCCGCCGGGTGAATTGATGTACATCGTGATGTCGCGATCGGGATCCAGCGATTCGAGCACCAGTAGCTGCGCCATGATGTCGTTCGCCGACGCATCGTCGACCTGGACGCCCAGGAAGATGATGCGCTCCTCGAACAACTTGTTGTACGGGTTGGATTCTTTAACGCCCCAACTCGAGTGCTCGATGAACGACGGCAGGATGTAGCGCGCCTGCGGCTGTATTTCGCGATTCATGGGACCTCCTTCGGCGGGAAACCCCGGCATTTATGCCGGCGAGGACCGCCGAACCCGACCTGCGCGGGCGTGCGATCCCTAGGTTGGAATCCCCAGACTTCAGTCTGGGGAGGACGTCAAGAGACGGCTCCATTGACTTGGGCGTTGGTGATGATGTGGTCGACGAAGCCATATTCCAGGGCTTCTTGGGCGGTAAACCAGCGGTCGCGGTCCGAGTCCGCCACGATCCGCTCGATCGGTTGACCGGTGAACTCGGCGTTGAGCCGGAACATCTCCTGCTTGATCACCGCGAACTGCTCGGCCTGGATGGCGATGTCGGCGGCGCTGCCCGTCACACCACCGAGCGGCTGGTGCATCAGGATGCGGGCGTGCGGCAGGGAATAGCGTTTGCCCTTGGTGCCCGCAGCGAGCAGGAATTGGCCCATCGAGGCGGCCATACCCATCGCGTAGGTGGCGATGTCACACGGCGCCAGCACCATGGTGTCGTAGATCGCCATGCCGGCGCTGATCGATCCGCCCGGGGAGTTGATGTACAGCGAGATGTCTTTGTTGGGGTCTTCGGCGGCGAGCAGCAGAATCTGTGCGCACAGCCGGTTGGCGATGTCGTCGTTCACCTCCGAGCCCAGGAAGATGATGCGCTCGGAGAGCAACCGCTCATAGACCGAGTCGACGAGATTCAGACCCTGCGTGTTCGAACGCATGTCACTCACATCTCTCATTAGGCGGTTCCTGCTTCTCTCGAGTTCCATATGCACCGACCCTAACCAACCGACGCGGCCGCGCACTCCCCCAACTGCCGGCGTTCGCTTAGAGCATCACTCCGTGCCGGTCTCTGATCCGTCCTCGGCCTCGTCGGCCTCCGGAGTTAAATTGTCGGCCTCCTCAGCCTCGCCTGCCGGCTCGGCCTCGTCGGTCTCCGGGCGCCGGGCGAAGAACTCGCTGGTGTCGACGTCATTTCCATCGGCATCGGTAACGGTGGCCGCCTCGACCACCGCGGCGATCGTCAGCCCGCGCCGCACATCGGCGAACATGGCCGGCAACTGATTGTTCTGCTGCAGATACGCCAGCAGTTGCTGCGGCTCGATGCCGTACTGCTGCGAGCTGAGCACCAGCCGTTCGGTCAGGTCTGCCTGGCTCACCTGGATGTCCAGGTCGTCAGCCAGTGCGTCCAACAACAGCTGGGTCTTGATGCCTTTTTCGGCAGCCGAGCGGGTGTCGGCGTCGAACTCCTCACGCGACGAGCCCTGCTCGGCGAGCACCTCGGCGAATTTGGCCTCGTCGTGCTCCAGGCCGTGCAGGGCCCTGTGCACGGTGTCGTCCACTTGGGCCTGCACGACCGCTTCCGGCAACGGGATATCGATCTGCTCGAGCAGGGTGTCCAGGGTCTTGGTCCGGATGGCCTCCGCCTGCTGGACGCGCTTGGCTCGGCGCGCTTGCTCGGCCAGGTTGGCCCGCAGTTCATCGGCCGTGTCGAATTCGCTTGCCAGTTGCGCGAATTCGTCATCAGGCTCCGGCAGTTCGCGCTCCTTGACCGCCCCGACGATGACCGTCACCTCGGCCTCCTGCCCGGCGTGGGCGCCGGTGCCCAACGTGGTGGTGAACACCCGGGATTCGCCGGCCGACAGGCCGACGATCGCGTCGTCGAGCCCCTCCACGAGCCGCCCGGAGCCGACCTGGTGGGACAGGCCCTGCGTCGCCGCGTCCGGCACCTCCTCGCCGTCGACGGTGGCCGACAGGTCGATCGAGACGAAGTCGCCGTCAGCGGCGGGCCGTTCGACGCCGGTCAGGGTGCCGAACCGGGCGCGCAGCGACTCCAACTCAGCTTCGACGTCGTCGTCACTGACCTCGATGGGGTCGACGGTGACCTTCAGCGCGCTCAGCTCGGGCAGCGAGAAATCCGGCCGCACGTCGACCTCGGCGGTGAAGATCAGCTCCTGGCCGTACTCCTTTTTGGTCACCTCGATCTCGGGTTGGCCCAGCGGCCGGACGTCGGATTCGGTTACCGCTTGCCCGTAGCGGCCGGGCAGTGCCTCGTTGACCACCTGGTCCAGCATCGCCTCGCGACCGATCCTCGCTTCGAGCAGCTTGGCCGGCGCCTTGCCGGGACGAAAGCCCGGCAGCCGCACCTGCTTGGCCAGCTCCTTATAGGCGCGGTCGAAGTCCGGCTCGAGCTCGGTGAAGGGCACCTCTACATTGATGCGAACCCGGGTAGGGCTCAACTGCTCGACGGTGCTCTTCACGGCTGTACTCCTCGGTGTCGGTTCTGGCAGTCACATGGTCGGGGTGACAGGATTTGAACCTGCGGCCTTCCGCTCCCAAAGCGGATGCGCTACCAAGCTGCGCTACACCCCGCGCTGACGTCGCGATCCTACGGCCCGGCGCGGCCTGCCCGGCAGCGACCTCACGGCCAGGTCACACGGCGGACTCATTTGGATTTGATGTCTGCCGCGACGTACAGTCGCGCTCGACTAATACACGCGGGCGTAGCTCAATGGTAGAGCCCTAGTCTTCCAAACTAGCGACGCGGGTTCGATTCCCGTCGCCCGCTCAGCGTGGGGCTTTGCTGGACAGGAGGCGCGTGGCCGACGTCGACATCCAGGGCTCATGCACGCCGCCCTTCCAGAGAGTACGTGACGCGTTCGAACAGAACTTTGCAATGCGCAATGAGATCGGCGCCGCGGTCGCGGTCTGGGTGGACGGGGATCTCGTCGTCAACCTGTGGGGCGGCTTCGCGGACGCGCCCGGTACTCGTCCGTGGCGTGAAGACACACTGGCCAATGTGCTCTCCGGCACCAAGGGGCTGACAAGCACGTGCGTGCACCAACTCGCCGACCGAGGTGAGATCGACCTGCACGCTCCGGTGGCCCGCTACTGGCCCGAGTTCGGGCAGGCCGGCAAACAGGCCATCACCATCGCGATGGTGATGAGTCACCGGTCCGGGGTAATCGGACCGCGTACCCGTCTGCCCTGGGAGGAGGTCGCCGACTGGGATTTTGTCTGCGAGCGGCTGGCCGCCGCCGAACCGTGGTGGAAGCCGGGCACCGCCCAGGGCTACCACATGACCACTTACGGGTTCATCCTCGGCGAAGTCTTCCGCCGGGTCACCGGGCGCACAGTCGGTCGGTACCTGCGCACCGAGATCGCCGAGCCGCTCGGCGCCGAAGTGCACATCGGCTTGCTCCACCGCGAACAACACCGCTGCGCCGATCGGGTGAACAAGCCGCACATCCGAGAGATGCTGGCCGACGTCCAAGCCCCTGGCTACCCCACCACGCTTGACGAACATCCGAAGGCCGGGCTCTCCGTCGCGATGGGGTTCGCCCCAGACGACGAACTCGCCTGCAACAACCCGGAGCTGTGGCGGGAGCTCGAGTTCCCCGGCACCAACGGGCACGTGTCGGCCTTGGGTCTGGCGACGTTCTACAACGCGCTCGCCCAGGAGAAGCTGCTGAGCCGCGATCACATGGACCTGGTCCGGGTGTCGCAAGGCGGGTTCGACACCGATCTGGTGCTCGGCCGTCGAGTGGCCGACCACGGGTGGGGTCTGGGCTACATGCTCAATCAGCGTGGCGTGAACGGGCCCAACCCGGGGATCTTCGGCCACGGTGGCCTGGGCGGCTCGTTCGGCTTCGTCGACCTGGAGCACCGAATCGGTTATGCCTACGTAATGAATTACTACGACGCCACCAAAGCGAACGCCGACCCGCGCAGCATCGCCCTGAGCGACGAGGTCTACGCCGCACTCGGGGTTATGACGGAATCACGCTTCGAGCAATTTCCTGCGCGTAGCTCACTGTGGGAACCTAGTCTTCCAACTAGCAACGCGGGCTCGGTTCCCGGCGCCCGCTGAGGAGAGGTTCTCGAGGCCGAGGAGGTCAACCAATCGGCCAGAGACGCGCCATGGTCGACGCCGACATCCATGGCTCGTGCGCGGCGGGCTTCGAACGGGTTCGCGACGCGTTCGAGCAGAATTTTGCGCTGCGCGACGAGGTCGGCGCCGCGGTCGCGATCTACGTGGACGGAGACCTCGTCGTCAACCTGTGGGGTGGATCGGCTGACGCCGCCGGCACTCGGCCATGGCGCCCGGACACGCTGGCCGCCGTGCTCTCCGCCACCAAGGGACTGACGAGCACGTGCGTGCACCAGCTCGTTGAGGTCGGCGAACTCGACCTGCATGCGCCGGTGGCCCGCTACTGGCCTGAGTTCGGGCAAGCAGGCAAACAGGACATCACTATCGCGATGGTGTTGAGTCACCGATCCGGGGTGATTGGACCGCGTACCCCGCTGCGCTGGGAAGACGTCGCCGACTGGGATTTTGTCTGCGAGCGACTGGCCGTCGCGGAACCGTGGTGGAAGCCGGGTACCGCGCAGGGCTATCACCTGGCTACCTTCGGCTTCATCCTCGGCGAGGTATTCCGCCGGGTGACCGGCCGCACGCTCGGTCAGTACCTGCGCAGCGAGATCGCCGAGCCGCTGGGCGCCGACGTGCACATCGGCTTGACCCCGGCCGAACTGAATCGCTGCGCAGATCTGATCGGCAAACTGCACCCCCGCGAGTTGCTGGCCAATGCCCCCGAAAGTCCGGTCACGCTGGATGAGCACCCGAAGGCGGGGTTGTCAGTCGCGTGGGGGTTCATACCCGACGACGAACTCGGGTCCAACAATCGCACGCTTTGGCGCCAACTCGAGCTCCCCGACATCGGGGGTCACGTCTCTGCGCTGGGACTAGCGACCTTCTACAACGCATTGTCCCAGGAGAAGCTGCTCAGCCGGCGACACATGGAACTGGTTCGGGTGCCGCAAGGCGGCTTCGACACCGATCTGGTACTCGGTCCCCGGGTCGCCGACCATGGCTGGGGTCTGGGCTACATGCTCAACCAGCGCTGTATCAATGGACCTAACCCGCGAATCTTCGGCCACGGTGGCCTCGGTGGTTCCTTCGGGTTCGTCGACCTGGAACACGGTATCGGCTATGCGTACGTGATGAATCGGTTCGACGCCACCAAAGCCAACGCCGACCCGCGCAGCGTCGCATTATCCGACGAGGTCTACGCTGCGCTCGGTGTCACGAAGGCCTGACCCGGGCTCAGGGCGCGGCGTCAGTGTCCGCCGGGTCCTCCGCCGGGGCCCGGTCCTCCGCCGCCAGGCCCGAAGTCACCCCCTGGGCCCGGTCCGCGGAAATCCCGGCTGTGGTTGGGGCCGTCGATGTCGCGGTGGAAGTCGTCGTGGCAGTTACCCGGATCCCAGTTAGGTCCCCACTGAGGGTCAAAGGGCTGGCCCGGGCACCAGTGGTAATCCGGTAAGGGGCCGACTTGGGCTTGAGCGTCGATTGCGGTCAGCCCCAACCCGGCGGCCATTATGACTGTCATTACAGCGAAGCGTGCGAACTTTTTCATCCGGCGTTCGTACCCGAACGTCTCGCCGTCAAACGCGATCAGACGGTTAAACCCCGGACAATTCCCGGCCAACTCCGTGGCAGACGCGGCCGTCAGCTTTGGCAGCTTGGGCACCAGAAGACATTCCGGCCTTCCAATTCGGCCGTGTGGATCGTCGTCCCGCACACCCGGCACGGGTCGCCGCCGCGCCGGTACACATAGGTGCGGGGCTTATCGGGGCCATATGACGGCGCACCGTGGTCGTGTTCGGGGCGCACGACGATGATCTTGCCGCGGCGCAAGCCGACTTTCATCAGCGCTACCAGGTCGGTCCATGCTGCACCGAATTCGGCTTCGCTGATCGCACGACCGATCCGGTATGGATCGATCCGATGCCGGAACAACAGCTCACTGCGGTAGACGTTGCCGACCCCGGCGATCACGGTTTGGTCCATCAGCAACGCACCAATGGGCCTGCGTGACTTGGTAATTCGCTTCCACGCCCAGCCCGGATCGGTGTCGCGGCGCAGTGGGTCGGGCCCTAGCCGGGCCACCACCTCGGCGACCCGGGCCTCGTCGAGCAGCTCGCATACCGTCGGGCCGCGCAAATCGGTGCCGTACTTCGCGCCGACCATCCGCATCCGCACCTGGCCGACCGACGCCGGCGTCGCAGCATGGGGCGTTCGCTGCCATTCGCTGAACGTTCCGTACAGGCCAAGGTGCACGTGCACGATCGGGCCATCGGCGTAGTGGTGGAATAAGTGCTTACCCCACACGCTCGTCCGTTGCAGTACCCGGCCGTCGACGGCGGCAGCCGAGGCGGCGAACCGGCCCTGCGGACTGGATACCGCCACCGGCGAGCCGGCGAAGCGTCGCTGATGCAGCCGGGCCAGCCGGTGCAGAGTATGCCCCTCGGGCATGTCAGGCGGGCGCGCCGGGCACCGGAGGTACTCGGTGGGTGCGCTCATACTCGGCGAGAATGTCGATACGTCGTTGGTGGCGTTCGGCTTTCGACCAAGGCGTGTTGACAAAGGCATCGACGATGGCCAGTGCCTCGGAAACGGTGTGCATCCGCCCGCCGATGCCGATCAGCTGGGCGTTGTTGTGCTCACGGGCCAACGTCGCGGTCTCCACACTCCAGGCCAGCGCGCAACGCGCCCCGGGGACCTTGTTAGCGGCGATCTGCTCACCGTTGCCCGATCCGCCCAACACGATGCCCAGGCTGTCCGGGTCGGCCACCGTGCACGCCGCTGCAGTGATGCAAAACGGCGGGTAGTCGTCGTCGGCGTCGTAGCTGAACGCACCGCAGTCGACCGGCTCGTGTCCGACTTTCTTCAAGTGCTCGATGATGTGCTGCTTGAGTTCGAAGCCGGCGTGGTCAGACCCGAGGTAGATGCGCATGCCCGTGATCCTTCCATTGTCGCGAGCGTGCGTGTCACCGGCCGACGCCGGACTAATCGCCGGGTTTGTGCACGCTCGTCATCGAAAAGGGCGGCTAGTCGAATTGCGGGGGCTCGGTGCGGGTCCGCTTGAGCTCCCAGAAGTGCGGATAGGACGCATAGGTCACCGAGGCGTCCCATAACTTGCCCGCCTCCTCACCACGTGGAATCCGCGACAGCACCGGGCCGAAGAACGCCACCCCGTTGACGTGAATCGTCGGCGTGCCGACGTCCTCGCCGACGGCATCCATGCCGGCGTGATGGCTCTCGCGCAGCGTGTCGTCGTAGGCATCGGTGTCGGCCGCGTCGGCCAGCTCGGCCGGCAAACCTACCTCGGCCAACGACTGCTTGATGACGTCGTCGAGCTCTTTGTTGTCCTGATTGTGGATACGGGTGCCCATCGCCGTGTACAACGGCGCGAGCACCTTGGCGCCGTGCGCCTGCTCGGCGGCGATCGCCACCCGCACCGGCCCGAAGGCCTTCTTCATTCCCTCCCGGTACTTCTCGGGTAGGTCGTCGCGGCCCTCGTTGAGCACCGCCAGGCTCATCACGTGGAAGTTCACCTCGATATCGCGGACCTTCTCCACTTCCAGGATCCAGCGCGAGGTAATCCACGCCCACGGGCACAGCGGATCGAACCAGAAATCGGCCACTGACTTCTCGGGCATTATGGGATCCTCTCGTCGACGGTCGGGCAGTAGCGCCGTCCAGCACAACCGTAGCCGCGACGCACCTCTTCCCGCCGCGGTTAAGTTGGTCTGGTGGCCCTTCCCAATCTCACCCGTGACCAGGCCGTCGAACGCGCCGCTCTCATCACCGTCGACAGCTACCGGATCAACCTGGACCTGACCGACGGCAACGGCGAGCCGGGCGAACGCACCTTCCGCTCGATCACGATCGCGGTGTTCGACGCGCTGCCCGGCGCGGACGCGGTCATCGATATCGCCGCGGAAACGATTCGCCGCGCCACGCTCAACGGCCGCGACCTCGACGTGTCCGGCTACGACGCGGCGACCGGTATCGCGCTGAGCGGCCTGGCAGACGACAACACCGTCGTCGTCGACGCCGACTGCCGCTACTCCAACACCGGCGAGGGGCTGCACCGTTTCGTCGACCCGGTCGACGATGAGGTGTACTTGTACTCGCAGTTCGAAACCGCGGACGCCAAGCGGATGTTCGCCTGCTTCGACCAGCCCGACCTCAAAGCAACCTTCGACGTGTCGGTGACCGCGCCCAAGCGTTGGCAGGTCGTCTCCAACGGTGCCACCGTCACCGTCGACGACGGTGTGCACACATTTGCCACCACGCCACGGATGAGCACCTATCTCGTGGCGCTGATCGCCGGGCCGTATACCCGCTGGGACGACACCTACGTCGACGAGCACGGCGAAATCCCGCTCGGCCTCTTCTGTCGGGCCACGCTCGCCGAATTCATGGACGCCGAGCGGCTGTTCACCCAAACCAAGCAGGGATTCGGTTTCTACCACAAGCACTTTGGTATGCCGTATGCGTTCGGCAAGTACGACCAGTTGTTCGTCCCGGAGTTCAACGCCGGCGCCATGGAGAACGCGGGTGCGGTCACCTTCCTGGAGGACTACGTCTTTCGCAGCAAGGTCACCCGGGCGTCCTACGAACGGCGCGCCGAGACGGTCCTGCACGAGATGGCGCACATGTGGTTCGGCGACCTGGTCACCATGCGCTGGTGGGATGACCTGTGGCTCAACGAGTCGTTCGCCACTTTCGCTTCGGTGCTATGCCAAAGCGAGGCAACCGAATTCAGGCAGGCGTGGGCGACATTCGCCAACGCGGAGAAGTCGTGGGCCTACCGACAGGATCAGCTGCCCTCGACGCACCCGGTGGCCGCCGACATACCGGATCTGGCCGCCGTCGAAGTCAACTTCGACGGCATCACCTACGCCAAGGGCGCTTCGGTGCTGAAACAACTGGTCGCCTATGTCGGGCTGGAGCAGTTCCTGGCCGGTCTGCGGGACTACTTCCGTGAGCACGCGTTTGACAATGCGACGTTCGACGACCTGCTGGCCGCGCTGGAGAAGGCCTCCGGACGCAATCTGTCCGAATGGGGACGGCAGTGGCTCAAAACCACGGGGCTCAACACATTGCGTGCCGATTTCGACGTCGACGACGGCCGGTTCACCCGGTTCACGATCACCCAAAGCGGTGCGGCTCCGGGCGCCGATGAGACGCGGGTGCACCGGCTCGCAGTCGGAATCTACGACGACGACGGAGCGGGCCGACTGATCCGGATGCGTCGCGAAGAGCTGGACGTCGCCGGCGCCAGCACGGACGTTCCCGCGATGGTCGGAGCGTCGCGTGGCCAGTTGGTCCTGGTCAACGATGACGATCTGACCTACTGCTCGCTGCGGCTGGACCCCGAGTCGCTGCGGACCGCCATGGCGCGCATCACCGATATCGCCGAGCCACTGCCACGCACGCTGGTGTGGTCGGCGGCCTGGGAGATGACCCGCGAGGCCGAGCTGCGTGCCCGCGACTTCGTGGCACTGGTCTCGGCCGGCGTCGGGGCTGAAACCGAGGTCGGGGTGGCGCAGCGGCTGTTGATGCAGGCACAGACCGCGCTGGGGTCCTACGCCGAGCCGGGCTGGGCGCATTCGGAGGGGTGGCCGGCGTTCGCCGATCGGATGCTGGAGTTGGCCCGTAGCGCCGGCGGCGGGTCGGATCACCAGTTGGCGTTCGTCAATGCGCTGTGCGCGTCGGTGCCCTCGGAGCGGCACACCGACGTGTTGTCGGCGTTACTTTCCGGCGATCCGGGTCAGCAGGGACTGCCCGATCTGACGGTGGATACCGATCTGCGCTGGCGCGTCGTCGCCGCGCTGGCCAGAGCCGACGTCATCGACGCAGACGTGATCGACGCCGAAGTGCAGCGCGACCCGACCGCTGCCGGCAGGCGACAAGCCGCGCAGGCGTTGGCGGCGCGGCCGCAGTCAGACGTCAAGGAGAAGGCGTGGATCGAGGTCACCGAGGACGACACCCTGCCCAACATCACCGGCCGGTCGATCATCGCCGGCATCGTCGCGCCGGGTCAGGAGGAGTTGCTCAAGCCGTTCACCACCCGCTACTTCGCGGCGATACCCGGCGTGTGGGAGCGCCGGTCCAGCGAGGTCGCACAGACGGTGGTGGTCGGCTTGTATCCGTCGTGGGACATCAGCGCCGACGGGCTCGCCGCCGCCGACCGATTCCTGGCTGACCCGCAGCTACCACCGGCACTGCGCCGGTTGGTGATCGAGGGGCAAGCCGGGGTGGAGCGCTCGCTGCGGGCCCGTCGGTTCGACGCCTCGGCTTGATCCGCGACTGTGCGCAAAACCGGGTTTCCGAGCGGGGCATTGTCAAGTAGTCATTGCAACATATGGCCAGTTGTGGTGTGGGCTGGGCAAACCCCGGTTTGGATTGAGCGCCGTGCGCCTGGGCGGGCAGGGGCTGTGCGCCTGCCTGTGCCGCTGCG
>NZ_JBOHHI010000078.1:0-29472 GCF_050700595.1 Mycobacterium sp.
ACCCCGCCTATACCAGCGCCTGGGGGGAGCAGCACTGGCGCAAGCCGTATGAAAACGTCACCCGACACCAGGCAGCAGCCACCGTGATCGGGCGTCGCGCCCAAGGCCACAAGGCACGGCGACGGAAAGGTGTGACCCGCACGCGACCGGAGGATCGCCCCGGGAGAGCTACCGACCAGGCCATGTCCGACAACCAGAGGGTGACCGATAGCCGCCACCGACCAGGGATGCCAGGAACCGAATCTCGCCCGCCCGGCCGGACAAGAACGCGGCTACCGGACCGGGCAACCGTTACCCCGGCAATGGCCAACAATGGCCAACTTCGTCAGTAACGGTAGAGTGGCCGGGTTGTTGCACGGCCACACAGATAGTGGAGTTATGGGTTCAGTTATCAAGAAGCGGCGCAAGAGGATGTCGAAGAAGAAGCACCGCAAGCTGCTTCGCCGCACCCGGGTGCAGCGCAGAAAACTCGGTAAGTAATGCGACGGACATCGACCGGCACTCGCCGGTAATGCCGCGGTAGCTGAGCGTCGTTAGGCTGTCGGAGTGGATTCGTCGGGTGGTCAACCGGGCGCCGGGTCGGGAATCGGGACGCGTGGCACGGGCAGCGATACCGTGCATTACCCCAAGGTCGTGCTGGTCACCGGCGCGTGCCGGTTTCTGGGCGGGTACCTGACCGCGCGGCTGGTACAGAACCCGTTGATCAACCGGGTCATCGCCGTGGACGCAATGGCGCCCAGCAAGGACATGCTGCGCCGAATGGGCCGCGCCGAATTCGTCCGCGCGGACATCCGCAACCCGTTTATCGCGAAGGTGATCCGAAACGGCGATGTCGACACCGTGGTGCACGCGGCGGCGGCGTCGTATGCGCCGCGGTCGGGCGGTGGTGCGGCGTTGAAGGAAATCAACGTGATGGGCGCAATGCAACTGTTCGCGGCCTGCCAGAAGGCGCCGTCGGTGCGCCGCGTCGTGCTGAAGTCCACTTCTGAGGTCTACGGGTCCAATGCCCACGATCCGGTGCGGTTCACCGAAGACAGCAACAGCCGCCGTCCATTCCGTGCGGGCTTCCCGAAGGACAGCCTCGATATCGAGGGCTACGTGCGCGGTCTGGGCCGCCGCCGCCCCGATATCACGGTGACCATTCTGCGGCTGGCCAACATGATCGGCCCGGCGATGGACACCACGCTGTCGCGATACCTGGCCGGGCCACTGGTCCCAACCGTCTTCGGCCGTGACGCCCGGTTGCAGTTGCTGCACGAGCAGGACGCGTTGGGTGCGCTGGAGCGCGCGGCAATGGCCGGCAAGGCCGGCACTTTCAACGTCGGCGCCGAGGGCATCATCATGCTGTCGCAGGCGATCCGGAGGGCGGGCAGGATCCCGCTGCCGGTGCCGGGACTCGGGCTATGGGCACTCGATTCGCTGAGACGGGCTAATCGCTACGCCGAACTCAACCGCGAGCAACTCGACTACCTCAGCTACGGGCGGGTGATGGACACCAGCAGAATGCGCGAAATGCTCGGCTACCACCCCAAGTGGACGACGGCCGAAGCGTTCGACGATTACGTGCGCGGCCGAGGCTTGACTCCCATTATCGGACCGGAGTTGGTACTCTCCATGGAGGGTCGGGCCGTGGCAGCAGCGCAGCGCTTCGGCAGTTGGAAACCAATTCCATGGGGTGGGGGCTAGGTAGTTATCGTGGCGGGTGAAAACAGAGCGAAAGTCATTCCGCTGCATACGAATCCAGGCCGTGCAGCAGCCCAGCGACGTGCCGGCCAGCGATCGCAGGCGTCGCGTCAACATCCTTCGCTGCTCTCTGACTCCGGCGCGCGGGCATCGGCCGAGCAGATCGCGGCGGTCGTCCGTGAGATCGATCAGCGCCGTCGGGGCGCCGGCGGCAAGTCGGCGGCCGAAGCGCCCGGCAACGAATTGGCGCAATGGGTGGCAGCAGTTGCCGAGTTTCTGCGTCAGCGGCTGACCGGCGACTACAACGTCGACGAGTTCGGGTTCGATCCGCATTTCAATGACGCGATCGTGCGGCCATTGCTGAGGTTCTTCTTCAAGTCGTGGTTCCGGGTCGAGGTCAGCGGCATCAAGCATCTGCCGAAAACCGGTGCCGCGCTGGTGGTGGCCAACCACGCCGGGGTGCTGCCGCTCGACGGGCTGATGACCTCGGTGGCGGTGCACGACAAGCATCCGGCCCACCGGGACCTGCGGCTGCTGGCCGCCGACATGGTGTTCGACCTGCCGGTGATCGGCGAAGCCGCCCGAAAGGCCGGGCATACGATGGCCTGCACCGCCGACGCACACCGGTTGTTGGCAGCCGGCGAGCTCACCGCGGTGTTCCCGGAGGGGTACAAGGGCCTGGGCAAGCCGTTCAAGGACCGCTACCGGCTGCAGCGGTTCGGCCGCGGCGGCTTCGTGTCAGCGGCGCTGCACACCAAGGCGCCGATCGTGCCGTGCTCGATCGTCGGGTCGGAGGAGATCTACCCGATGCTGGCAGACGTCAAGCTGCTGGCCCGGCTGTTCGGCCTGCCCTACTTCCCGATCACCCCGCTGTTTCCGCTGGCCGGCCCGGCTGGGCTGGTGCCGCTACCGTCGAAATGGCACATCGCGTTCGGTGAGCCGATCCCGACCGCGGGCTACGACACCGCCGACGCCGATGACCCGATGGTCACCTTCGAGCTGACCGATCAGGTGCGCGAGACCATCCAGCAGACCCTGTACCGGCTGCTGGCCGGGCGGCGCAACATGTTGTTCGGCTGAAGTCCGGCGACGGCCACCGGGCGCAAGCTAGGCCGCTGAGTTGACCAGGGTGAACTGGCAAACGTCGGTGTAGCCGTTGCGGAACAGGTCGGCGCAGCCGGTCAGATACTTCATGTACCGGTCGTAGACCTCGTGCGACTGGATCGCCAGGGCCTCGTCCTTGCGGGCTTCCAGTGCCGCCGCCCAGGTAGCCAGTGTCCGGGCGTAGTGCAATCGCAGCGGTTGCACTCGGGCGACCTCGAAGCCTGCCTTGGTGGCGTGCTCCTCGACCTCAGCCGCTTTCGGCAAATAGCCGCCGGGAAAGATTTCCTCCATGATGAACTTGACGAACCGCAGCAGCCTCATCGTCAATTTCAGGCCGCGTTCGGCGAACTCCTCGTCGCTCGGCTTCACGATCGAGTGCAACAGCATCACCCCGTCGGGTGGCAGCGCCTGGTAGGCCGTCGTGAAGAAGTCGTCGTAGCGGTCGTATCCGAAGTGCTCGAACGCGCCGATCGACACGATCCGGTCCACCGGCTCGCGGAACTGCTCCCAGCCTTCCAGTAGCACCTGTTTGGAGCGCGGGCTGTCCAGCTCGTCGAACGACCGCTGCACATGGGCGGCCTGGTTTTTGCTCAGCGTTAAGCCGATCACGTTGACGTCGTAGCGCTCGATGGCGCGCCGCAGTGTCGCGCCCCAGCCGCAGCCGATGTCGAGCAGCGTCATGCCGGGCCGCAGGTCCAGTTTGCCCAGCGAAAGGTCGATCTTGGCGATCTGCGCCTCTTCCAGCGTCATGTCGTCGCGCTCGAAGTAGGCGCAGCTATAGGTCTGCGTGGGGTCGAGGAACAGCCGGAAGAAGTCGTCGGACAGGTCGTAATGCGCCTGCACTTTGTCGAAGTGCGGCGTCAGGTCGGCAGACATCGGCCCGGGTCTCTCTGCTCGATAGCGGCTGCCACTAGGTACCGCCTCGGATGGAAGCAATTGCGGCCAGCGCCGCGCGGGTGGTGTCGGCGTCCTGATGAGCCGACTCCCCGAGCATGGTGACGATGCTGGTAATCACCGGGTCCCCAGCGGCGTCGGTGACCTCGCTGCGGATCTCGGTGACCACCGTACCGTGGGATTCGATCACCGAGTCCAGGTAGGTGTCGAAGTAGAGCCGATCACCGGCCACGATCGGCCGGTGGTAGGTGAACTTCTGGTCGCGGTGGATCACCCGGGCGATGTTGATCGGGATGTCGAACTTGGTGAAGACATCCAACTGGACTCGCCGCCCGGCGATCGCCACGAAGGTCAGCGGCGCCAGCGCCACCGGGTAGCCTCCCTCGGCGGCGGCGGCCTCGCTGTCGTGCATGGGGTGGTCGTCTTTGACCGCAACCGCGAACTCTCGGATCTTTTCGCGCCCGACTTCGAAGTAGTCCGGGAAGCGGTAATGCGTTCCGATGAGCTCTTCGGCGCCTTCGGGCACTGACATGCGCTGCTCTCCATTCTTGCAGGTCTTCAGCGGCGCAGCTTATCAGTGATTGCTGGTTAGCCCGCGCTCGTGGCGACGCGACACGGCTGCAGCCAGGGCGCCGCCGGCGGCACCCAGGGCCAGCGCCGACGGGACGCCGATCCGGGCTGCCTTGCGGGCCGTCCGGAAGTCGCGGACTTCCCAGCCGCGCTTGCGGGCCAGGTTGCGCAGGTGGGTGTCGGGGTTGATGGCCACCGCGGTGCCCACCAGCGACAGCAGCGGCACATCGTTGTAGCTGTCGGAGTAGGCGGTGCAGCGCTTGAGGTTGAGCCCTTCCCGGATCGCCAGCGAGCGCACCGCGTGGGCTTTGCCGGTGCCGTGCAGGAGTTCGCCGACCAGCCTGCCGGTGAAGACACCGTCGACCGATTCGGCGACCGTGCCCAGCGCGCCGGTCAACCCGAGTCGGCGGGCAATGGTCACCGCGAGTTCGTAAGGGGTGGCGGTGACCAACCACACCTGTTGGCCGGCATCGAGGTGCATTTGAGCCAGGTCCCGGGTGCCGGCCCAGATTTTGTCGGCAATGATCTCGTCGTAGATCTCCTCGCCCAGGGCTTGGAGCTCCGCGGTGGACCGACCCTCGATGAACGTCAGAGCTTTGCGCCGGCCGGCGGCCACGTCGTTGCTGCTCTCCCGGCCGCTGAGCTGAAACTTGGCTTGCGCATAGACGAATCCGAGTACGTCGCGATAGGTGAAGTATTTGCGGGCGGCCAGGCCTCGGCCGAAATGCACCAGCGACGAGCCTTGCACCAAGGTGTTGTCGACGTCGAAGAACGCCGCCGCGGTCAAATCGACCGGCGGCTGCTCGGGAACGAGCGCGGCCCCGCCGTACAGGCCGTCGAGCGCGCGTTCGGCACTAGCGTCGCCGGCCAGTGTTTCGGGGTCGACGCGACCGGGATCTGTGCCGCCCGGGTCGAAAGACACCATCACGGTTCAACCCTATCCGGCCTGGGATTGCGGCGTGTTCGGCGAAGTCGCCGTGTTAGCGAAGGCACAACCTCATGGCGCGGGGCCGGTGTCAGACTGGCACCGTGAACCGTCCCCAGGTCCGGCTGCTCACCCGCGACGGCTGCGCGATCTGCGCGCGGGTGTACGCGCAGCTTGCCGAACTCGCCGCGGAACTGGGGTTCGACCTGTCGGCCACCGACGTTGACGCCGCGGCGGGCGCCGGTGATCCGGGGCTGCGCGCCCAGTTCGGCGACCGGCTGCCGGTGGTGCTGCTCGACGGCCGTGAGCACAGTTACTGGGAGGTCGACGAAGCCCGGCTGCGGGCGGATCTGGCCACCCGGTGACGATGCGGGCCGGGCGGCCGCAACGACTGTGCGGGTTCATCCGCGATCACCGGCGAGTCGCGGACGAAACCGCACGATGGGTGAGCAGGACGCATAACCAAGCAAATTTGGTGGCCCACCTGGTAACCGACTACCGTGGATGTCAGTTCGTTCACTGGTGAAAGCAAGGGAGCAGGCCAGGTGATTCAGCCGTGAGCGTCCTGCTTTTCGGGGTCTCCCACCGCAGCGCGCCGGTTTCCGTCCTGGAACAACTGTCCACCGACGAATCCGACCAGATCAAGATCGTCGATCAGGTGCTGCAGTCGCCGCTGGTCACCGAGGCCATGGTGCTGTCCACCTGCAACCGGGTCGAGGTCTACGCCGTCGTCGACGCCTTCCACGGCGGTCTGTCGGTGATCGGCCAGGTGCTCTCCGAGCACTCCGGCATGTCGCTGGGTGATCTGACCAAATACGCGTACGTCCGCTACAGCGAAGCCGCCGTCGAGCACCTGTTCGCCGTCGCCGGCGGCCTGGATTCGGCCGTGCTCGGTGAGCAGCAGGTGCTCGGCCAGGTGCGCCGCGCCTACGCCACCGCCGAGGCCAACCGCACCGTCGGGCGGGTACTGCACGAACTGGCCCAGCGCGCACTGGCGGTCGGCAAGCGGGTGCATAGCGAAACCGCGATCGACGCCGCCGGGACGTCGGTGGTGTCGGTGGCGCTCGGCATGGCCGCTGAGAAACTGGGTGGAATTGGGCTGGCCGGCAAGACCGCCGCGGTGATCGGCGCCGGGGCGATGGGCGCCCTGACGACGGCCCACCTGACCCGGGCCGGTGTCCGGGACGTTCACGTCGTCAACCGATCACTGCACCGAGCGCAGCGACTGGCCCGCAAGATCCGCGAATCCGGTGCGGGAGCCGACGCGCTCACCCTCGACCGCCTGGCCAGTGCACTGGCGGACGCCGATGTGGTGGTCAGTTGCACGGGCGCGGTGCGCCCGGTTGTGTCGCTGGCCGACGTGCACCATGCGCTGGCCGCGGGCCGCCGCGACGAATCGGCCCAGCCGCTGGTGATCTGCGATCTGGGCATGCCGCGCGACGTGGATCCGGCGGTGGCCGGGCTGCCCGGCGTGTGGGTGGTCGACATGGACCGGGTGCAGCGCGAGCCGTCGGCGCGGGCCGCGGCCGCCGACGTCGACGCGGCTCGCCACATCGTCGTCGCCGAGGTCGCCAGCTACCTGGCCGGACAACGCATGGCCGAGGTGACCCCGACGGTGACCGCGCTGCGTCAGCGCGCCGCCGACGTCGTCGAGGCCGAGTTGCTCCGCCTGGACAACCGGCTGCCGGGGCTCGATACCGCCCAGCGTGACGAGGTGGCCCACACCGTGCGACGAGTGGTGGACAAGCTGCTGCACGCACCGACCGTGCGGATCAAGCAATTAGCCAGCGCGCCCGGCGGAGACAGCTACGCCGAAGCCCTGCGCGAGCTGTTCGAACTCGACCAGACCGCCGTCGACGCCGTTGCCACCGCGGGCGAATTACCCGTTGTCCCAACGGATTCCAACGAGTAGCCGCTTGACCGACGTGATCCGGATAGGCACGCGGGGCAGCCTGTTGGCCACCACTCAGGCCGGTGGTGTCCGCGACGCCCTGATCGCGGGCGGTCACCCCGCGGAGCTGGTGACGATCAGAACCGAGGGCGACCGTTCGTCGGAGCCGATCGCCACGATCGGGGTCGGTGTCTTCACCGCCGCGTTGCGGGAGGCCATCGAGGACGGACGCGTCGACGTAGCGGTGCACTCGCACAAGGATTTGCCCACCGCCGACGATCCGCGGTTTGTGGTCGCGGCGGTACCGCCCCGCGAGGACCCCCGCGACGCGCTGGTCGCCCGCGACGGGCTGGCGCTGGCGGAGTTACCGGCAGGCTCGCTGGTGGGCACCTCGTCGCCACGGCGGGCCGCACAGCTTAGAGCATTGGGTCTCGGTTTGGAAATCCGCCCCCTACGAGGCAACCTAGATACCAGGTTGAACAGGGTAAGTAGCGGTGATCTCGACGCGATCGTGGTGGCCCGGGCGGGTCTGGCCCGGCTGGGCCGACTCGACGACGTCACCGAGACGCTGGAGCCGGTGCAGATGTTGCCGGCACCGGCTCAGGGCGCGCTGGCGGTCGAGTGCCGCGCCGGCGATACCGGCCTGGCCGCACTGTTGGCAGAGTTCGACGACGCCGACACCCGCGCGGCGGTCACCGCCGAACGTGCCCTGCTCGCCGAACTGGAGGCGGGTTGTTCCGCGCCGGTGGGCGCGATCGCTGAGGTGGTCGAGTCCATCGGCGAAGACGACTCACATGTCTTCGAGGAGCTGTCGCTGCGCAGCTGCGTGGCAGCGCTGGACGGATCCGACGTGATTCGCGCGTCCGGCACCGGCAGCCCGGCTCGGGCACGAGAGTTGGGGCTCTCGGTGGCCGCGGAGCTGTTCGCGCTGGGCGCACGGGAACTCATGTCGGGTGGGCGGTAGGGACCCCGTACGCGGTGAAAAAGAGGTGGGAGTAGCACATGGCTCGTCAGGTAAGCGGGCGAGGGCGTAAGCCAAAGCCGGGCCGCATCACGTTTGTGGGCTCTGGCCCGGGGGACCCGAGTCTGCTGACGACGCGGGCTGCTGCGGCGCTGGCGAATGCTGCCCTGGTGTTCACAGATCCCGACGTGCCGGAGCCGGTGCTGGCCCTGATCGGCAAGGATCTGCCGCCGGTGTCCGGGCCGGCCGAACCGGCTGACGCGGCCCAAGATGGCACCGAGCCGCCCGTGGTGTCGGTCGGACCCGACATCCGCCCGGCGCTGGGCGAACCGGCCGAGGTGGCCAAAACGCTGACCACCGAAGCGCGTTCGGGCACCGACGTGGTGCGCCTGGTGGCCGGTGATCCGCTGTCGGTGGACGCGGTGATCACCGAGGTCAACGCCGTGGCGCGCAGCCACCTGCATTTCGAGATCGTGCCCGGCCTGGCGGCGAGTTCCGCGGTGCCGACGTATGCCGGGCTGCCGGTGGGCTCGTCGCACACCGTTGCCGACGTGCGCGCCAACCTCAAAGAAGACGACTGGGCGGCGCTGGCCGCCGGGCCGGGTCCGCTGATCCTGCAGGCCACCGCGTCACACGTGGCCGACGCGGCGCGCATGCTGATCGAGTACGGGTTGGCCGACACGACACCGTGCGTGGTGACCGCCAACGGCACCTCCTGCGCTCAGCGCTCGGTGGAGACCACGCTGGCGGGGCTGGCCGATTCGGCCGCGCTGGGTGGCACCGACCCGGCCGGACCGTTGACCGGCCCGGTCGTGGTCACGATCGGCAAGACGGTGGCCAATCGGACCAAGCTGAACTGGTGGGAAAGCCGCGCGCTGTACGGCTGGACCGTGCTGGTTCCACGCACCAAGGAGCAGGCCGGCGAGATGAGCGAACGGCTGACCGCGCACGGCGCGTTGCCGATCGAGGTGCCGACCATTGCCGTTGAGCCGCCGCGCAGCCCCGCGCAAATGGAACGCGCGGTCAAAGGTCTGGTCGACGGCCGCTACGAGTGGGTGGTGTTCACCTCCACCAACGCGGTGCGCGCGGTGTGGGAGAAGTTCGGCGAGTTCGGCCTGGACGCCCGCGCGTTCTCCGGGGTGAAGATCGCCTGTGTCGGCGAGGCGACGGCCGACCGGGTGCGCGCGTTCGGCATCAGTCCGGAACTGGTGCCGTCCGGTGAGCAGTCCTCGTTGGGGCTGCTGGACGAATTCCCGCCCTACGACAGCATTTTCGATCCGGTGAATCGAGTGTTGCTGCCGCGCGCCGACATTGCCACCGAGACGTTGGCCGAGGGGCTGCGCGAACGCGGCTGGGAGATCGAGGACGTCACCGCCTACCGGACGGTGCGAGCCGCCCCGCCGCCGGCGGAAACGCGGGAGATGATCAAGACCGGCGGGTTCGACGCGGTGTGTTTCACGTCCAGCTCGACGGTGCGCAACCTGGTCGGCATCGCCGGCAAGCCGCACGCGCGGACCATCGTCGCCTGCATCGGGCCCAAGACCGCCGAGACCGCCGCCGAGTTCGGGTTGCGGGTCGACGTGCAGCCGGACACCGCCGCGGTGGGCCCGTTGATCGAGGCGCTGGCGGAGCATGCCGCGCGGCTGCGCGCCGAGGGTGTGCTGCCGCCGCCGCGTAAGAAGAGCCGCAGGCGCTAATGGCCTACCCCCGGCAGCGCCCGCGTCGGCTCCGCTCCAGCCCGGCGATGCGCCGTCTGGTGACGCAAACGTCGGTCGAGCCACGGCACTTGGTGCTTCCGATGTTCGTCGCCGACTGCCGCGACCCGCGGCCGATCGCGTCGATGCCGGGCGTGGTACAGCACACCCGCGACTCGGTGCGCCGCGCCGCCGCCGACGCGGTGGCCGCCGGGGTGGGCGGGCTGATGCTGTTCGGGGTGCCCCGCGAGGAGGACAAGGACGCGCTCGGGTCGGCCGGCTCCGATCCCGACGGCATCCTCAACGTCGCGTTGCGTGATCTGAGCAAAGACCTAGGCGAGGCCACCGTGCTGATGGCCGACACCTGCCTCGACGAGTTCACCGACCACGGGCACTGCGGCGTGCTCGACGAGCGTGGCCGGGTCGATAACGACGCCACGCTGACTCGGTATGTGGATTTAGCTGTGGCACAGGCTGATTCCGGCGTTCATGTGGTAGGGCCGAGCGGGATGATGGACGGCCAGGTCGGCGCGATCCGGGACGGATTGGACGGCGCCGGACACACCGACGTGGTGATCCTCGCGTACGCCGCGAAGTTCGCGTCGGCGTTTTACGGTCCGTTCCGCGAGGCGGTGAGCAGCAGCCTGTCCGGTGACCGCCGCACCTACCAGCAGGAGCCCGGCAATACCCGCGAGGCCCTGCGCGAGGTCGAACTGGACCTTGACGAGGGCGCCGACATCGTGATGGTCAAACCCGCGCTGGGTTACCTCGACGTAGTGGCCGCCACGGCCGACATGTCGCCGGTGCCGGTCGCTGCCTACCAGGTGTCGGGCGAGTACGCGATGATCTCTGCCGCGGCCGCCAACGGCTGGATCGACGAGCGCGCCGCCGTGCTGGAGTCGTTGACCAGTATCCGTCGCGCCGGTGCCGACATCGTGCTGACCTACTGGGCCGCCGAGGCGGCAGGGTGGCTGTCGTGAGCGGACCGCCGAGCTGGCCGAGCACGCCGCCGGGCGCGCCCGCACCGCCCCGCCCACCGGAGCCGCCGACCCGGCCGGTGGACGTCGACACCGGGTTTTGGCTGTGGGTGGCGGCTGTGCCGCTGATGGTGATCGGCTACGTCGTAGACCTGATCGGCACGGGTGCCGGCCGAGGGTCCGCGCTGGTCTATGTGGCGGCGGGGCTCTTCGCGGCGGTGGTGTGCGCAATCGTGGTGGCCTTCCTGATCCTGATGCGGGCCGGTTACCGGTGGGCACGAACCGTATTGAGTGGCGGTGGCATCGCCACGGTCGTCTACGTCATGATCCGGTTGTTCAGCGTGGACTGGCCACCGGTTGCGGCGATGACCTGTGCAGTCACCGGCATCGTCGGGTCGGTGCTGATCGCCGGGGGCATGTTCCTGCTGCACCGCCGCGACGCCCACGCCTACTTCACGCGCTGAGAACTGGCACCATGCATATATGCCTAAGACCGTTCAGATCCGCGACATCGATGACGAGGTGTATGCGGCCTTGCTGCGTCGCGCCGGGGAAGAAGGGATCACGGTCCCCGAGCTGCTGCGTCGGGAGGCGGTTCGATTAGCAGCGCGGCCCTCGGTCGCACAGTGGCTGGCCCGCGTTGGGCGCCGACCCTCCGCGGTGTCGACGGCCGAGGTATTGGCGACGTTGGACGAGTGGCGCGGCGAGTGGCCCAATGCTGGTTGTTGACGCGTCCTACCTGTTTGAGGTCGTAGCCGACACCGCCCGGCTCGCCCGGGCACCCGGCCCGGCTTGCCGAATCGAGGTGCTTGCTGCCCGCGGCTGACTGCGCATCGTCGTCGAGCACTGTGCATGGCTGAATTGTGGGGCCGGCGGCGGGCGGCTTAGCATCCGGGCTACTGGTTGTCGTCGCTGATCGGCGGTGGTTGTGGACGGTCTCGACATCGTGCCGGAGCAGGTCTACCAGGCCGCGGCAGTCGGGCGTGCGCACCATGAAGAGTTAGCCGGCACCTACGCTTTGACGCAGTTACAAGCGTGGGATGCCGAGGCCGGCTGGGTCGGTCGGTCCGGCGCGGCGTTGTCGGCGCTGCTTGACCACTGGCAGTCCGACGCCGCGGGACACCACCGACTGCTCAACGATCACCACGACGGCTTGTACGCGGCGACGTCGATGTTCGTCGGGATGGACCGGGTCAATGCCGCAAAGCTGAACCTCGTCGATGACGATCACGCTCGCTGATATCGACAGCTGGGACGCCGGGGCGATCGACCAGGTTTTCAACGCTGCAGGCTCTCGCGCCGAGGGTGCTCAAACCACCGCCGACACCGTCGGCGACCTGTTGTCGTTTGTCCAATGGAACGGGGAGGCCGCCGAAGCGGCGCGCCAATCCGCGCAACGGATCAAAGTGGCCCTGGGCGAACACGCCGAGCAGTGCAGGCGCATCGCCGCCGCGGCAAAGACGGCGTCGGCCGAGGTCGTCGACATCAAATACCGGCTGTCGATGATCAGAGCCGACGCCGACCAGGCTTTCCTGCGCATCGACAGCCGGAGCGGCACGCTGTCCGGGAAAACCGCGGTGCTCACGGTCAGCCAACTCGATCACCGGCGAGCCGTCATGCCCGAACTGGCGGGCCGCGTCAAGCAACTGCTCGTCGACGCGCAGGCAGCCGACCGCGATCTGGCCACCGCGATCGAAACCGCCGAGGGTGCCACCACCGACGGCCCGACCGGCACGCCCCGGCCAAAGCTGCCCAACCCTCCACCCGGCAGCGTGTCGCGCGCCGATGTCAAGCAGTGGTGGGACGGCCTGACCCCGCAACAGCAGACGGATTACCTCGCCACCAGCCCAGCGATGCTGGACCGCGACGGCATCCCGGCCGACATCCGAGATGCCGCCAACCGCATCCGGCTGCCTCACGAAATCGCCGTCGCACAAGCGACACTCGCGGCCGCCACGAGCAAGCAGGAAAACTTCGGTTCGGACTATGCGCGAACACACGGCGGCAGCTACCCGCCCTATACACCCGGCGACCTTGACCTCGCATGCGCCAACGCCCAGTCCCGGCTCGACGATCTGCTCGGCATTCAGAACGCCCTGTACCCGAAGAACCCGGACGGAACGCCCAGGACCATCGACAGAAGCGACCGCCGCAGCCTGATGTTGTTGGACACCACATCCAACCGCCGCCACGTCTTTGGCGCAGTCGGGATCGGGGATGTCGACCACGCCGCGCACGTGGGCGTCACCGTCGGCGGGGTCGCCACCAACGCCGCCGGCCTGCCCGGGATGGCCGACGAGGCAACCAATCTGAGGCACACGACGAGAGAGATTCTCACCAGCGCGGGGGACCTCGATCCGAATTCGGTGGCGACCATCGCGTGGGTGGGCTACGAACCGCCGTCGTCGATGGGAGATCTGCGGGTGGTCGACGGTGATGTCCTGGCGCGCGCGGCCGCGCCGCATCTCAACAGCTTCTTCCACGGGTTGACCGCCACCACCGAGAACCCGCACCAGGAGATCACCGCGTTCGGGCACTCGTACGGATCGCTGGTCACCAGCCTGGCGTTGCAAGAGGGCAGCCCGGTGAAGGACGTCGTCTTCTACGGTTCGCCCGGCTTGGAACTGGGTAACGTCGACGGTCTGCACCTGGCCCCGGGCGGTCATGCCTACTACGAGCAGGCGGTCGGCGACCCGATTGCCTGGGTGCAACGCGCACCTGAGATCGGGGCGGGACTCCTTCCGCTGATTTTGGTGCCGCCGCTTGCGCCATTGGGCGCGCTGGGCGTGATCGACTTGTTCAGCGGACAAGGCGACCACGACCAGTTCTTCGGCGACACCCCAAATCAAATTTCCGGTATCACCCGGTTGTCGACGTCGTCAGGCACCGATCCGATGCTCGGCGAGCAGCGGGCAGCCGCCAGCGGGCACTCCGAATACCCTCGCGATGACGCCACCGGCAATCACCAAAAGTTGCGAATGTCGGGGTATAACCTGGCAGCGGTGTTATCCGGCGTTGCGGGCGCCACGAAGACAGGTAACTGAGGTGAGACGTCGACGCGGTGTGGGGATCCTGGCGATGACCGCCGCCGTCGCAGTTTCGGCCTGTCATCATTATGATCCGTATCCCTGGCCGCGTCCGGGGGATCCGTCGGCGACGGTGCTGGAAAATCAATTGAGCCAACGTGATTCGTTGCAGGATGCGGCCAACGATCTGATCGCGGTCGCCGCGGACATGCGCGAGGCGGTGCAGCGCGCATATCCGGCGACGCACTGGTCGGCCACGCCTGGCGCGCACGGCGGCCAGTCCGACTGCGGCCCGCCGTTTACATTTCTGACCGGAACCATTTACGAACTGCCCGGGTGGACTGCGCCGGCGCCCCCATCGGGCGCCGAGCGCAATGCCGTGGTCGCTGCGGTGGCCGATGTCCTGCGGGCGCACCACGCCGAGAAGATCGATGTGACACCCGGTCAGTCGGTGCGCGGCACGCTGCCCCGCGAGCACGGCTACCCGGAGTTCATCATCAACAACCCGCCGGCCCCCTACCGACCTCTCATGAGCATCAAAGGCGCGACCGGATGCCATCATGCCGCACCCGGACCCGGGCCGTGGGATACCCCGGCGACGCCCACCCCGACCCCGTGAGCAGGGCACGCCCATTAGGCTGAGCCGGTGACCGCAGGCACGGATACCGAACCGGCCCGGTTGTTCTACGAAGTCGGTGCCAGCTGGTACTGGATGCTGGCCGGCCCGCTGGCGGGGGCGGCCATGCTGATGATCGAGAAAACCAGCGGTTACGGTTGGCAGCCGCTGGTCCCGCTGGTGTTTCTGGTACTGGTGTCGGGGTTCGTGGGGTTGCAGGTGAAGGCCGCCCGGATCCACACCTCGGTCGAACTGACCCCCGAGACGCTGCGCCATGGCACCGAGACCATCAAGGTGGCTGAGATCGTGCAGGTGTACCCCGAAGCCGAGCGTCCGCAGGTGTCGGAGGAGGAGCTGGAGCGCTGGCAATCCGCCCGCGCGCTCGGCGAACTGACCGGGGTGCCGAAGGGCCGGGTGGGCATCGGGTTACGGCTCACCCATGGCCGCACCGCGCAAGCCTGGGCGCGACGGCATCGCCACCTGCGCGCGGCACTGACCCCGCTGGTCGAGGAGCGCGTCGGCCCGTTCACGCCCTCCCCGGAAGTCGACGGCGAGGACGACGACGCCGGGTCGCGCTGGTGAAGGCCCACCGCCGGGCGGCCGTCGAGCTCGGGTTGGCCTGCGCCGCGGTACTGGGCTGCGCGTTGGCCTGGTCGGGGGTGCGGTCCACCGTCTCGGTCGCGCCGGTCACCGATGGCCAGCCGGCCACCACGTCGGTGGCCTATGACCCGCCGCTGTTGCTGGTGACGCTGTTGTTGGCGACGGTCGTCGGTGTGCTGGCGGTGGTCGGGGCCGCCCGGCTGCGACGATCGGTGACCCAGTCCGCAGATACCCGGTAGGGTATCAACGTCAATGCCATGACCAGGCCATCCTGAAGCGTTTCCGCCGAGCGTAACGGGCCGCTTTTCGAGTCGAAACCGAGACGATCGTGGTTTCCCCGAGTTTGATGATGGGTGAGGTGCGCGGTCCAGTGAGGTGGTCAGGGCGTGGTCGGGCGTTCAACGTTGGCGCCGGGTGAGGTATTCGCCGGCTACACGATCGATCGCGTGCTCGGTGCCGGTGGGATGGCCACCGTCTATCTGGCGGCGCATCCGCGCCTTCCTCGCCGGGTGGCGCTGAAGCTGTTGCACCCCGAGCTGACCCGTGATGATTATGTGCGCTCGCGGTTTGAGTTGGAGGCCGAGCAGGTGGCCCGGCTCGAACACCCCAACATTGTCGACGTCCACGACCGGGGACGTGAGGGCGACCAGCTTTGGATCGCGATGCAATACGTCGACGGCGCCAGCGCCGGCGACGCGATCGGCAACAGTGGCGCGATGGCTGCCGGCCGGGCGGTGTTCATCGTCACCGAAACCGCGAAGGCGCTCGACTACGCCCACCGCAACGGTGTGCTGCATCGGGACGTGAAACCCGACAACATTCTGCTCGAGCGGGACAGCCGGGACCGCCGCGGACGGGTGCTGCTGGCCGATTTCGGGATCGCCAAGGCTTTGACGGAGACGACGCATCTGACGCAGACCGGAATGATGGTGGCCAGTCTGCAGTACGCCGCGCCGGAGCAGTTCGAAGGGCGGGCGCTGGATGCGCGGACCGACGTGTATTCGTTGGGCTGCACGCTGTTTCATCTGCTGACCGGGCAAATACCATATGCCGGCTCGTCAATGGCGGAACTGATGCGGGCGCATCTGGTGCTGCCGGTCCCGCGACCCGGGGCGATCAGGCCCGAGTTGTCACCCGGCTGGGACGCGGTGTTTGGCCGCGCATTGGCGAAAAATCCCGACGACCGATACCCCAGCTGCGGCGCATTGGCCGCAGACGCGGCCCGCGTCATCGCCGAACCACACCGCTACGCCGGGTACCCGGGCATGGACTTGCCTGCGCCGGTGGCGGAAACCCGGCCCGCCTGGCTGATGGCACCCGCCGGTCGGCCGCCCCAGGTCGGCCCGGCGCCGTCGCGCCCACCATCGTGGCGTCGGCTTTTGCCGGCGCTGGCCGGGGTCGTTGTGGTGGCCGCGGGCGTCATCGTCGGGGTCATCGTCTACAACTCCGGCGACGACACCCCGACGCCGGTGCAGCCGGCCGAACACCACCAGCGGGCGGCGCCCGTCCAAACCGTGCTGCCGTTCAGCGGCCTCAACGAACCCAACGGTATGGCGGTTGATTCCGCGGGAAACGTCTACGTGGTCGACGAACGCAACAATCGGGTGCTCGAGTTGGCGGCCGGTTCGACCACCCAGCAGACGTTGCCGTTCACCGGCCTCAACGGGCCGCTTCAGGTGGCCGTCGATAGCGTGCGCAGCGTGTACGTCGCAGACGCCCAGAACAGTCGGGTGGTCAAGCTGGCTGCGGGGTCAACCGATCAGGAAGTGTTGCCGCTCAACGGCTTACAGAACCCGATCGGGGTGGCGGTCGATTCGGACGGCAACGTCTACGTCGGCGACTACGGCAACAATCGGGTGGTGGAGTTGGTGGCCGACTCGAACGCGCAGCGGGTGTTGCCGTTCACCGGCCTCAACGGTCCCGACGGGGTGGCGGTCGATTCGGACGGCAGCGTATACGTCGCCGAGTACGCCTACGACGCGGTGGTGAAGCTGCCGGCGGGGTCGGGCACTCAGCAGGCATTGCCGTTCACCGGGCTGTTGAACCCCAGCGCCGTGGCCGTCGATGCCGCCGGGACTGTGTACGTCGCGGACGCCGGCAACAACCGAATCGTGAAGGTGGCCGCCGGATCCAGCGATCAGCAGGTAGTGCCGTTTACCGGCATCATCAGCCCCGCCGCGGTGGTGGTGGGTTCGGATGGCGCGGTGTACGTCACCGACACCGGCAACAGTCGGGTCGTGAAGTTGTCGGCCGGGTAGTGACACGTCGTCGGCCGGCGCCGACTCACGACGCCATCCACGCCAGCTCCTCGGGCAGTTGTTGACGCCAATACGATACGTCGTGGCCGCCCGGCGAGAACCCACCTGAAGGTGGTGTGTGCAGTTGCGCGACGAATTGGCGAGTGGCCGGGTAGAAGCGGTCGCTGGTGCCGCAGTCGACCCGCAGCGGAATCGACGACAGCGCCGGTAGCCCGACCACCGAGTTGCGCACCCAGTCGTCGTAGCTGTCGAATGCGCCGGGGGTGCTGGCGGTGTAGGACGTGAACAGCGCCGGGCTGACCGCGCAGATGCCCGCGGTTCGCTGCGGACCGAGCCGGGAGCCCAGCAACAGCGCCCCGTAGCCGCCCATCGACCAGCCCATGAACGCCACCCGCGAGGTGTCCAAGCCCATGGTCGACAGCATCGGCAACAGCTCGCCCAGCACCATGGCACCCGAGTCCTGCCCCGAAGCCCGCGGATGCCAGTAGGTGTCGCCGCCGTCGACGCCCACCACGGCAAACGGTGGATGCCCCTCCTTGACCAGCTGGGCAAGGGCGTTTTCGACACCGAGGTCGGTCACCGTGTTCGCGGTGCCGCCCTTGCCGTGCAGCGCGATCACCGGGCGCAACGCCGTCGTTTGAACGGGCGGCCGGGCAATGACCCAGTTGGTTTTGACGCCCCCGCGGGCTGCCGAAACGAACGAGCCGGACAGCCGGGTCGGCACGGTGCTACCTGCCGGCGGTTCGAACGGAGCCGGTGTCGCCGGCGTTTCGGTGGGTCCCAGCAAGGCGCTCAACGTCCACACACCGGCCGCCCCGACGGTCGCACCGGCACCCAAGCGCAGCACAGCGCGACGGGACAGCTCAGGCATGAGCGACATCATGCCTGGTCGAATGGCTATAGCTGCGATAGCCACGCCGGATCAGTTATGACACCGTGACTCTCCGCCGCCCCGGCTGGCCGCCAGCTTGTTGCGCGCTCGCTTGGGGTCCGCGAGCGTAACGCTACGGCGGATTTCGTCGCTGATTTTCGCCGTGCCGTTACGGTCGGCCGGCCGCCCCGGCCCCACTTTTGGTACAAAGGTCAGAATATGTAACACTGTTGCACATGACCGAGCTCACCGAACCCGCTGCCGACGCCCTGCCACTTGGCCCGCAGTCTTTGGTGTGGCGCTACTTCGGCGACAACCGCATGTTCCTGATCGGGCCGCGGCCCGCGGTGCTGCAAAACATGCTGGCCGAACTCGGCCAGGGCGTGCTGGATCACTCGGTGTTCTTCAGCGATACCGCCGCCCGGGTCAAACGCTCGCTGCCACCGATCTTCATGACCGTCTACGGCTCCGACCGCGACCATCCGGGCCAGCAGGTGCGCGACTTCCACCACGAGATCAAAGGCGACATGCCGAACGGGAACCGCTACCACGCACTGGATCCGGAGACCTATTACTGGGCGCACGCCACCTTCGTCGAGCAGGTGCTGTATTTCGCCGACACCTTCGTCAAACGCCTCACCGAGGAGGAGAAACAGCAGATCTACCTCGAGTCCAAGACGTGGTATCGCCGCTACGGTGTCAGTGATCGGTCGATGCCGGCCGATCACGCCGAATTCCAGCGGTACTGGGACGATATGCTCGACAGTGTCGTCGTGGCGCACCCGACCGCCAAATACGGCATCGGTTACGTCACCAAGGGATTCCCGTGCCCGAAGGGGGTCCCGCCGCTGCTGTGGCGGGTGATCGCGGTGGTGTTCAACCCGGTTGCGGCGTTTCTGACGACCGGCGGTCTGCCGCCGCAGGCCCGCGCTCTGCTGGGCCTGCGCTGGAGTGAGCGCCACGAGCGTCGATACCAGCGCTTCGCTGCGGTGTGGCGGTCGCGGCCGGTCAACTGGTTGTGGGAGCATCTGCCAATGCGCTTGCGTTACAACAGGTTTGCCTGTGCCAGTTACGCCCGGGGCTGACGCCGCCACCCGTGCGATTCTCGACGCGGCCGTCGTCGAGTTCGAACGGCACGGATTTCGCCGGGTGGCGCTCGACGACGTCGCCCGCCGCGCCCGGGTCAGCCGCACCACCATCTACCGCCGGTTCGCCAACCGCGACGAGCTGGTCGCCGCCGTCATCGACCGGGAGAATGCGACTCTGTTCGCCGACATCGCCGAGGAGTTGAAAAGCCGTCGGCCGCAATCCAATTACTACGTCGAGGCGTTCACGTGCGCGATCATGCGGTTTCGGCAGCACCGGGTGCTCACCCGGATGATCGCCGACGAGCCGGGCCTGATGATCGAGCTGGCCCAGCAGCACTGGGGTGCCGCGGTCGAGCGGATGGCGGCAGCGCTGCGGGTCATCTTCCCGGAGGGCTTCGCCGAACGCATCGGCGCCGAAGCGGTCGACGAACTGGCCGAGACCATCTTGCGTTACGCGGCGGTGGTGCTGTTGCTGCCGAGTCGCCAACCGCTGGTCAGCGCCGACGACCTGCGCGCGTTCGGCACCGAGCACTTCCTGCCCAGCCTGCCCGCCGCGCTGCGCGCCGCGCCGGTGTGATTGACGTTGCCCCGGCGAACCTCCGCCGCGCCGCCCGCTCTCAATCAGGCTCTGCGGCGCTGACGGATGTTAGCGTCCGGTCATGCTGCTGACACCGACCCGGTCGGGCGTGGGCACCTCGTCAACGTTGCGCCACGGACTGTCGCAGCGGCACCTCAATATGATCGCGATCGGCGGTGTGATCGGCGCCGGCTTGTTCATCGGTTCCGGTGTCGTCATCAGTGAGACCGGTCCCGCCACATTCGTGACCTATGCGCTATGCGGAGTGTTGATCGTGCTCGCAATGCGGATGCTGGGCGAAATGGCCACCGCCAACCCGTCGACCGGGTCGTTCGCCGACTACGCGCGGCAAGCTTTGGGTGGTTGGGCGGGGTTCTCGGTCGGCTGGTTGTATTGGTACTTCTGGGTGATCGTGGTCGGGTTCGAGGCCGTCGCCGGCGGCAAAGTTCTCACCTACTGGGTCGATGCGCCGCTGTGGGTGCTGTCATTGATCCTGATGCTGACGATGACCGCGACCAATTTGTTCTCGGTGGCATCGTTCGGGGAGTTCGAATTCTGGTTCGCCGGAATCAAAGTCGCGACCGTCGTGATCTTCATCGGTATGGGCACACTCTTCGTCACCGGCATGTGGCCACGTCGTCACATGGATTTCGGCCACCTCACCGCGCATGGTGGTTTCTTCCCGCACGGGGTGGGGAGCGTCGTAGGCGCCGCCGCAGTGGTGGTTTCGGCGATGGTCGGCGCCGAGGTCGCCACGATCGCCGCCGCCGAAACCCCGAATCCGGCGCGCGCCGTGCGGCGCGCGACCAACACCGTCGTCGTTCGCATCCTGATCTTCTACGTGGGTTCGGTGTTTCTGCTCGCCGTCATCCTGCCCTGGAATTCACTCGAACCCGGTGTCTCGCCCTACATCGCAGCACTCACGGTGATGGGAATCCCCGCCGCGGGTCACATCGTGAACGCGGTGATCCTGACTGCGGTGCTGTCCTGTCTGAACTCGGGCCTGTACACGGCATCTCGCATGCTGTTCGTGCTCGCCGCCCACCGTGAAGCGCCGCTCCAGTTGGTCAAGGTCGGCCGGCGCGGAGTCCCGTATATCGCCATCTTGTTCTCGTCGGTGGTGGGTTTCCTGTCGGTCATCATGGCGTGGATCGCCCCGGACACCGTGTTCAACTTCTTACTGGAATCTTCGGGCGCCGTCGTCCTTTTCGTGTACGTGCTGATCACACTTTCTCAGATTGTCTTGCGTCGCCGGACCGCACCGGAAAAGCTGCGGGTGAAGATGTGGTGCTTCCCGACTTTGTCGATCCTCACCTGTGCCGGAATCGTTGCGGTGCTCGTACAGATGGTTTTCGACGAGGACGCGCGCGACCAGTTGTGGCTGGGCCTGTTGTCCTGGTCGGTCGTGTTGGTGTTGTACTTCGGCGCCAAGTGGTGGCGCGGGCCTGACCGACCCGACGCCGAACCACCTCCCAGCGGCAAGGCCACCCGCGTGTTGGTGCTGGCCAACAAGAACGTTTCCGGCAGTGAGCTTTACGATGTGCTGCGGCGCGTCGACACCCAACAGCGCGCCCAGTACTTTGTCTGCGTTCCGGCGAGCCCGGTGGACACCGGCCAAGCCGAGAGCACCGGCCCGGTGTACGTGCTGGGGGCGACCGTTCGGGCGGCGTACCGACGCCTCGACACCATCCTGACCGTCATGCGCGGCCTCGGCTTGCGCGCCGACGGGGAACTCGGCGATTACCGACCGCTGCGCGCGTTGTCCAGTGCGGTGGACGGCTTCCACCCGGATCAGTTGGTCATCGCCGAAGGCCGCTCGTCCTGGCTGCGACTCGGCCTCGTCGAGAAGGCGCGCTCGACCTATCCGATTCCGGTCACCCACGTGGTGTCCCGCCAGCAGGCAGCGGCAGAGCGCGGCTAGCTTCTCGTTCATTCTGCGTTCACCGCGCACGCCACTCGAACTTTCGCGCGGTAGGCGCAGAGTGAACCGGCTCTCCGTTGTGTTTTCAGCGGTAGCAGTAGGAGTCCGACGAGGCGTCCCCGCCCTGCAACCGCACCTGGTGCACCCGTAGCCCCCGGAAGTCCTCGCCGTGCGGGAAGAACCGCTCGTCGATGCGCAGCCCGCCGCCGGCGTTCGGGTCGGTGTCCAGCTTCGCCATCCACGCGCCCACGCCGTCCGGGAAGAACTGGTCGTCCCACGCCCCGTAGAGCGAGTTCGTCATATACACCCGCGTGCCGTCCCGGCTCACCTCGACCATCTGCGAGCCGCCGGCCAGCGGCTGCGATGGCGCCGCGGGGTGCGCGACCCGGGCGGTGATCCCGCCCAGCCGGACCGAGCCGGTCTGGATCGGGTGTGCCGGGTCGGACACGTCGTACTGCTTGAGGTCCCCGGTGCCCCAGCAGGCGACATAAAGGAAGCGGTCGTCGACGGACAGGTTGATGTCGCTGACCAGCGGCGGCACCGCCCCGAACGGCTGCAGTGCGGGCGGCAACGCTGCTGCCTCGGCCGGTTCGGCCGGGATGGTGATCACCTTGTCGGCCGTCCAGCGGTCGCCGTCGCGGTGCCAGCGCCACACCGACGCCGACAGGTCCTCGGTGCTGATCACCACGCCGGCGAACCCCCAGGTGGCCTGCGGGTCGTGGGATGGCCGCAGCTCCAGCACCATCTGGTGCTGCTCGCCCAGGTCGACGGTCTGTAGGTGGCGGCCTTCCGCGAGATCCCAGAAATGCATGGCGTGGCCGTACTTGTGGGCGAGCAGCAGGTCCGGCTGCAGCCCGTTCTCGATCATCGACGGGGTGCCCCACTCGCTGGTGATGAGCGTGTTCTGCCCCAGGTGCCACCACGCGTCGTAGGCCATGTACTGCGGGCCGCGGTCGGTCTCCCACGCGCGGAGCACGTCGAAGCTGTCGTGGTCCAGCAGTGCGATGCCGCCCGGACCGCCGTCGCCGTCGGCGCTTCCCAGGCAGGACAGGAAGATTCCGTCGGGACCGCAGTGCAGCGTGTGCGGCCGGGAGTAGCCCGCTTTCGCCGCCAGTTCGGCGGCGTCGATCGAACGCACAAACGTCGGCTGCGCAGGGTCGGGGTGAGTGTCGAAGACATGGAGCCGCGACGACCGCAGCCCCGGCAGCAGCAGGTAGCGCCGCTGCAGCCCGTCGGTATGGTGGCCCGCGTGCGCGAACGCGCTGCTGCAGGCGTTCCAGCCGAAGTGGTGCAGCTCGTCGCCGCGGGTCGGCAGGTCCGCCCATCCCACGACGCGGCCGTAGTCACCGGACGCCGGGTCGACGTCGACCACGGTGAGCGCGTCTGGCCGCTCGGCCTCGCGGTCGAACGCCACCACATACGCCAGCTTCTCGGGCGGTGCCGCGATGGCGTCGGCGGCGGTGCGGTAGAAGGTCGGGTCCATCGCCTGGGTCATCGAGATCGCCTCCGTTTTTGGCGCCCCTGTGGGTGCATTATGCGCCAGTAAGCAACAGTGTCGACTCCACCCCGGCGGATCCCAGCAGCTGGCGCCACGGTGACTTCAACGCGCCGACTGCCTCGCTCGTCGGGACAATGCGAGGATCGGTGACGTCAAAGGTCTTGCCGTACAACGTAACCCGCCCGCCACCCGCGGCCTGCAGGTTCTTCACCCAGTCCCGGTTCGGTCCGTACACCAGCAGCACTGCGACACCGTCGTCGGTGCGGAACATCGAGACCGGGGTGCGGTAGGTCTTCTGAGACCGCCGCCCCACATGCTCGACGATCGACCACATTGGTAGCCAGCCGCTGATCGGCAGAAACAGCGGATTGGTCACCCGCCGGTTGAACCGGGCTCGTCGCTCCGAGAACTGCATGCGCTAGCCGGCCTTGGTGAGCAACACCGCCTGCTCGAACGGCAGCCGAGCGAAGATCGGCCGCCAGGCGCCGCTGACATGCGACGCCGCTTCGGCCTTGGTGACGGTCCGCGGTTGTGTGACACCGAAGGTTTTGGCATTGCGGCGCATCCGTGCGTTGCCGGCGGCATTGAGGTTCTTCAGCCAGTCCCGGTCCGGGCCGTAGGTCAGCAGGATCGCCACGCCGGGTTTTCCGTCGACCTCGGCGTTGAACACGTTCAACGGGGTCCGGTACTGCTTGCCGGAGCGCCGCCCGACGTGCTCGAGAATCCCGAACGGCGGGAGCCAGCCGGCCCACATCCGCTGGACAGGGTTGGTGACGTGTCGATTGAACCGGGCGAGTCGTTGGGGTAGCTGCATACCGCTATCCAACTCGGTGCCCGCCGCCGATCTCAACCCCCACGGCCCCACTCGATCGCCCAACGCCACGCTGGCGTGACGCTCGGCGCCGGATGCCACGCTGGCGTGACGCTCGCCAAGCGGACTCATAACTACACCCTGTAGTCGAGGGTGATGCGAAGGCTGGGACACTGGTGAACGTGCACGGTACGGCTATCTCGGCGAAGCTGTTCGATGACGCCTGCGCGCTGACCCCCGGCGGGGTGAACTCCCCGGTGCGGGCCTTCAAGGCGGTGGGCGGCACGCCCCGCTTCATTACCGAGGCCCACGGCTGCTGGCTCACCGACGCCGACGGAAACCGCTACGTCGATTTGGTCTGTTCGTGGGGCCCGATGATCCTCGGCCACGCCCACCCGGCCGTGGTGGACGCCGTCGCCAAGGCCGCCGCCACCGGGTTGTCGTTCGGGGCCCCGACCCCGGCCGAGACCGAGCTGGCCGCCGAGATCATCGACCGGATGCCACCGGTGCAGCGGATCCGCCTGGTCAACTCCGGCACCGAGGCCACCATGAGCGCGGTGCGGCTGGCCCGCGGGTTCACCGGCCGCGCCAAGATCGTCAAGTTCTCCGGCTGCTACCACGGCCACGTGGACGCGCTGCTGGCCGACGCCGGGTCCGGGGTGGCGACGCTGGGGCTGCCGTCCTCGCCGGGCGTCACCGGCGCCACCGCTGCGGACACGATCGTGTTGCCCTACAACGACATTGCCGCCGTCGAGCAGGCATTCGCGCGGTTCGGCGACGAGATCGCCGCGGTGATCACCGAGGCCAGCCCCGGCAACATGGGCGTCGTCCCGCCCGCAGCCGGATTCAACGCCGCGCTGCGCACGGTCGCCGCCGAGAACGGCGCGCTGCTGATCGTCGACGAGGTGATGACGGGTTTCCGGGTCAGCCGAAGCGGTTGGTACGGAATCGATCCGGTGGACGCCGATCTGTTCACGTTCGGCAAGGTGATGAGCGGCGGGCTGCCGGCCGCGGCGTTCGGCGGGCGTGCCGAGGTGATGGAGCGACTGGCACCGCTCGGGCCGGTGTATCAGGCCGGCACGTTGTCCGGCAACCCGGTGGCGGTGGCGGCCGGGTTGGCGACGCTGCGGGCCGCCGATGACACGGTCTATGCAGCGCTGGACGCCAACGCCGACCGGCTCGCCGTGATGCTATCCGATGCGTTGACGAATGCCGATGTACCGCACCAGATTCCGCGGGCCGGCAATATGCTCGGTGTGTTCTTCGCGGAGGCGCCGGTGACCGATTTCGCGGCTGCGCGCGCGACCCAGACCTGGCGCTACCCGGCGTTCTTCCACGCCCTGCTCGACGCGGGCGTCTATCCGCCATGCAGCGCCTTCGAGGCGTGGTTCGTCTCGGCGGCCCTCGATGACACCGCGTTCGAGCGGATCGCCGCCGCGCTACCCACCGCCGCCGCGGCGGCAAGCGAGGCGAAACCCTGATGGCCGAGCACACCCGAATCCATTTGGTGCGCCACGGCGAGGTGTACAACCCCGACGGCGTGCTGTACGGGCGACTGCCCGGATTTCACCTGTCCGACAAGGGAAATCGGCAGGCGCAGGCGGTGGCCGACGCGCTCGCCGACCGCGACGTCGTCGCGGTGATCGCCTCCCCGCTGCAACGGGCACAGGAGACCGCCGCGCCGATCGCCGCGCGCCACGACCTGCCGGTGGACACCGACCCCGACCTCATCGAATCGGCCAACTTCTTCGAGGGCAAACGTCTCGGCCCGGGCGACGGCGCGTGGCGCGACCCGCGGGTGTGGTGGCAGCTGCGCAACCCGTTCACCCCGTCCTGGGGGGAGCCGTACGCGCAGATCGCCGCGCGGATGGCGACCGCGGTCGACAAGGTGCGGGCCCGGGCCGCCGGCCACGACACCGTCTGCGTCAGCCACCAGTTGCCGGTGTGGACGCTGCGGCTGTACCTGACCGGCAAACGGCTCTGGCACTACCCGACGCGCCGACAATGCGCGGTCGCGTCGGTGACCTCGCTGGTCTACGACGGCGACCGCCTGGCCGACGTGCTGTATACCGAACCGGGCGGCCGTTGACCATGCGCCGGCTGGCGATCGTCGGCGCGCTGCTGGTCGGCCTGTTGGCCGGCTGTTCGCACGGTGACGACGCGGTCGCGCAGGGCGGCACCTTCGAGTTCGTCGCGCCCGGCGGGAAAACCGACATCTTCTACGACCCGCCCGAACACCGCGGCCGGCCCGGACCGGTCGCCGGATCGGACCTGATGCACCCGGCACACACGCTGTCCGTCGACGACTTCGGTGGCAAGGTCGTCGTGATCAACGTCTGGGGCCAGTGGTGCGGGCCGTGCCGCGCCGAGGTCACCCAGCTGCAACAGGTGTACGACGCCACCCGCGCCGGCGGCGTCGCGTTCCTGGGCATCGACGTCCGCGACAACAACCGGCAGGCCGCGCAGGACTTCGTCACCGACCGGCAGGTGAGCTACCCGTCCATCTACGACCCGGCGATGCGCACCATGATCGCGTTCGGCGGCAAATACCCGACCACGGTCATCCCGTCCACGCTGGTGCTCGACCGCCAACACCGGGTCGCCGCGGTCTTCCTGCGCGAACTGCTCGCCGAGGACCTGCAGCCCGTCGTGCAGCGGATCGCGGCAGAAGACCAGGCACCGCCGGGACCGCAGTGAGCACCGGGTTCACCGCGATCGCCGCGACCGGCCCGCTGCTGGTGGCGCTGGCGGTGTGCCTGCTGGCCGGGCTGGTGTCGTTCGCGTCGCCGTGCGTGGTACCGCTGGTGCCCGGCTACCTGTCATATTTGGCCGCCGTCGTGGGCGTCGACGAGACGCCGGCGCCCGGTGCGATCAAGGCGCCGCCCGCCGCGCGGTGGCGGGTCGCCGGGTCGGCGGCGTTGTTCGTCGCCGGGTTCACCGCGGTGTTCGTGCTCGGCACCGTCGCCGTGCTCGGCATGACCACCACGCTGATCACCAACCAACTACTGCTGCAGCGCGTCGGCGGGGCGCTGACCATCGCGATGGGTCTGGTGTTCGTCGGGTTCGTTCCGGCCCTGCAGCGGCAGGCCCGGTTCACCCCGCGGCAGTTGTCGACGGTCGCCGGCGCGCCGCTGCTGGGCGCGGTGTTCGCGCTGGGCTGGACGCCGTGTCTGGGGCCCACGCTGACCGGGGTGATCACGGTGGCCTCGGCCACCGACGGTGCCAGCGTGGCGCGCGGCATCGTCCTGGTGATCGCCTACTGCCTCGGGCTGGGTGTGCCGTTTGTGCTGCTGGCGTTCGGATCGGCCGCGGCGGTGGCCGGGCTGGGCTGGCTGCGCCGGCACACCCGGGCGCTGCAGATTTTCGGCGGCGTGCTGCTGATCGTCGTCGGCGCGGCGCTGCTCACCGGGGTGTGGAGCGACTTCGCGGCGTGGCTGCGCGACGCGTTGGTGTCCGACGTGAGGCTGCCGATATGACCCCGCGGCTGCTCGCCTGGGCCCGCAACACCTGGCGGGCGCTGACCTCGATGGGCACCGCACTGGTCCTGCTGTTCCTGTTGGCGCTGGGCGCGATCCCCGGCGCGCTGCTGCCGCAACGCAGCCTCAACGCCGGCAAGGTCGACGATTATCTGGCCGCCCATCCGCTGATCGGGCCGTGGCTGGATCGACTGCAGGCGTTCGAGGTGTTCTCCAGCTTCTGGTTCACCGCGATCTATGTGCTGTTGTTCACCTCGCTGGTCGGCTGCCTGACCCCGCGGATGATCGAACACGTCCGCAGCCTGCGCGCCACCCCGGTGCCCGCGCCGCGCAACCTGGGCCGGCTGCCCAAACACGCCAGCGCGACGATCACCGGCGAACCTGATGACGTCGCGGCGACGATCGCGCACAGGTTGCGCGGCTGGCGCAAAACCATTCGTGGCAACGAAATCTCCGCCGAGAAGGGCTACCTGCGCGAATTCGGCAACCTGGTCTTCCACTTCGCGCTGGTGGGCCTGCTGGTCGCGGTGGCCGTCGGCAAGCTGTTCGGCTACGAGGGCAACGTGATCGTCATCGCCGACGGCGGTCCCGGCTTCTGCTCGGCGTCGCCGGCCGCATTCGATTCGTTCCGCGCCGGCAACACCGTCGACGGCACCTCACTTCATCCGATCTGCATCCGCGTCAACAATTTTCAGGCGCACTATCTGGCGTCCGGGCAGGCGACCTCGTTCGCCGCCGACATCGACTACCAGACCGGCCGCGATCTGACGGCCGACCGGTGGCGGCCGTACCGGTTGGAGGTCAACCATCCGCTGCGCACCGGTGGTGACCGGATATATCTGCAGGGCCACGGCTACGCGCCGACCTTCACGGTGACATTCCCGGACCGGCAGACCCGCAGCTCGACCGTGCAGTGGCGACCCGACAACCCGCGAACCATGCTGTCGTCGGGAGTGGCCCGCATCGACCCGCCGGCCGGCAGCTATCCCGACCCCACCCAGCGTCGCAAACACCAGCTCGCGATCCAGGGACTGCTCGCGCCCACCGAGCAGCTCGACGGCACCCTGCTGTCGTCGAGGTTCCCCGCGCTGAACGCCCCCGCGGTCGCCGTCGACATCTACGTCGGTGACACCGGCCTGGACACCGGGCGGCCGCAGTCGCTCTACACGCTGGATCCCCGGCTCATCGAGCAGCACCGGCTGACCAAGGTCGCACGGGTCAACCTGCGCGGCGGCGAACAAGTGCGGCTGGCCCAAGACGGCACCGTGGTGCGCTTCGACGGCGCAGTGCCGTTCGTCAACCTGCAGGTCTCTCACGATCCCGGGCAAATCTGGGTACTGGTGTCGGCGATCACGATGATGGCCGGGCTGCTGGTGTCGCTGCTGGTGCGACGACGACGGGTCTGGGTCCGGCTCGCGCCCGCGGGCGCGCCCGATACGGTGAACGTCGAGCTGGGCGGCCTGGCGCGCACCGACAACTCCGGCTGGGGCGACCAGTTCGAACGCCTGACAGTCCGGTTGGTCGCCGGACTCGATACCGTCACGACGCAGCCGGTGGTGACGGCCGGCAAGGAGGTCAGATGATCACCACCCACGTCCACGTCGGGCTGGCGCGAGCCTCCGACTGGGCGTTCACCTCGTCGGTGGTGGTGCTGGTCATCGCGTTGCTGCTGCTGGCCGCCGAACTGGCCTATGCTCGCAGCCGGCGAATCGACCCAGAGCTGGTCACGGTCGGAGTTGCCGCCGACAGCGCCACGCCCGGCGTCGTAGCGCACCCGCCGCGGCGCCAGTTCGACGAACGCCTCGGGCGGGGCGGTCTGACCCTGGTCTACGTCGGCATCGGGTTCCTGCTGGCCTGCATCGTGCTGCGCGGCCTGGCCTCCGCGCGGGTGCCGTGGGGCAACATGTACGAATTCATCAACCTGACCTGCTGCTGCGGCCTGCTGGCCGGCGCAGTCGTGTTGCGCCGGCCGCCGTATCGCCCGCTGTGGGTGTTCCTGTTGCTGCCGGTGCTGATTCTGCTGACGGTGTC
>NZ_JBOHHI010000079.1:0-49058 GCF_050700595.1 Mycobacterium sp.
GTGCGCGTGGTGTGGAAGGTCGACCTCGACGACATCGCCGGCACCCACTTGCACCCCAAGGACATCCCGGGGGCGATCGTGTCCCTCGACTGGGCGTCGCCGACCAACTCGTGGCGATGGGCGGGACCGGCATGGACCGCAACGGCGCCCGATCACCCGGCGGGCGGCATCGCCGGCATCACGGTCGAGGTGAAAGAACCGGCCGCGGCGGCCCAGCGGTGGGCCGGCGTTCTTGGTCTCGGCGCCGAGGTGGAGGGTGGACTCGCCGAGGTCCGGCTGGACCCGGCTGGCCAATCCTTGAGGTTCGTCCCGGCGGTCGACGGCCGGGCCGAAGGCATTACCGAAATCTGGTTGACACCCGGCTTGCCGGGCCTGCCGAACGGTGACGGGCCGGTCGCCGAGATCGGCGGAGTGCGATTCGTAGTGCGTGCGCCATGACGGCTCTCGACACCGGCACCGACGATCTGTTGGCCGGGGTGGACGACGGCGTAGCTGTGATCACCATGAATCGGCCGTCTAGGCGCAACGCCTTCTCGAACGACATGCTCCAGGCGTTGGGACGCGTCCTGGCCCAGGTCGAACTCAGCGATGAGGTTGGGTGCGTGGTGCTGACTGGAGCGGGCGACGCCTTCTCGGCCGGGGGCGACGTGAAGGCCATGGCCGACCGGGGATCTTCCGGCGCGCCGTCGGTACCGGTCGACGTGGCGATCCACCGGCAGCGGCTGAACCAGCAGGCGACCAGCGGGAAGCTGTGGCGGATGCCGAAACCTACGATCGCCCAGGTTCCCGGCCCGGCTGCCGGCGCCGGCCTGGCGCTCGCCTTGGCCTGCGATCTCAGGTACGCGGCCGAAACCGCCATCTTCACCACCGCCTTCGCCCGCGTTGCCTTCGCCGGCGACTACGGCGGAACCTGGTTTTTGACCAGACTGGTCGGCCCGGCGAAGGCCAAGGAGTTGTACTACTTCTCCGAGCGGCTCACGGCCGTTGAGGCCGAGAAGCTGGGTTTGGTCAACGCCGTCTTCCCGGCCGGTGAACTCGAGAAAGAGGTGATGGACCGGGCCCGGCGGTTGGCCGAGGGTCCGTCGATCGCCTACCGCTACATGAAAGAGAACCTCAACCGGGCGGTCCACGGCAACCTCGAGGAATGCATGGACCTCGAGGCCACACATCACATCCATACAGGCCTGACAGAAGATCACCGGGAAGCGGCGCAGGCGTTCGTGGAGAAGAGGGAGCTTCGGTTTCGCGGCCGCTGAGCCGCCGGATGCTGCCCCGGCTTCTCTCCGCCGCCGGCTCGCCGCGCTGGTGGACGCTCACCGGCGAGGCTCCGGCGCCATGGCCCGGGCGGCCCATCCGGCGGCAGCGGCGGAGAGGACGTGCCAGGCACCGTGGTACTGCCACAGGCTGTCGGGCCGGCACAGCGGCGACCCGGAGCGTCCTGCGACGTAGGCGGCCAATCCCAAAGCGAAGACGGCGGCCGGTGCCGCCCAGGCCGACCACCGCTGCCGGCACCCGCTCCGGGCCAGGCTGGCGGTGTACACCGCTCCCGCGGCGACGATGGGCCAGTCGTGGGCGAACGTCGCCCACGACGGCTGGGGCCCGTGGTAGGCGAAGCTACCGGCCCCGACCGCCACGAGCGCCACTCCGGCAGCCCCGGCCAGCGGCGCCCTAACCTGTACTGCCCACGCCAATACGGCCATGCCGGCGGCGACGTAGGCCAGGCTGGTGAGGGCCAGGACGGGTTGCGCCAGCGCGGCGCCAACGACGATGCGTTCGCAGTCCGAGTGACCGAAACTCGCGGGAGCGGTCAAGACCTGCATGGCGATCCACCGTAACGGGCCACCGACGAAAAACCGCCGAGGTGTATCCCGTATGTGACTTTCCCGCGACAGCGATGAAGGACGCTCGTCTTCATGACACCGCTTGTGGTGATCTCCGCCCTGGTGACAGCACTGTGCATTGGCTACTACTTTGGCCGGCGCGCCGGCTCGACGCCATCAACCTGGAAGAAGCGAACGACTCGGGTGGCGCTGGGGAGGCTCGCGATTAACCTGCTCGTGTTAATGACCGCACGCCGCATCCGGAAGAGCTTCCTGGCCCGGCGCGTGTTCCTCGACGCGGCAGGCATTTTGGGACCGAGGTTTATTGAGCCGCTTGAGCTTCTGCGTGTTAGCGCTGCGCGGTTGCGGTCCTATTGACGACCGCCCCGGTAGCGGTCATGCCGTCGGCAATCTCTGCGGGTCGAACAACGCGATGGGGTGGTCGGTGGCCCGATCGATGACCAGGTCGGCAAGGATTTCGCCGATCACCGGGACGAATTTGAAGCCGTGCCCGGAGAATCCACACGCCATAATGACGTCGGCGCACTGCGGGTGGCGCCCGATCACGAAGTGCCGGTCGGGTGTAGTGGAGTACATACAGGTCGCCGCGCGCAGGCATCTGCCCGCCAGCGCCGGTAACAACTCAACGATCCGCGCCCTGATCATGCTGATTTCCCGTTCGTGTACCACCCGGTCGATGGTGTCTGGCGTACAGGCGATCCCGTTGCGGGCGAAGGCAACTTTCACGCCGCCCCGCGGTCCGTCGATCGCTGGCAAGCCGTATGTGTATATGCCTGAGGCGCTCTCGTGGATGAAGACGGGGTGATCCTCGAAGCCCGAAGCACCGCCGATCGGATCCAGCCAGTACATCACCTGACGTTCCACCGTGATGGGAACACCCAACTGACCCAGCACCTGCGGGGTCCAGGCACCCGGGCAGAAGACCAACTGCCCAGCGCTGTAAGACCCACTGCCGGTATTGACGCGCACCCCATCCGTGGCCTGGCTCCAATCCAGCACGGTTTCGCCGAATCGCAATGTGGCCCCGGCTTTCTCGGCGAGTTGGAGATGTGCGCGCACGGTCAGCTCCGGACGCGCGAATCCGGCTTTGGGGTCGTAGATCGCGATGTCTTCGCGGTGGGGCGTGAAGTTCGGGAACCGGGCGGTGATCTCGGCGGCGTCGAGCACCTCGTGCGGTAGATCCCATTGGCGGCTGGCGTGCAGGCTACCGGACACGATCAGGCAGTCCGGTGCCCCGATGAAAAGCCCCCCGGTGAGCCGGTAGACGTCACATCGGGAGTCGGCGGCCAGCTTCTCCCAGAGTTCGTAGGCGCGCAGCAATAGCGGAACATAACCGGGGCCCTCGAAATACGCCTGGCGGATGATCCGAGACCCGCCGTGGCTGGATCCCTTATCGTGGGCGGGCTCATGTCGCTCCAAGCCGAGCACCCGGCGTCCCCGGGCGGCCAGATGATAGGCGGCGGCGCTTCCCATACCGCCCAATCCCACCACGATGGCGTCGTAACCCGTTGTTGTACTGACCATTTCGAGTTATCAGCGCCGACGCCACGTCGCGGGGCGCTTCTCAAGGAACGCACACATGCCCTCTTGGGCATCGTCGGCGTGGGCGTTCATCGTCATGACGGCCTTGGTGAGGTCGTAGGCCCGGTGTTCGTCGAGCTCGATCTGCGCGTAGAACGCTTCCTTGCCAAGCCCTACGGTCAGCGGGCTCGAAGCCACGATGGCGTCGGCGATGGCGCCGACCTCGTCTTCGAGCGCGTCCGCCGGGACAACGCGGTTCACCAGGCCCCAATCCAGTGCGGTCTCAGCGGCGATCGGCTGGCCGGTGAGCAACATCTCCAATGCGCGCTTCCTGCCGATTGCACGCGACAACGGCACCATCGGAGTCGAACAGAAGAGTCCGATCTTGACTCCCGGGGTGGCGAAACGGGCGCCTTGAGCTGCCACGGCGAGGTCGCAGGCGGCTACCAGCTGACAGCCCGCCGCTGTGGCCATTCCCTCGACCTTTGCGATCACCGGTTGGGGGAGGCGGTGGATAGTCTCCATGAGCTCGGTGCAAACGTCGAACAGCCGCTGGTAGAAGACGACGTCGCGGCCGATCATCTCGCTCAGGTCATGACCCCCGCAAAACGCCGGGCCGGCCGCATCGAGGACGATCACCCGCACGTCGGGATCCGCACCAAGCCGCTGCAGCCCGGCAATCAGCTCCGCCATGAGCTCGAGGCTGAGGGCGTTGCGTTTCTCCGGCCGGTTGAGGGTGAGGCGAGCCACCGGCCCGTCCGCGCGTACCAGAATGGGCGCGTCCGCTGCGAGCCTGCTCATGCAGGCGAGCATACGTTGTTGCCTGAAATCGTCGTCGCTTAGAGGCTATTCACCTACGCAATGCGAATCAACGAACGCGAGGGATGGCCGGCGGTCAGTACACCTAACGCTCAGGAAGCGTCCCGCGCGCGGGCCTGCACATCCTGGATTCCCCGGCGCAGGTGTTCGGCCAGGCACCATTCCTCACCGCTGTGGGCATCGTGCAGGGCCTTGTCGACTGCCACTTTGGCCTCCGAGAGGTGTCCTCGGCATTCGTCCCCACCGCTGGCCATGGCGTGCAGGACCGCCCTCATGGCGTCCTGACAGGCCGTGGCGAAACCGGCGAGATTTGTGACGGTCACCCTGGCCCCTTCTTAGTGAATTTACGGCTGTTCAGGCAATGTAATGCCCGAAGCGACGGTGTTGTAAACACATCTACTGCCGAACCCTTAGTTCTGCTGCTCGATCGTGGGGGTCAGAATCTTGGTATCTGCGACAAACCATCCGTGACAGTGGTGTTCTTGGTGTAGTTGGCGCCGCTTGTGGGCGCGTGACGTGAACCAGGACGGGAGGATGGAGCAAAATGCATGAATCACAGTTGATGGGTGGTGTGCGCCGAGCCGTTGTCGTAGCGGGCGCAGTGTTCGGTGTGGCTTTGCTCAGCGCTGGTTTGGCGAGTGCCGCCGACCCGGTTCAGTTGAAGAGCCGGATGGGCAATTGGTGTTTCGACGGCCCGAATGGGAACAACACTGCGACGATGATCAACCCGTGCGACGGGTCGAAGTCTCAGCTCTGGTCTTTCAACTCCACCGGTCAGATCGAGAGCGTGGCCTTCCCCGGACAGTGTGTGAGCATCAGCAGCGCCGCGGATAACACCCCGGTGACCTTGTCGTCGTGTCAGACCAATTCGACCAACCAGCAGTGGAATTCCCAGGCTAACGGCCAGGTCACCAGCCCCCTCGGACCCTGTCTCAACATCAACGGCGGCGTGCCCAACCCCGGGACTGCGGTGATCGCCTACCACTGCATCCCCGATGTAACCGACGAACAGTGGGATAACGTCTAGGGACTTTGCCTACCGGCAAGGCATTAGCGGCTGTGTCGCAACGGCGCCAGCAGCGCATTGAGCCCGTATTCGAAAACGGCGTCATAGTCGGTGGGGGACCGGAGCGCCTCGACGAGCGCCCGGTCGGGCCAGTCGTCGGCCCACAGCGACGGGTCCTCCTCCTCGTGCTTGGCGCCACGAACCGCCGAGAACTGCATCACCGCAGACGAGATGACGTGAACTTGCACCGCGCGCAAGACGAGTGCGGCATCGGTTCCGGTCACGCCCAGTTCAGCCAGCAGCGCCACCAACCTCTGCTGAATCGGCAAGAACAACATCGGCGTCCGGTCGCGTTCATGCGCGATGCGCAGCAGGTGCTGTCGCTCGATGAGCGCACTGCGCTGCGAGCGCGCAAGTGACGCAATACGTTCCACGGCAGTGTCACCCTCGATGGGCAAATTGGCCATCTGGCCGATCAATCGGTCGACCACGCTGTCAAAGAGTTTGTCTTTGCCCCCGACATGCCAGTAGATCGAGGTGACGGCTACCCCGAGTTGTTCGGCGAGGCCGCGCATCGTGAATGCCTCCACCCCGTGAAGTTCGATCAGGCGGGCCGCGGTGTCGAGGATCAGCTCGGCGCTGACGGCTTGTTCGCCTTTGGATGTCACGTCGTTTCACCTAGCTGCAGGTAACGTTCGAGGTTGCGGTGCATGTTGATCACGCGCCGTTCCTCGTTGGACAACACCAAGTGCGTGAACCCGGGCTGGTGCAGACCGCGCTGTACTCCGGGCAACACCGTGATGTCCTGGGTCAGCACCAAGCCGGGTTGGGCATCGTCCGCCTTCATCCGAACGTCGGCGGGCTTACTGCGTGGCGCACCCGGCGGCATGCGTGTCCACAACATCATCACCAGTTCGCCGTGATCGGGGTCGGGCCCCGGATGTGCGGTCATGACCGTCAGGTGATCGGCGTTGGTCAGCAGCGTCATGTTCGGGAAGACGTTGTACTGGTGCAGCCGCATCAGCTGGTCGGTGCTGGCCCAGTCCAGGTCGACACCGCGCTCGGCAGCGAAAGATCTTGTGCGCTCCGCGATCACGTCTGCAACCGACTGGCCGGGCCGGCGTTGGTCGCGCGGAAACGGGGTGCCCTCGGCAACGCCCATCAACGCTCCCTGGGTGCAGACATACGCATCCCACACCTCTTCGTCGGTGGGTATTTGTTTGAGCTGCGGGCTCGGCACACCGTAGAGCTGCTCGGACTTACCCGTGTGTCCCCAGATCACCTGTGGCGCAAAGACATCGTCCACGCACCGATGCAGCTCGGAATGCAGCGTCTGCACGTGATAGGTCTCGCTGTAGCCGTCGGCGATCGTCTTCCAGTTCGCTTCGACCTCGACGGTCATGGTCGCGTAGCACCGAAACTCGCCGAGTTTGCACCACGCAATGTCGTGCGGCACCACCTCCAAGAAGTCGGGCAAGGGCATCGCGTCGGCGTCGAGATTGACGAAGACCAGTCGCTCCCAAGTGTCGACGCGGACTGCGAGCAGTGGAAGCTCGGACATCCGTATCGCCCCGAATCCCTTGCGGTTAGGGATTCGCTTGAGAGCGCCGCAAAGGTCCCACGTCCAGCCGTGATAACCGCACCGCAGTTCGTGTAAGTCCGAACCGGAACCGGTGCACAGCGAGTTGCCCCGGTGGCGGCATACGTTCTGGAAAGCGCGCAGCGCGCCGTCGTCGCCGCGGACGATCAGCACCGAATAGGGGCCGCAACGGTATTCGAAGTAGTCACCGGGTTCGGCGACATGGTCGACGGTGCAGGCGACCTGCCAGACTTTCGGCCACATCCGCTGCACCTCGAGCTGTGCGAAGGTCGGGGAGTAGTAGCGCTCCGCCGGCACCAGGGTGGGCCGTTTCGGCGGCGTGCCGATCGCATCCTCCCGCCGGGCACGAGGCGTTGCCTGGGTCGTCATCGAGCTCCCGCCTTTCCCGAACTGCCTGTGCTCTTCTCTGTAACGGTGTTACATTGCCACGGTAGCGGCTGGCGGGGGCAGGCAAGGGAGTAATCGTGTTCGATCTCAAGATCACCGGCGGCACCGTGGTGGACGGAACGGGTGCGGACCGCTTCGACGCCGATGTCGCCGTCAAGGACGGCAAAATCGCCGAGATTCGTCGCCGCGGTCCTGATAGCCCGCCGCTGGCAGGCGAGGCCGCTGAGACGATCGACGCAACCGGAAAGATTGTCGCGCCGGGGTTCGTGGACATCCACACCCACTACGACGGACAGGTCAGCTGGGATGACCTGCTCGAACCGTCCAGCACCCACGGCGTGACCACGGTCGTTGCCGGCAACTGCGGCGTCGGTTTCGCGCCGGTGCAGCCCGGGCGTGAGCAATGGCTCATCGAACTGATGGAGGGTGTGGAAGACATTCCGGGAACCGCGCTGACAGAAGGCATTACCTGGGGCTGGAAGAGCTACGCGGAGTACCTCGACGTGATCGGCAAACGCGAACTCGCGGTCGACATGGGAAGCCAGATCGCGCACGGACCCATTCGCGCGTACGCAATGGGAGAGCGTGGCGCCCGCAACGAGCCCGCGACCCCGGACGACATCGCGGTGATGAGCCGGCTGGTGCGCGAGGCAGTCGAGGCCGGTGCGCTGGGATTTTCGTCGTCACGCACGCTCGCGCACCGCGCGATGGACGGCGAACCCGTCCCGGGAACGTTTGCGGCCGAAGACGAACTCTTCGCGCTGGGCCATGCGATGGCGGCCGGTGGCGGGGCGGTCTTCGAGCTCGCGCCGCAAGGTGCTGCCGGCGAAGACATCGTGGCGCCGAAGAAGGAAATCGACTGGATGCGGCGGCTGGGCGCCGAGATCGACGTCGCCCTGAGCTTCGCGCTGATCCAGGTCGACGCCGACCCGAACCTCTGGCGCGAGCAGCTCGACATCTCGGCGGCGGCCCACGAGGAAGGCAGCCGGCTGCATCCGCAGGTCGCGGCGCGCCCGTTCGGAATGCTGCTCGGGTTCCCCGGACACCACGCCTTCACCCACCGCCCGACCTATCGGCGGCTGAAAGCCGAGTGCAGCCGCGATGAACTCGCCGCCCGGCTGGCCGACCCCGCGGTACGAGCGGCCATCTTGTCCGAGGACGACCTGCCTCCTGACCCGAATGTGTTGTTCGACGCCATGTTCGCGTTCGCGCAGCACTCCACGGACCGGCTCTACGCCCTCGGCGAGCCACCCGACTACGAACCCACCCCCGACCGCACCGTGGCCGCGATCGCCCGCGAACGCGGCGAGGATCCGCTGGCGACGATGTATGACCTGATGCTGGAAGCCGATGCCGGCGCGATGCTGCTGATGCCCATGTACAACTACGCGGAGGGCAACCACGACGCGATCCGCGAGATGCTGACCCACCCCGCCGGTGTCCTCGGGTTGTCCGACGGCGGCGCCCACTGCAGCATGATCTGTGACGCGTCATATCCCACCTTCCTGCTGACCCACTGGGCGCGCGATCGTCATCGAGGCGAGAAGCTGCCGCTGGAGTACGTCATCCGCAAGCAGTCTCACGACACCGCGCAGCTCTTCGGGCTTTCGGATCGCGGCGTCATCGAGGTCGGAAAGAAGGCCGATGTCAACGTGATCGACATGGATGCGCTCACCCTGCATGCTCCCCGGATGGCCTACGACCTGCCGGCCGGCGGTCATCGACTCATGCAGGGGGCCTGCGGCTACAGCGCCACGATCGTCAACGGAGTCGTGACGCGCCGCGACGGCGTCGACACCGGCGCACGCCCCGGTCGGTTGATACGTGGAGCGCGCTGAGCGCATGTCGATCGACCGCACCGCGCTGGTCGCGGGAAGCATCCGATTCGCCTCGGGCATCTCGTTTCTCGTCGACCCCGTCCGTGCGAACCGACTCTGGGGCGCAGATGCGGAGGAGTCGTCACCGACGGCGCGACTGCTGTTACGGTCGATGGGCTACCGCGACGCATTGATCGGTGGGCTGCTCGCGGCCGCGGCGCTGCGCGGCAAGAACACCCGCGGCTGGTTCCTTGCCTCCGGCGGGGCGGACGCGGCTGACCTTCTCGGCGGGATGAGCGTTCATCACGAGATGAAACGCTCACAACAGATCGTCGGTCTTGGCGGCGCGATCATCGGCATTGGAGTTGGGCTGTGGGGCGCGGCCCGCCGCCCGGCGGCGCCAGACGCGCCGGCCACCGGTCGGATGCCATCGCAGCAGTCGCAGTGATGATGGGAGCAAGCATGCGTTTCGGTGTCTTGACTTTTGTTACCGACGAAGGCATTAGCCCGGTGGAACTGGGCGCCGGACTCGAACAGCGCGGGTTTTCGTCGCTGTTCCTCGCCGAGCACACCCACATCCCGGTCGATGCCAAGACCCCGTATCCAGGCGGGGGCCCTATTCCACCGAAGTACTATCGCACGCTGGATCCGTTCGTGGCGTTGACGGCAGCGGCGGTAGGCACCCAGACGCTGGTATTGGGGACCGGCATCGCGTTGCTCCCGCAGCGTGATCCGATCCTGACGGCCAAAGAGGTCGCATCCCTGGACCTGGTCTCGGAGGGGCGATTTCGCTTCGGCGTGGGTGTGGGCTGGTTGCGCGAAGAAATCGCTAACCATGGTGTTGATCCCGCGGTGCGCGGACACGTGGTTGAAGAACGGCTGCGCGCGATGATCGAGATCTGGACACACGAGAAGGCCGAATTCCACGGGGAATTCGTAGACTTCGACCCAGTCTACAGTTGGCCAAAGCCGGTGACGCGGCCGTACCCGCCGCTATTCCTGGGTGGGGGGCCAGCGAGCTTTCGGCGCATCGCCCGGCTCAATGCCGGCTGGATTTCGATGAGCCCATCGGCCAACGCTCTGTCGGGTCGGCTTGAGGAACTGCGCGCTATCGCCGGCCGCGACGTGCCGGTGATCAACATCCACGGGGGGAAACACACAGCGAAAGATATTGAGGGCTACCTTCACCTCGGGGTGGAAGAAGTTTTGGTGGAACTGCCGACCGAGCCTCGCGACCAGACGCTTCGACGTCTGGATGAGCTGCATACCGAATTCGCGCGACTGGCATAGAGCTCGCCTATACGACGTTCTTCCAAACCTGCACTCGGCTCAAGTCGGAAGTCTCGCGGGCGATCTCAATCTCGTAATGCTTCTGCAAGTTCAGCCAGAACGTGTCGGATTGGCAGAACAGCTTCCCGAGACGCAGCGATGTGTCGGGGGTGATGGCGCGCTCACCCTTGATGATTTGGTTGATTCGACGCGGCGGCACGTCGATGAGCTTAGCCAACTTCCGTTGTGAGAGACCGAGTTCGGTGAGGTACTGGTCGGCGAGTATGCGGCCAGGGTGGATGGGTGGGATGTCCCTCAAGTTGTTCTCCTAGTGGTAGTCGGTGATCTCCACCTGTTCCGGTCCAGTCGGCGTCCAGACGAAGCAGATGCGGTATTGGCCGTTGATTCGGATGCTGTGCTGACCTCGGCGATCAAGTGTAACGCGTAACGTTACGCAGCGCACCTTACCAATCACGGTGGTGACTGGTATCGGGCGAACTTGGGTACCCTCGCGATTGATGACCGAGACCGAACCGATCCTGCATCGGGAGCTGACCGAACTCTCCGATGAGGTCCGCAGCATTCCGCCGCCCCCCTCGGTCGCCGAGGTGCCCGAACCGTACGCCTTCCGCCTCGCCGATCCCGCCGCGGACGCGGAGATGATCGCCGAGTGGATGAACCGGCCGGTCCTGGCCGAATCGTGGGAACAGGCCTGGCCGCCGTCGCGCTGGCGTCGTTACCTACGCGCTCAGCTTGACGGCAGCTATTCCCGACCGTTTTTTGCCAGCCAGGACGGGCAAGACCACGCCTATATCGAGTTATACCGGGCTGCAAAGGATTCCATCGCCACGAAATATAAAGCCGACCCCTACGACCTTGGTATACATGCCGCCATCGCCGACGACGAGTTCGCGAACCAAGGAATCGCCCAGTACGTACTGCCCTACTTCGTGGCCAGCGTGCTCGGCCAGGATCCGCACTGTCGTCGGATCATGTTCGATCCCGATCACCGCAACAAAACGGCGCGGAAGTTTTGCGAGCGGGCCGGCTGCGTCTTTCTCGGCGAACACGACATGGCGAATCGGCGGATGGCGCTGTATGCACTGGTGCGTTCGCCTGAGGACGTGCCGAGGCTGCGCGGTCAGTAGTCGAGCCGCGCGAGCTGGGTACCACCGTGGTGCTCTGGCCCCTCCAGCGACACCGCTGCCGGCACCATCTCACTGGTGACCGTGCCGTGCTCGGCGGTCAGCTCGTCGACGATGTCGAAACTGCGGACAATCCATTCCGGCCGGTCGATGATGATCGTGACCACCGGCACCCGTCGCACCAACTGAAAGAGTTTGTCCCCGTGCGGCTCATGATCGCCCTGGAATCCCCAGATACCGCGCAGCACAGTCGCGCCGCGGGCCATGCCCGACTCCAGCAATTGGTGTACGAGCGCGCGGTGGATCGGCAGACCGCCGTGCCCGGTGGCTTCGCTGGTGTGCACCATCAGCTTCTGCCAGAGTCCCCGCCCGTGCTCATCGGCTGTCGGCAGCCGATGCGGTCGCGCCAACAACTGCCCGTCGCGTTTGCACAATCGCACCCGTTCGACGGTCAGCAACGGATGGGGGACGACTGCGCCGAGTTCGGCGATGGCCGCCGATACCTGTGTCGCCGTCCCGATGGCGATGATCATCAACGGCACGTTGACATTGCGGCCGAAAAACCGGGCACGGTAGCGCTGGCCATGCGCGGTACCGTCGACGCCGAGAAAGACCGCGGCACCGGCGAATCCGTGTCGATAGAGCAGATCGCACACCGCGCGGTAGGCCGGTAGCCCCGCGACGCGTTCCTGGCGGCCGACGTAGACGGTGAGCTTGCTGGCGTCGCGGTCGTCGGCGTCGAGAACCGGGTCGGTACCGGCCAGCCGTGCACGCTCCAGCGTCACCAGACCACGGTCGGTCATTGCCACCACATCATCGACCAGTCCGCGGATCTTGGCCGCGACATCGACCGCGGCGACCGTCACCGGCGGGTCCTCGGACAGGCTCAGCGATTCGTCGGTGCGCAGCACCTGTCGCGGCCCGAAGCTGGCGATGCCGCGCAGCATCACGCTGGTCGCGACTTCGTGGCTGCCGAACAGACTCAGCAATGCATCGGCCAAAAATCCTTGCCGCACAGCCGTATCGGAAGCTACCCGCTGACGTTCGCTGAAGTAGGTGGTTAGTTTCAGGCACTCGGGGTTCATGTTCGACCCGCGATCCACTGGCCGAGCAGCGTCGCGGCCATGCCCAGCACCAGGCTCACGACGATATTGGCCACGGCATAGGCAACCTGGCGTTCTTCGCTGAGCCGCTGGGTTTCCAGCATCCAGGTGGAAAACGTCGTATAGGAGCCGACGAACGCGGTGTCGGCGAGCAACGCGGCCTGCCGACTCAATACCAGGCCGCTGATCACCCCGAGCAACGCGGCGCCGCTGATATTGACCGCCAACGTCCCGACCGGAAACGAGCGCGCCACCCGGCGGGCCACCGCGCCGTCGACCAGAAACCGCAGCACCGAGCCCAGACCGCCGGCCACCAGCACGCCGATCCACACGATCATCAGCGGACCCGGACCCGGCGGACCAGTGCGGTGGCCAGATACACCGCGAGCAGCCCCAGCGTGATGCTGGTGGCGAGGTAGCCGACGGCCAGGCCGTACCGCTGGTGGTCGAGCATGTTCAACGTCTCGACCTGCATGGTGGAAAACGTGGTCAGCCCGCCGCACAGCCCGGTGCCCAGCAGCGGACGACGATAGGCCGACAACGGCAGCCGCTCCAGCAGCCGGGTGGTGAAGTAACCCACCAGGAAGGCGCCGACGATGTTGGCGGTGAACGTCGGCCACGGCCAGCGCGTCGGGTCTGCGACCGCGAGCGTGGTCAGGCCCGCACGGGCTGCAGCGCCCAGCCCGCCGCCGGCGAAGACGGCGGCCAATTCGCGGTAGTCGCGGCCCGCCACTCAAGCAGGGTAGCGGCGAGCGCCAGCGCGGCGTAGCCGGGCGCAGCGGGTCACCGCAAGACAGGCCTGGCGGGACATCGGCACAATTGGTGCCATGGTGGCCCACCCGCGTGCCGGACAGCCGGCCCAACCCGAGGACCTGGTCGATCTGCCGCGCCTGATAACCGCGTACTACACAACCGAACCCGACCCCGACGACGTCGCTCAGCAGGTGGCGTTCGGCACGTCCGGCCACCGCGGCTCGTCGCTCGACGGGGCGTTCAACGAAGCCCACATCCTGGCCATCACCCAGGCCATCGTGGAGTACCGCGCCGGCGCCGACACCACCGGGCCGCTGTTCCTCGGCCGCGACACCCACGGCCTTTCCGAGCCGGCGTGGACCTCGGCGCTGGAAGTCCTGGCCGCCAACGGCGTGACCGCCATGATCGACGCGGCCGACCGTTTTACCCCGACCCCCGCGATCAGCCACGCCATCCTCAACTACAACCGCGGGCGCGCCGACGGTCTGGCCGACGGGATCGTGGTGACACCGTCGCACAACCCGCCGCGAGACGGCGGCTTCAAATACAACCCGCCGCACGGCGGCCCGGCCGACAGCGATGTCACCGCCGCGATTGCACACCGCGCCAACGAGATTCTGCGCGAGGGATGCTCCGCAGTGAAGCGAGTGCCGCTGGCCCGGGCGCTGCGAACCGCATGGCATCACGACTACCTCGACGCCTATGTCGACGACCTGCGCAATGTGGTCGATATCGGTGCGATCCGCGACGCCGGGGTACTGATCGGCGCCGACCCGTTGGGCGGGGCCAGTGTGGATTACTGGGGAGTCATCGCAGAGCGGCACGCGCTTGACCTGACGGTCGTCAATCCGCTGGTCGACGCGACCTGGCGGTTCATGACGCTGGACACGGACGGCAAGATCCGGATGGATTGCAGCTCGCCGGACGCGATGGCCTCACTGATCGCCCATCGGGACCACTATCAGATCGCCACCGGCAACGACGCCGACGCGGACCGGCACGGCATCGTGACGCCCGACGAGGGCCTGCTGAACCCCAACCACTACCTGGCGGTGGCGATCGACTACCTCTACACCCATCGACCGGACTGGCCGGCCGACATCGCGGTCGGCAAGACCGCGGTCAGTTCGTCAATCATCGACCGGGTGGTTGCCGGCATCGGCCGTCGGCTCGTCGAGGTGCCGGTCGGGTTCAAATGGTTCGTCGAGGGCCTGAGCGGCGGCACGATCGGTTTCGGCGGCGAAGAGTCCGCGGGGGCGTCGTTTTTGCGGCGCGACGGCTCGGTGTGGACGACCGATAAGGACGGCATCACCTGCGCGTTGCTGGCCGCGGAGATCCAGGCCGTCACCGGGTCAAGCCCGTCGGAGCGCTACCGGGAGCTGGCCGGCAAATACGGGGCGCCGAGCTATGCCCGGATCGACGCGCCCGCCGACCGCGAACAGAAAGCCCGGTTGGCCAAGTTGTCGGCGGAACAGGTGAGCGCCACCGAACTGGCTGGCGAGCCAATCACAGCAAAGTTGACAGCCGCTCCCGGCAACGGTGCGCCGCTGGGTGGCCTGAAAGTGACGACGGAGAATGCCTGGTTTGCTGCGCGACCGTCGGGCACCGAGGACGTCTACAAGATCTACGCCGAGTCATTTCGTGGTCCGCGACACTTGGCCGAGGTTCAGCGGGCAGCCCGGGAGGTTGTGGGTAAAGTCGTCGGGTGATCCTCGCCGCTCGACGCGCTCGTTTCGGGGGTTGCGGTCAGAATCCGGCGCGGCTGCCGCGCGAAGCGTGGGTGCTGAGTGCGGCGAATGCTATGACCGCGCTCGGCTACGGTGTGGTGTCGCCGGTGTTGCCGGCCTACGCCCGCACATTCGGGGTCAGCATCGGCGCAGCGATGTTCGTCATCACGTCGTTTTCGGTGATGCGGCTGTGCTTTGCACCGGCGTGCGGGCTGTTGGTGCAGCGACTGGGGGAGCGACGGGTCTACCTGGCCGGCCTGCTGATCGTGTCGGTGTCCACCGGCGCGTGTGCGTTCGTCCAGACCTACTGGCAGCTGCTGTTGTTTCGCGCGATCGGCGGCATCGGGTCGACGATGTTCTTCATTTGTGCGCTGGGGCTGATGATCCGGATCAGCCCCGCCGAGGCGCGCGGGCGGATCGCCGGGCTGTTCGCCACCGGGTTCTTGGTTGGCGCGGTCGCCGGACCGGTGGTGGGCAGTCTCACCGCGAGCCTGGGGCTGAGCGCGCCGTTTCTCGTCTACGGTCTGGCGCTGCTGATCGCTGCGACGGTGGTGTTCTACGCCTTGCGGCGGTCGACGCTGGCCGCACCCGCGGAGCAGACCCGTCCGGCGGTGACGGTGCGCGCCGCGCTTCGGCACCGCGCGTATCGCTCGGCGCTGGTGTCGAACTTCGCGACGGGCTGGTCGGTGTTCGGGCTGCGGATCGCGCTGGTACCGCTGTTCGTCTCCGACGTGTTGGGCCGCGGGCCGCGGATGACGGGCCTGGTGCTGGCGACCTTCGCGGTCGGCACCCTGGCCGCGGTGCTGCCCAGCGGCTATCTGTCGGACCGGATCGGCCGGCGCACCCTCTTGATCGCCGGGCTCTCGTTCTGTGGTGTGGCAACCGTATGGGTGGGCGCGTCGTCGTCGGTGCCGCTGTTTCTGGGCGCGGCCTACCTGGCGGGTGCGGCCTCGGGCATGTTCAGTTCACCGCAGCAGGCGGCGATCGCCGACATCCTGGGCAGCACGACACGCACTGGCACCGCGGTGGCGACGTATCAGATGATGGCCGATTTGGGGGTCATCGTGGGCTCGGTGGCGGTCGGTGAGATCGCCGAGCATTTCAGCTTCGGATGGGGCTTTGCGGTCAGTGGGATCATCCTGCTGGCCGCCGCGGTGAGCTGGATGTTTGCCCCGGAAACCCGGGTAGCGGTCCAACCGGAGTTGTCCGGTGCTGCTCCGGAGGTGGCCTGAGCGGGGACGGCTCTTGGTTACGGTGAGAAGTGATGGTTGACAGCGTGATCGTGGTGGGCGCCGGCGTCGTGGGATTGTCGACGGCCTGGTTTCTGCAAGAGCGCGGCGTCGACGTCTCGGTGGTCGACCGTGTCGGCGTGGCCGCGGGTGCCTCGTGGGGTAATGCCGGGTATATCGCTCCGGCGCTGACGATTCCGCTCAATGAACCCCGCATCCTGCGCTATGGTCTGCGGTCGCTGCTGAAACCGACTCCGGCCGTGCGCATTCCACTGAGCACCGACCCGGCGCTGTGGCGTTTTTTGATGCGGTTCGCGGCGAACTGCCGCAGCGCATCATGGACCCGAGCGGTGCGGGCCAACCTGGCGTTGAGCAGCGAGTGCATCCAGGCCTACGACACGTTGGTGTCTAGTGGTGTCGACGCAACGATCAGCGAGGCGCCGGTCACCGCGCTGTTCCGGAGTTCTGGTGAAGCTGGGCGCCACCTGGAGGAGCTACGGCATTTCGCCGATGCAGGTCAGCCGGTGTCCACTACCGAGCTGACCGGTGCGGCATTGCGCGAACAGGTGCCGCTGGCCTCCGACGCGGCCGTCGTCGGTGTGCGAGTCAACGGGCAGCGCTTCGTCAATCCGGGCCGTTTCGTGCAGGCGCTGGGCCGTTCCGTCGTCGAACGGGGCGCGGTGCTGCACACCTACGAGGTCGCCGATGTGGGCCGCTCGGCAGGTGGCGTCACCGTGCACACCCGCGGTGGTCCCGCGCTGAGCGCCGACGCGGCGGTGATCGCGACCGGCGCCTGGCTGTCGCGGCTGGTGGCCCGCTGGGTTCGCGTCCCGGTGCAGGCCGGGCGCGGCTACTCGTTCACGGTGCCAGTGGACCGGCCGGTTCCCTGCCCGGTCCACCTGCCGGAGGCCCGGGTGGCCTGCACGCCGTTGAACGGACAGCTGCGCGTCACCGGCACGATGGAACTGCGCGATCCGGACGAGCCAGCTTCGGCGGCACGAGCCGACGCCATTGCCGACTCGGCGCGCCCATTCTTGGACGGTGTCCGCTGGGCGGAGCGCAGTGAGGCGTGGGTTGGCCCGCGCCCGTTGAGCCCCGACGGTCGCCCGCTGGTAGGGCAGGTGTCCGAGCACGGGATCTACGTCGCAGGTGGGCACGGCATGTGGGGGATGACGCACGGTCCGGTGACCGGCCGACTGCTGGCCGAACAAATCACCACCGGCACGCAGCCGGCGGCGCTGCATGACTTCGACCCCACTCGCTAGTGCAGGGGCTCCCCGCGTTGACCGTTGTGACCTGCGGCTTTGAAGGCGAGTTGACGGTGGTGTAGCTTCGATGGGCACAACTCGCGGGGCTATGGCGCAGCTGGTAGCGCACCACACTGGCAGTGTGGGGGTCAGGGGTTCGAGTCCCCTTAGCTCCACCATTAGAAAACCAACCTCTACCTGCATAACCGTAGGTTTTTTGCATTAGCTGTTTTGTTCGCGGGGTCGATTTTTGACGACAACCGGCGATCCGGGTGTCCTCACATTCGGGTATGGGAACATGGTCCGGCTCACTGCCGGGAATGCTTGCCGGGTATCGAGGGATCGCCTGTGGTTGCCGGAACGGGCGAATCCGGCGTGTCGAAAACGACGAGTCGTGGCTGTCGAAAACGGCGAGTTCAGAATGTCGGAAACGTAGACTGGTGCAATGTTCGACTATCGTGCACGCATCGCCGACGCCGAGCTGTCCGAGCGATTGACCTCGATCGGTGCGGTCCTTATCGATGGGCCGAAGGGCTGCGGGAAGACGGAAACCGCCCTCCAGCAGGCAAAGAGTTCGGTTCGTTTTGACACTGACCCGAACGCGCGGGCGCTTCTGGGACTCAACCCGCACGAGTTGTTCGATCAAGAGACGCCGATCCTTTTCGATGAGTGGCAGCGCGCACCTGAGATCTGGGATCAAGTGCGACGGCAGGTCGATGATCTGCGCCGTCGTGGTCTCTACATTCTTACCGGTTCGGCGACTCCGAGATATGAGCGCGAGTTGCACTCCGGCGCTGGTCGGATCGGCACGCTCAGGATGCGGCCGATGAGCCTCTTTGAGTCCGGCCATTCGACGGGTGAGGCATCCCTGGCAGCTTTGTTACGGGGCGAGGACCAGAAGGCCAAGCGGACCGCGATGACGGTACCCGGCCTGATGGAACGGATAGTCATCGGCGGGTGGCCGGCGTTGCTCGACCAATCGGAGCGAACCGCCCGGCGCTGGCTTGGCGACTACCTCACGCAGATCGTCGACATCGACATTCCGGACCTCGGCACCGGCAAGCGCACACCGGACCGACTGCGCCGTGCACTCGCATCGCTCGGGCGATCCGTCGGGACGGCGATCAAGGTCACCGCACTCGCTGCTGACATCGCAGGTGACGATCATCGGGCTCCGGCGAAGGAGACGGTGAACTCCTACCTCGACGCGCTCGATCGGCTCAAGCTGACCGAGAATTCGCCGGCGTTGAAGCCGCATATGCGCTCTCGCACCGAACTGCGCGAAGCGCCGGTCCGTTACTTTGTGGATCCGTCGCTGGGCACTGCCGCGCTGAAGGTCGGATCAAAGGACCTGCTCGCCGACCTCGAGGCCGCCGGATTCCACTTCGAGGCGATGGCAATCCGCGACCTTCGCATCTATGCCCAACCGCTCGCCGGCGCGATGTACTCCTGGCGCGAGTCTCATGGTCGCAAGGAGGTTGATGCGATCATCGAGACACCGGACGGCTGGGCCGCATTCGAGGTGAAGTTGACCGGCGATCAAGACATCATCGACAGGGCGGCCAAGGGTCTCCTCGATTTTGCCGCCAATGTGGACACTTCCAGGCATGGCAGTCCGTCGGCTCTCGTCGTCGTGACTGCAACCGGCGGTGGCGGCAAACGAACCGACGGGGTTCATGTCGTGCCGATCTCAGCACTCGGGCCTTAGCCGTCCACACGTTGCCCATCGCAGCGGCACCCGGACGGCTCCACCGGGTGACGACAATTTTGACGACAACCGTGACGACAATTGGCCACCCAACTACGTCGCCTACACCGCAAAACGCCAGCTGAACGGCCTGATCACAGCTCTCGCTCGCTCCTGGCAGTGTGGGGGTCACGGGTTCGAGTCCCGTTAGCTCCACCAGGCCGGAGTCGGCGTCGCCGACACCGACCGAGTATTCACAGACAACTCTCCGGCTCGAGCAAAACCGAACACCCCGGCTTGGCGGCGATGCTCGACTACGCTCGCGAGGCGACACGGTGGTCGTCACCGCGATCGATCGGCTCGGCCGCTCGGTCGCCGAAGTCACCCGAACCATCGCCGACCTCGGTGAGCGGCGAATCGTGTTGCGCGCCTTACGGAAGGAATCGACACCGCCACGCGACCGCAATAAGTGAAGGCGTGCCGATCCGGACACGGGTCGGCAAATAGAGGGTGACGGCGTGCGGACGGATGGTCCTCTCCGCCGCACGCTCGCACCGCTCACCGCTGTCCCGAGTCACGCAAACCTTCGTTACCGGCAACCCCGCTTACCGCTGAAGATTCAGTGGGAGGAAACGCTGACTGGGTATGTTCCCGCTTGTGGGAACGAAGGCGGAACGCCGGGCTGCGAGGAAGGCCGTGGCCGACTATCACGAAGCACAGCTGGGTGAGCTCATCGAAAACATCGCGGTCGCGGTCGACCGCTACCGCGCCGGCGAGATCGACGCCTACACCGTCGACGAGACGATTCACCACTATCACCGGGCCGTGCGTGAACTGTGGAAATTCTGCTGGTCCGGTGGCGTGGGGACACACATCGAGATGATCGCTGGCATCCTCGACCGGATGGCAACCGACAATGAAACGATCAACTGGTGGGAACGGGCCGCACCGCGGCAGCGGAGCTGATTTCCGGGACATTGTGCTCAACGCGGCAGGTGCCGTAGGAGTTGTCGTGATGGACGAACTGCTGGTCGCGGTCAATCCCGACCCGGCCGTTAGCGATCATTACCGAGACGATCGATTCGTCAGATGGCGTGGCCCTGCACCGTTGGGGTTCGGTCAGGCCGCGGTGTGGTCGCCGTGGTCGAGTTTTTCCGCGATCCAGACCTTGATGAGTGACTGGCGTGTGACGCCGAGCCGGGTGGCTTCGCGGTCGAGTTCGGCGATCATCCAGGCCGGGAAGTCGACGTTCACGCGGCGGTGTTCCTCACCGGGCCGCCGCGCCCGCGCTGTATCTAGAGCGGCAGCCATGTCCTCGCCGGCATCGAACCGCTTGTCGAACTCATTAGCCTTCATAGATCGTCACCTCTTTTTCTCGTGAGCGCCGTACCGGGATGATGCGGACGTGTTCGTCTCGGTAGGTCACCACTGCCGACCAGCACCGGCCGCTAATCTGACCGATCACCATCCACCTCGGCTCGTCCGTCGTGCGCGCCGGTACCTCGATGCGGTGGGTATCCCGCCAAATGGACTGCGCCTCGGTGAAGTCGATCCCATGCTTGGCCAGGTTCGCCGCGCTCTTGGCGGGATCAAACTCAAAGTCAAGCATGTATAGAAATCATATAGTAATTACTCATTTTTGGGTCACTATACAAGCAAATACAACGCTATAGATTTCGCGTTCCCAGTGGCGGGCCGCCGTGAGCACCTGAGGCCCAACGGTCTCCAGATCACCCTCGCGTAACAGGCGCGCCGGGGCGCGGTCACCAAGCAGCGGGTTGAGGCCGTGAAACCAGGCCTGGGCGACCTGCTTGCCATCACGGTGGGTGATCATGCTGGCGGCGCGGTAGGCAACCCGGAGCCGATCCACGTCGGCCGGATTGGCGACCTCCCGTGTGCCGTCTGCCCATTGCCGGACGGCGCGGGTTTCCTTGACCTTGCCCCAAGCTGGCCAGCCCTAGACCGGCCGTCATTACGAGTGTTGATGCGGCGATACGCGCGACATTTTTCATGTGTGCCTTGCTGCCAGAGGATCCGGGTGGAAACCAGAGATGTCCCCGGCGTTTCCTGCCGGAGGAAAACTTCCTGTCATCCGGCCCGTCAGTTGCAACGTCACCCGACCGATCCATGGACCGGTTGTCGGTCTGGAGTGAGGCGCTGGGCGTCGCCGCGGGCCACAGGCTGCGGAGGTGCTCCAAGCCGATCGCAGCGGCGCCCGATACGCCACCAAACTAGCGTCCCGATGAAGTCGATGAAGTCCCGGGCTGCCCGGCGGTTTCCACGTCCGCGCCGGTGTGCGTCCATCGTGGCCGCCTCGCCGCGGGCCAGGGCCACGGTCGCCATAACCACCACCCCGGCCGCCGCCAGCAGCACAAACATCTCTGGCCCAGCGGCGTTCAAAGTCTCGCCGAGCACGATGACGCCCAGCACCGACGCCACCGCGGGTTTCACCACAGTCATCGTCGGCATCGAGGCGGTCAGCGCACCGGCGCGAAACGACGACTGCTGAAAAATCATCCCGGCCAGCGCCGCCGGTATCCAGGCATAGAACTCCGGCGCCTGTAGCAGCGCCCCGAAGCCACCTCCTACTACCTCGACGACGCCCTTGGTCAGCACCGCGAACAGCGCCAACGATGAACCCGCCACGATCGCCAGCAGCACCGTTGCGGCCGGACGGCCCGCCCACACCCTCGCGCCCAACACACACAACACCAACAGCGGGCCCATCACCACAGCCACCACGATCCAGGTTGCCAGCGAGCCCCGTGAGTAGCCGGCCGTCGGGTCGCCGACCGTGACGACCATCGCCAACGCGACCGCCAGCAGCACGGCCCACATCCATTCCCAGTGGGTCACCCGGTGATGAGTCAAGCGCGCGTAAATCGGCAGGGCGAACAGCAGCGCCGTCACTTGCAACGCCGTCACCAACATCACCGACCCGACCGCCAGGGCCACGGCCTGCAAGGCGTAATTAGCGATGGCCGCCACGCCGCCCAACCACCATCGGGTATCGCGCAACGACATGCAGAACAGCTCGAAGTGGCCGACCTGTCTGTCGGTGATCTCCTGCGCGGACCGCTGACGAATGACACCGCCGATCGCCGATGCCAGCGCAGCGCACACCGCGAGCAACGCAGCGATCTCCACCTTCGGCATGGCTGACCCCTGCTCAATCACTGGAAAACTTCCCGGTGCGGTAGCGCACCGGGAGGCGACGTTGCCACACGATTCCGCAATGGAGCGAGACGCGAGACCGGTTTTTTGCGAAACCTTGCCGAACCCGTAACTATTCAGAGGGGCGAATCAGCTCGACCGTAAACTCGGGCGCATCGCGTCGCTCAGCGGCGCCCAACTCGACGGCGCATCGGGATGTTCGGTGATGACCTGCGCACCCCGATCGGCGAGCCCAGTCACCTAAAACCGCTCAGTGCCAACGACTCTCGAATGCACTGCGTGGGTGCTGACCTGGCTGCTGATCGGCGCGGTTTACCTCTTACAAGTTGAAATCGACACCGTGGCAACTGAACTGCCAGATGTGTCAAGCCAAGGTCAGCGACGGATCCACATTCTAGTTCAGGCCGAGGTGCTCAAACCCTGTCTGCGATTTCAGTTCGATAACACAATCGTATGGAGTCGATACCGGTCTGATGGGGCGGTATGTCCGGCCGTCGCGGCCCGCTATCGTCAGCGACTGACCGCTGTCCGCTTACGACGCAAGGTATCCGCTATGTGCCCACCAGTGGGGTTGTCGATCGGGTCCGGGCTGCCATGACGCCTCCCCGCGAACCCGCCGAGGAGGTCGTCGAGGCACCAACGGCGATGGCCGCCATGATGGACGGCAGCAGTACTGCCACCATCTTGGGGTTGCCCGCCGTCGACGAGATAGTCGACGAGGACGCGGCCCCTACGCAGTTGGCCTGGTCGGAGTACAACGACACCGGCAACGAGCCGGTGCTCTACGCCGGTGAGCCCTATGACGATATTGTCGCGCAGCCCGTCCGAATCGGGCGGCCCGTAGAGCCCCCACGGCGGCCACGGCGGCGGCGGCGCTTCCCGCAGCTTTTCCTTGGGCTTGGCGCTCTGGTGGCGATGGCGGCCATCGGCAGCGTGGCTTACACCTTGACGAGCACCACCGATCATCGGGTACCACCGGCCGCCCCCACCACCAGCGCGACGGTGCCACCGCCCCGGCCGGCACCCAGCTCCGCGCCGCCGACACCGAGTGCGGTTCCGCCGCCCCCCAGCGCCGCCCCGACCCCAAGTGTGGCTCCGCCGCCGAGCAGCCCCGAACCGGCGGTGACGACGACGTATCAGACGCCAGAGACCACCACTACGACGCAGCCGCCGACCACCACGACCGCTCCTGACACCGCAACAACGACTCCGCCGCCGACCACGACGACCGCCCCGATGACGACCCAGTACTTGACTGTGCCGTTTATGCCGGTCCCGATACCGGTTCAGGTCCCGCAATCGGGGGGCTGACCAGAATCCCGCTCCACCTGGGGCTGCCGAGTGAATTACTCCTCGGGCAATCGAACCAACAGGTCAGCCACTGCTGACGGTCGCGAAAGAAGCGGTGAATGACTGCCGGGAAGCTCGACGATATCGGCGCCAATGTCGCGAGCAATTCGCCTCTGCCATTCCGGGTTAAGCAGCTGATCGTCGCTGCAAACAATCGAGGTACAACGCACCGAGGGCAGTTCGGCCAGCGAGAGAGGTGCGGTGAACGGGTAAGCCGACTGCGGCCGCAACCGATCGAAGGCTGCCGCGATGGTGTGATCGTCGCAGTCGGCATAGAGCAGTTTCCGCGCAATGTCGATATCGACCCATCTCGTTCGCAATTGCGCGTCAGGCTGGCTCAATCCCTTGTCCCAGTCCGGATTTACCATGTCGGGCTGCTCCTGACCTTGGTCATAGAAGCTGCGTCCGGGGGCTGGAACTGCGGCGCACAGATAAACCAGATGTCGAACCGGTCGCCGAGCCGCGACCAACGTACCTGTGGCGCCGCCCAACGAATGAGCCACGACCACGACATCGTCGTCGCGCCCATGAAGTGCAGCACAAACCACATCGGCGTACAGCTCAAACGTCGTCGCCGATTCGTCATCACAAGGCAAATCCGGGGCGACCACGTCATGGCCCGCCTGCTGCAGGAGCGGTGTCAGCAGCTCCCAGCACCACGCACCGTGCCATCCACCGTGCACCAGAGCGAACGTCGTCATGCGCTGATGTTCGCACGACAACGGCGTGACGGCATTTGAGACCACGAGCTTCCGAAATGCGAGATGCTTCACCGATGGAGCATTACAGCCGAGATGACCTGGTCTTCGATGTCCGCGATGCCGGTCCGCCGGACGGATCCGTTGTGGTGTTGCTACATGGCTTCCCGCAACACAACGACAGCTGGAACGCCGTCATCGACCTGCTCGTCGCGCAGGGCTACCGGTGCCTGGCGCCGAACCAGCGGGGCTATTCACCGGGTGCCCGGCCAACCCGGCGCCGCGACTACCGCATGTCCGAACTCGTCGCCGACGTCGGCGCCCTGATCGACGCCAGCGGTGCGCGGCGGGTGCACCTCGTCGGGCACGACTGGGGCGCCGCGGTCGCGTGGGCCGCCGCGGCCGAAATGCCCGAGCGGCTGGCAACCGTGTCGCCGGTATCGGTGCCGCATCCGGCTGCGTTCCTCAAATCGCTCCCGACCAGTCGTCAGGGCCTCGCGTCCTGGTACATGTACTTCTTCCAGTTGCCGCGGATACCGGAATGGCTGCTCATGCGCCGCAACGGCGCTATGGCCTCAGAATTCCTGCGACGCAGCGGGCAGGCGCCGGCCGCGGTCGAGCGCGATGTACACGCCATGAGTGAACCCGGGGCCATGACGGCGGGGATCAACTGGTACCGCGCGATACCACTGTCCGACCTGCGTGCAACCAACCAAAAGATCTCTGTGCCAACGATGTACGTGTGGAGCGATCGTGACATCGCGTTGCTCCCCAAAGCGGCCCACGGCACCGCGCGATACGTCGGCGGGGAGTATCGGTTCGAGATCCTGCCTGGCGTCTCGCACTGGATACCCGAGGAACAACCCGACAAGCTAGCCGATCTGCTGCTCGACTGGTTCGCCGCTCACCAAGTCGACTGACCAGCCGCCAAAGTTCAAAGAGAACCAACGGATTCTTCGCCAACCGTCTCCATATCGACGACGTACGAGGTCTGAAAACTTCGTATCGGAGATGGCATGGCGATATGGCAGACATCGTTGACCAGCGGTGACACCATAATGACGTGGACCCGAGCGGGAATGGTGGCGGTGGACTGACCGCGACGGCACTGCTTTGCGGTTCTTGCGGCGCACAGTCGAGTCCGACGGCCAACTTCTGCGGCCAGTGCGGTACCCGACTCGCCCAAACCACCCAGTCGGCTGAGTACAAGCAAGTCACGGTCCTCTTCGCCGACGTCGTGCGCTCAATGGACATAGCGAAGGCTGTCGGTACTGAACGGCTGCGTGAAATCATGGCCGACCTTGTCGACCGCTGCGCGGCGGTTGTACAGCATTTCGGCGGCACCGTGGACAAGTTCACCGGTGACGGGATCATGGCGCTGTTCGGTGCGCCGGTGGCTTTAGAAGACCACGCTATCCGTGCTTGTTTGGCTGCATTGGGCGTGCAGGAGGCGGTGAAGCGGCTCGCCGTCGAAGTCCGGGGACGCGACGGCGTGGATCTCCAGGCCCGGGTGGGGCTGAATTCCGGCGAGGTGATCACCGGTGATATTGGCTCGGGGCCTTTCGGTTACACCGCTGTGGGTGAGCAGGTCGGGTTGGCTCAGCGGATGGAGTCCGTTGCTCCGCCGGGTGGGGTGCTGCTCAGCGCGTCGACCGCCCGATTGGCTGATGATGCAGCGGTTCTCGGCCAGCCCGAGTTGGTTCGGATCAAAGGTGTCGATAAACCGGTCTTCGCCCAGCGCTTGTTGAGCGTGGGGGGACAGCATCGTGGTGCCGGGCGTGTCGAGTCCTCTTTGGTCGGTCGCCGGTGGGAGATGTTCGCCGTCGAACAATTGTTGGAGCGTGTAGTTGACGGCCACGGTGGGGTCGTAGGTTTCGTGGGGCAGGCCGGGGTCGGTAAGAGCCGTCTCGCGCGTGAAGTCTCTGCGATGGCAGCTGCTCGTGATGTCGAGGTATTCACGGCGTTCTGTGAGTCGCACACCAGCCAAGTGCCCTTCCATGACGTCGCTCGGCTGCTGCGCGCGGCCACCGGCGTCGAGGGTCTTGACCCGCATGCCGCCCGAGCGCAGATCCAGGCTCAGGCTCCCGACGCGGAGCCTGACGACTTGCTGCTTTTTGGCGACCTGCTGGGCATCGCCGATCCCGATGTGGAACTGCCCCAGATCGATCCGGACGCCCGCCGGCGCCGGTTGACGGCGCTGGTCAATGCCGCGTCGGTGGCCCGAAACTCACCGGCGGTCTACGTGGTTGAGGACGCGCACTGGATCGATGAGGTCAGCGAGTCGATGCTGGCCGAGTTCCTCCGGGTGATCCCGCAGACGCCCTCGCTGGTGCTGATCACCTACCGCCCCGGATACCAGGGCCCATTGAGCCGGGTGCCCGGTGCTCACACCATAGCCCTTGCGCCGCTGAGTGATCCGGAGACCGCGGTGCTGGTCTCGCAGCTGCTCGGCCCGGACCCCTCGGTCGGTGCGTTGGCCAGCATGATCACCGAGAAGGCCGCCGGTAACCCATTTTTCGCTGAGGAAATGGTGCGGGAGCTGGCCGAGCGCGATGTGCTTCGCGGCGACCGCGGCGCCTACCGGTCGACGGCCGACGGTGGTGAGGTCGGCGTTCCGGCCACCTTGCAGGCGACCGTTGCCGCGCGCATCGACCGCCTCGACCCGGCGGCCAAACGCTGCTTGAGCGCGGCGGCGGTGATTGGCTCGCGGTTCAGCAGGGGCCTACTGGAGACGCTGGGGATAGATCCCGTCCTGCAGGAGCTGGTGGGGGGCGAACTCATCGATCAGATCACGTTCACCCGGCAACCCGAATATGCGTTCCACCATCCGCTGGTCCGCGCCGTCGCCTACGAATCACAGCTCAAATCCGATCGCGCCGAGCTGCACCGGCGCGTCGCGGCCGCGATCGAATCACGTGACCCGTCCGCCGCGGAGGAGAACGCGGCGCTGATCGCTGAACATCTGGAGGCCGCCGGTGATCGGCACGCCGCCTACGGCTGGCACATGCGCGCCGCAACGTGGGCGAACAATCGCGACATTGTCGCATCGCGACTGAGCTGGGAACGTGCTCGAAAGATCGCCGACGCACTGCCTGCCGATGACCCGAACCAGGTAGCCATGCGCATTGCGCCCCGTATCCTGTTGTGCGGCAACGCCTGGCGACTGCATGTCAATGTGGCCGGCGCCGTCTTCGACGAAGTACGCGAGCTGTGCACCGTCGCTGGCGACAAGGCGTCGCTGGCCGTCGCAATGGCGGGGCTGGTGCTCGATTACGCCTATCAGGACCGGATGCACGAGGCGTCGCAGCTGGCATCGGAAGCCATGGACCTCGTCGAGTCGATCGGCGACTCGACCTTGACGGTGGGGCTGACCGTGCCGCTGATCTACGCAAAGGGTGAGAGCGGCGAGTGGTGTGACGCGCTGCGCTGGTCGCAGCGGGTCATCGACTTGGCGGAAGGTGACCCGTCAAAAGGCAACTTGGTGTTCGGGATTTCACCGCTAACCGTCGCCCTGTCGCTGCGGGCGGTGGCTCGGCATTGCCTGGGTCTTGCCGGATGGCGCGACGACATGTGCCACAGCCTGGCGATGGCCCGCGACGCTGATCCGCTGTCCTACGCCCTGGTTGTTTGCTACGTCTACTTCCCGGGACTAATGGGTGGCGTGCTGAGGCCCGACGACGCCGCACTGAGCGAGATCGAGACTGCCCTGGGGATTGCCGAACGATCCGTTGATGACCTGGCGTTGGCCTTGACCCGGGCGACGCTGGGCGTTGCGCTGGTGCACCGCCAAACGGCTGCCGAGCGCGATCGCGGACAGCAGCTGCTGACCGAGTCCGTCCACGTGTTCACGCATGGGGGACACAACCTCGGCGAGTTACCGATCGTCCACGTATATCTGGCGCGGGAGAGGGCCAGGCGTGGAGATCTCGACGGCGCGATACCGCCGATGCGCGTGGCCGTCGATGATCTGGTCCGCGAGGGAAAGCTGCTGGCGTGGGGCATTCCGGCGACAGGTGTTCTGGTGGAGACACTGCTCGATCGCGCGACCGACGATGATGTGGCCGAAGCAGAAGCCCTGATCGAGCGGTTAGCTGTAGCGCCGACCGGCGACGGTTTGGCCTCGCGCGACATCTGGCTGTTGCGACTGCATGCTCTGCTGGCGCGAGCTCACGGCGACGCCACGGCTTACGCGCACTCGCGCGACCGTTACCTCGACATGGCGAAATCGCTTGGCTTCGAAGGGCATATCGCGTGGGCCGAGGCGATGACATGACGACCGGCCACACAGACAGCGAGCTGCGCGACGCCGTTACGGGCATCAAAGCAGCCCTGGACGTCGTGGACCTCATGGTGGTGCTGCTGAAAATCTGCCGCCGGCATGCGAGCGCGGTGATGGCCGCGAGCCAAGACGAGAAGAAGCGGGAACAGTTGTGGAAACGCGCGGCGCGTTTGGAAGAAGCGGCGGCAAAGACCTTTACCAGTAAGGGGCTGTCCTCAAAAACCAGAACGTTCGCGATCGACACTCTGAACCGCGCTTCGGATCTCGCGTTGACGGCGCGGGCTTTGGCGCTCGGTGTCGACATGGCGATGCAAGATCTCGACCCCAAGGCGTACAGCAAATTGTGCGCCAAATGGGGCACCCGAGTCCTTCAGGAGGGCGACCCGTATCCCACCCCGTCGGCAGATCTTGATTCGATGTACGGCCCCGGTGGCTTCTCGGCCCGGCCCCGCGCTAATGCCGGAACCGCTGTCGATCGCGTCGACGGCCTGGCGTTGTGGCCGTCTTCCCCGCTGCGCGTCATCTATGACACGGACGCCGGCACCCACCTGGACGACGCGTTGGGCCAGACGGTCGACATTCTCGCTGTTTCACCGAACAGCAATCTGGGTGACTTCGACTTTGCATTGTCGGCCAACAAGTCTTTCCGCCTACAAGTGAAGGACACCAACGGCCAGGACGGCATCGTCCAACGCGCACTGCAGAAAGCGAGTGCCCTGAACGCCGACATCCTGGTGACGCCCGAACTTTCCTGTACGACTAGCACGGTCGGGTTGATCGTCAAAACACTGGCCGGCCTTGGCGACCGTCGACCGCGGATCGTCATCGCCGGCGGCTCCCACATCCGCATCGGCAAGAAACACTGGAACCGGCTGTCGACGATCTACACCGGCCACAATCCGTATGTGGTCACGCACGACAAGATCGGCAGATATGCGATCTCGCTGCCCGGAGGCCAGGAGTGCGAGGAAAACATTTCCCGCTCCACCGAACTGCGGATTCACGCCGGCATCAATTGGTCAATGATTCCGTTGATCTGCGCAGATTTCCTGACTGATTACGTCGTCGACGCGGTGTCCGATCTATGTCCGCGACTGGTGGTCGTGCCGTCGATGAGCAGCAAAACCGGAGACTTCGGCCGGCGGATGGGGGAGGTGATCAGTAAAACGCAGGCGCTGGTCGCCGTGGTCAACGGGCCGCCGGAGTGGCCGTCCGGCAAGCCCCCCTACGTGACGAAAGCCCCCGTCGTGGTGATCGGCTTGCCGCTCGCCGACTCGAGGAAATGGCTCATCGAGCGGTCCGCGAAACCGTCGGCAAAGGCGCCGTACACGGTCCTTTTCCGCTCGCTCAAGCGAACGGCGCGATTGACGAGCGGTCAATGATCGATCATGTATCATGCTCCATGAAGTGACGACCAGGAGGGATGTTCAAGTGAGCGAAACCGCCGTCGCGTTGCGCGAATTACTTGAGTCGGCCCGCGAGGTCATCGACACCCCCACGGCTTACCTCATCGGACAGCTCGCCGCCGAACTCATTGCCTCGGCGCCCGACGCAGAGCTGAGCGGACTCGTCGTCGCCATCCACGATTCCCAGCCCAGCAGCTCGTCTGATCGGCAAGCCGCCCCGACACCTCGCCAATCAGTCCTCTCGATGGTGTCGGGCCTCCTGCAGGGCGTCCTGGCGGATCGGCAATCCGCCGCACCGATCGGCTCAGCTCTGCCCGTCGGAGCGCGCATGAGCCTCGTGGGGGGCGTCCCGGCGGATCAGCCAGCCGCGGAACGCACCGGCTCACCGGCGACCGTCCGCGAGCGCGTGCTGAATCTCCTTGCGATTGAACCGCGAAACCCGACAAGCCTTTCCACCGAAATCGGCTGCAGCATCGCCACCGCTTCGCGAGCGCTGCGCGGGCTGCGCGAGAACGGACTCGTCGAATCCGGCACCGACTCTGACTTCGACCTTGCGGACCGTCGCTACGTCATGTACCAGCTCAGCGACAAGGGCGAGAAGCGGCAGGCTGACCGCTTCTTTGGTCAGCTCAAAGACGAAGACGATGCCATGTCCGAAGCCGAGAAAGCGGACGAGGGCGAGGGCTACGACTACGGCCAGTTACTCGCACCGTTGACGCACCTTGCTGCGGAGCTCAACAAGCACGATCCGGCCATCGCCGCCGAGCTGTATCCGACGCTCGACGCCCTCAAAGATCAGGTTGACGACCCGAAACTTCGGGCGGCGGCGGTAAGTGAACTGCGCATGCTTGCCCGAACCAACCCGGACCTCGGCTCCGCCGAGTAGTCGCGCGCGCCGGCATCGCCGGTCAATCCAGCGAGCGGTGTCAGGCGTCGAAGTTCGTGCCAGTGGTGAGCTGTTCCCAGTTTGCGATCTCCTTGGCGCGCCTGTCCGCGATGTAGCGATAGGCGGCCAGTGCGTCGCCTCCGAGGAGCAGGAATGCGGGCGGCTCGGCTGATTCGACGGCCGCCAGGATTGCGGCAGCGGCCTTGGCCGGGTCGCCGGGCTGATTGCCGTGCATGGTGTCGTGCTCCTTGCGGCGCTGCCCGGCCGTGTCCGCGTAGTCGTCGATGACCGCAGCCGATTGGGCGAGCGAGCGTCCGGCGAAGTCGGTGCGGAATGCGCCGGGCTCAACGACCGTGACCGAGATGCCGAGCGGGGCGAGCTCGTCGTGGAGGGCCCCGCTGATGCCTTCGATGGCAGCTTTGGCTGCGGAATAGTAGCCGGACCCCACCGGGGTCAGCTGGACGCCGATCGAGGAGATGTTCACGATGGCGCCGCGGCGGCGGGTCCGCATGCCGGGCAGGACGGCCTTGATCATCGCGACGGTGCCGAAGAAGTGCGTCTCGAACAGGGCGCGGACGTCGGCGTCGTCGCCTTCTTCGACAGCCGCGCGGTAACCGTACCCGGCGTTATTGACCAGGACGTCGATGCTGCCGAATCGCTCTTGGCCCTGCTGCACCGCCGAGGTGACCTGCGTGGGCCTGGTGACGTCAAGGGTGACGGCGAGCACCCGCTCGGGCGTGGCGTCGGCCAGGTCGGCGACCCTGGCGACGTCGCGTGCGGTGACGACGGCATTGTGGCCGGCGCCGATCACGGCTTGGGCGAGGGCGCGGCCAAGTCCGGTCGAGCAGCCGGTGATGAGCCAGGTTGACATCGGGAGTCTCCTTTCGGTCGACACACCGGCATATTAGGAGAACACCGCGGGTCTGCGCACCGACATGAACGGGTAGCGCGACGGTTCCTCATCAGGACGACCGGCTTCTGTCACCTCAAGATCAGGTATGCGACATTGACACGATGAAGGTTGCGATCCTCGACGATTACCAGAACGTCGCGCTGAGCATGGCCGACTGGTCGCCGGTAGCGGCGCGCGCCGACATCACCGTCTTCAACGATCACCTCGCCGATCACGACGCTGTCGCCGAACGGCTGGCGCCGTTCGATGTGGTGTTCGTGATGCGTGAGCGAACGCCGTTGCCGCGCAGCATCATCGAACGCCTGCCGCGGCTGAAGATGATCGCGTCCACCGGGCCGTTCAACGCCGCCATCGACGTCGCGACCGCCAAGGAGCGGGGCATCCACGTCAGCACGACCGGCGGATACATCGAGTCCACCGTCGAACTGACCTGGGCGCTGATCCTGGCCGCCGCGCGGCGGATCGTCGACGAGGCCGTGTCGGTGCGCGCGGGTGGTTGGCAGACTTCGGTCGGTCGCCAACTGGGCGGGGCGGTGCTGGGCGTGCTCGGGCTGGGCCGGATCGGCACCCGGGTGGCGCGGGTCGGGGCGGCATTCGGCATGGACGTCATCGCGTGGAGCACCAACCTGACCCCCAAGGCGGCCGACCAAGCCGGGGCGACCTACGTGTCCAAAGACGACTTGTTCGGCCGCGCCGACGTGCTGACCGTCCATCTGGTCCTCAGCGAGCGCACCCGTGGTCTGGTCGGCGCCGACGAGCTGGGACTGATGAAGCCGACGGCGTTGCTCGTCAACACGTCACGCGGCCCCATCGTCGACGAGACGGCCCTGCTCGACGCATTGCGCTCGCACCGGCTCGCCGCGGCCGGACTTGACGTCTTCGACACCGAGCCCTTGCCGGCCGGGCACCCGCTGCGCTCGCTGGACGCCGTGGTGGCCACCCCACACATCGGCTACGTCGCCGACCGCGTCTACCGGACCTTCTACGGCGAGGCCGCCACCAAAATCGCCTGCTGGCTCGACGAGGTCAGGCAATGAGTCGTCGCTTCGCCGGCGTGATTCGAGACGGCCGATCACCAACAGCACAACGGCGGCCAGCAGCCAGCCCAGCAGAATGTCGACAACGTAATGCTCGGCCGAATAGACCAGGGCAAACGCCATTATCAACCCGTACGCGGCCAGCAGCGCACGCAACCTCGGCTGGACCCGGCGCCACAGGAACATCACCACCATCGCCGTCACCCCGGCATGCAGCGAGGGAATGGCCGCCACCAGGTTGACGCTGGCCTGCCCCGAGTCGACCAGCGCGCTCGCCGACTGCAAATGCAGCGTGCCCCAGCCCCGTGTGGAGATCCGCTCCACGAAAGGGTTCGCGCCGGGCTGATGGGTGCGCATCACGCCCAGCAGGCCGCCGTCGGGCACATCGGCAGGGTTAGCGAACATGCAGTGCGGGTTGGCCGGGCCGGCGTTGATGTCGGCGGTGGTGCAGCGGGCGGCCGCCCAGGGCGGCGCGGCCGGCAGCAACACGTAGACGACCAAAGCGGTGAACGACAGTGCGACGAACCTGCGCACAAAAGCCGCCCAATCGTCGCGGCTACGCAGCCACAGCAATCCGGCCACGACGTAGGGCAGGATGAAAAACGACATGTAGACGCCGCTGATGGCCACCTCCCACCAGGGCGGCTCCGGCTTTTTGAGCTGCTCCTGCAGCCACACCGTCGGGGCCGTCCCGAAGAACAACCAACGGTCCACCCTGGGCTGTAGCTGCCACAAGGTGGGTGCGCCGAGCAGGGTCGCCGCGCCACGGCTGAGGTCGTATAACAGCAGGACACAGGCGAACGGCAGCCAGTCGCGCACGACCGCGAACACCTTGTGGCGCCGTCCGATGCCGGCGGCAACCAATCCGGTTGTGATGTAGAGCAGCAACCACTCGCGGTTGAAGGCCAGCCCTGCGGTCAGCGTTCGGTAGACCACCACAAGTACCCAAATCGCTACCGCGGTTCGCCGGACAAACGCCAGGCGACGGTCCCGCGGCGGCACAGCGTCAGGCTGTTCGCCGGCCAATTGGATGGCTGCTGATCGTGGTTCGCGCGCAAAAACCTCGGCATCTCGGCCGGTTGTCACTGACACCAGTGCGAACTCCCCACCCACGACGCCAAATCCACTTTCCGTACATCTTGCCGTACCCGTCGTCAGGTGACGTGTAACGGGCGGAATGCCGCTCGGTGTGGCGCTGAGCCTGTGAATCAGCTTTGAAAGAGCGCACGCACGGTGTCGATGGTGTCGGCCTCGGCCGGAGTTTTGTCGTCGCGGTAACGCAGCACCCGGGCAAACCGCAGCGCCAGTCCGCCGGGGTAGCGCGACGAGTTTTGCAGCCCGTCGAACGCGATCTCGACCACCTGCTCGGGCCGCAGCCGCACCACGTAGTTGTCGGTGCCGCCGACGGCCAATTCGGTGAACCGGGTCGTCTGCCAGTCCAGCATGGCGTCCGTCATGCCCTTGAAAGTCTTTCCGAGCATCACAAAGCCGCCGCTGGCCGGATCCCGGGCGCCGAGATGGATGTTGGAGAGCTTGCCGCGACGACGGCCCGATCCCCACTCGACGGCCAGTACCACCAGGTCGAGGGTGTGCACCGGTTTGACCTTGAGCCACCCCGCCCCGCGGCGGCCGGCCTCGTAGGGTGCGCTCGGCGACTTGGCCATCACGCCTTCGTGCCCGGCCGCCAGTGTCGCGTTCAGGAAGTCGGCCGCCGCGACCGGATCGGAGGTGACCAGTCGATCGACCCGGTGGCGGGCCGGGGCGATCTGGTCGAGCACCGTCACCCGTTCGGTGGTCGGTGCGTCGAGCAGGTCGACACCGTCGCAGTGCAAGACGTCGAAGAAGAACACCGACAATGGCTGGACCGCGCGGGCGGCCGCCACGTCGACCGAGCGGCCGAACCGCGACCCGGTGACCTGAAAAGGCTGTGGCCGGTTGTCCGGTCGTAACGCGATCGCCTCGCCGTCGGCGATCAGCCGGGTGACGGGTAGCGCCAGCGTCGCCTCGACCACCTCCGGCAGCCGGGCCGTGACGTCGTCGAGGCTGCGGGTGTAGACCGTAACCTGATCGCCCGACCGGTGGACCTGGACCCGCGCGCCGTCCAGCTTTGCTTCGAAAACGCCCTCGCCACCGAGTCTTTCGAGTGCCTCGGTCACGCTGGCCGCGGTCTGCGCCAGCATGGGGCCGACCGGTCGGCCCACCTGAAGGGTGAACGCGTCCAACGCTGCCGTATCACCGTCCAGGGCTGCCGCGGCAACGGCGGGCAGGTCGCCACCGAGCATCGCGGCCCGTCGCACCGCGGCGGCGGGGAGCCGGGCGGCGGCCGCGACCGCGTCGACCATGACACCGGCCAGTGCGCCCTGGCGCAGCTCACCACTGAGCAGGCGTCGCAGAAACGTCTGCTCGGTTGCGGTGGCGGCCGCGAACACCCCGGCGACGAGTTCGGCGCGCCGTGCCTGCGAGCCCTTACCGGAGGTCGCCTTGATCGCCGAGAAGGCGGCGTCGACGTCGACGACGGTCAGCGTCGGCTGCGCTGCGGCGGGTGGTAACGAGCGTAAAGCGGCCCAGCCGACGCCGATTTGGCGTTGCGGCAACTCGCCGGAAAGCCACGAGACGACTATCGCGACCAGCCTCGAGTCAGTGTTGGCGCGGCCCAGCAGTTCGGCGATCCGCGCGATCTTGGCTCGCCGCGACGAGACACCCCCCACATCGACCGAGGTGGCCGCCACATCGATCAGCAGCACAGCCCAGCTTTACACGCCTGGCCGACAACGTCACGCACGGCCGCGATAGCGTGCTTTGGCAACGGATCAAACAAGGAGGTTTGAATGGAGATCAACGCCAAGTCGGTGGTCGTCATCGGCGGCGCCTCGGGTATGGGGCGCGCAACCGCCGAACTGCTGGCAAATCGCGGGGCGAGTGTCGCGATACTCGACCGCGAGGGTTCCGACGGCAAGGACGTCGCCGCGGCCATCGGCGGCACGTTCTACCCGGTGGACGTCACCGACTTCGCCGCCACCGAGGAAACGCTGCAGGCCGCGGTCGACGCGCTCGGCGGTCTGCACGTGATCGTGACGACGGCCGGCGGCGGCATCGCCAAGCGGACGCTGTCCAAGCAAGGCCCACACGATCTGGAATCCTTCCGCCAAGTGGTGGATCTCAACCTCATCGCCACCTTCAACATCAGCCGGCTGGCCGCCTTTCACATGAGCAAGAACGAACCCGAGGACGACGAACGCGGCGTCATCATCAACACCGCATCCATCGCGGCGTTCGAGGGCCAGATCGGGCAGGTTGCCTACACCGCGGCCAAAGCGGGCATCGCCGGCATGTGCCTGACCATGGCGCGTGACCTCGGGTCCATGGGCATCCGGGTGCTGGCGATCGCGCCGAGCCTGTTCGCCACCGGGCTCACCAAGGGCATTCCGGACGAATTCGCCACCGCCCTGACCAAGGACGCGGCGTTCCCCAAGCGCCTGGGCCGCCCGGAGGAGTACGCGAAGCTGGTTGCGGCCATCGTGGATAACCCGATGCTCAACGGTCAATGCCTGCGCCTCGACGCCGGGCAGCGCTTCGCGCCGAAGTAATCTCGTAGCCGCGAAACAGAAGCCACGGCGGCGATCGAGGCCGGGATCACGACCGTAGCCTCTGGCTCGCGGTCAAACCGCATTCAGTACACTCTTTGCGCGCCGCCTGCAAAGACGAGGAGGGCCCTGATGGGTATCGCATTGACCGACGACCATCGCGAACTCGGTGACGTGGCTCGCGCGTTTTTGACGTCGCAGAAGGCTCGTTGGGCGGCGCGCTCGCTGCTCGATTCGCGCGACGAATCTCGTCCGCAGTTCTGGGGAGACCTCGTCGAACTCGGCTGGCTCGGCCTGCACATCGACGAAGAGCACGGTGGTTCGGGATACGGGCTGCCCGAACTGGTGGTGGTGATCGAGGAGCTTGGCCGGGCGGTGGCGCCGGGACCGTTCGTGCCGACGGTGATAGCCTCGGCCGTCGTCGCGAATGACGGCACCGCCGAGCAAAAGGCCCGGCTGCTGCCGAGACTGATCGACGGCAGCGTCACCGCCGGCGTCGGGTTGGGCGGCGACGTCCGCGTCGAGGACGGGGTGGCCAACGGCGACGCCGGAATCGTCTTGGGCGCCGGGCTCGCCGAGCTGCTGCTGATCGCCGCCGGTGACGACGTGCTGCTGCTGGACCGCGGCCGCGACGGCGTCACGGTCGACGTGCCCGACAACCTCGACCCCACCCGGCGCTCGGGACGGGTCAGCCTGCGGAGCGTCAGCGTCGCCGCCGACGACATCCTGCCCGCGGCACGTAAATCGGCGCTGGCCCGCGCGCGCACGCTGCTGGCCGCCGAGGCGGTCGGCGGGGCGTCGGACTGCGTGGACGCCGCGGTCGACTACGCCAAGGTGCGCCAGCAGTTCGGCCGCACCATCGCCACCTTCCAGGCGGTCAAGCATCACTGCGCGAACATGTTGGTAGGCGCCGAATCCGGCGTCGCCGCGGTATGGGACGCCGCCCGCGCCGCCGGCGAGGACGAGCAGCAGTTCCGGCTGGCCGCCGCGGTGGCCGCGGCGCTGGCGTTCGGCGCCTACGCGCGCAACGCCGAACTCAACATTCAGGTGCACGGCGGTATCGGCTTCACCTGGGAGCACGACGCGCACCTGCATCTGCGTCGGGCGCTTACCACCCGGGCGCTGTTTGGCGGCGATGCGCCCGCGCAGGATGTGTTCGACCGCACCGCGGCCGGCGTCACCCGGGCCAACAGCCTCGACCTGCCCGCCGAGGCCGAAGAACTGCGCAAGGCGATCCGCGCCGACGCCGCCGAGATCGCCGCGCTGGACAAGAACGCGCAGCGGGACAAGCTGATTGCGACCGGCTACGTGATGCCGCACTGGCCCAAACCGTGGGGCCGGGCCGCCGACGCGGTCGAGCAGCTGGTGATCGAGGAGGAGTTCACCGCCGCCGGGGTCAAACGGCCGGACTACCAGATCACCGGGTGGGTCATCCTGACCCTGATCCAGCACGGAACCCCTTCGCAGATCGACAGATTCGTCGAGAAAGCACTGCGACAAGACGAAATCTGGTGCCAGCTGTTCTCCGAGCCCGACGCCGGATCGGATGCGGCCGCCGTCAAGACCCGAGCTACCCGGGTCGACCGCGGTTGGAAGATCAACGGCCAGAAGGTGTGGACCAGCGGCGCCCACTACTGCCACCGTGGCCTGGCCACCGTGCGCACCGATCCCGACGTGCCCAAGCACGCCGGCATCACCACGGTGATCATCGACATGAAAGCGCCCGGCGTCGAAGTTCGGCCGTTGCGGCAGATCACCGGCGGCTCCGACTTCAACGAGGTGTTCTTCAACGACGTGTTCATCCCCGACGAGGACGTGGTGGGCGAACCCAACACCGGATGGACCGTGGCGCGCGCGACTTTGGGCAACGAGCGGGTCAGCATCGGTGGCGGCGGGTCGTACTACGAGGGCGTGGCCGCGCAGCTGGTGCAGCTGGCCCAGCAACGCGCAGATCGGTTGGCGGGAGCCACGGTTCGCGTCGGAACCTTCCTGGCCGCGGAACACGCGCTGCGGCTGCTGAACCTGCGTCGCGCCGCCCGCAGTATCGAGGGAGCGGGGCCGGGTCCGGAAGGCAACATCACCAAGCTCACGCTCGCCGAGCACATGGGCGAAGGCGCCGCGATCGCCGCGGCGCTGTTCGGACCGGAGATCGCGCTGGCCGACGGACCGGCCGGGCTGGTCGGCCGGATGATCATGGGTGCCCGCGGCATGGCCATCGCCGGCGGTACCTCCGAGGTCACCCGCAACCAGATCGCTGAGCGCATCCTCGGTATGCCGCGCGACCCGCTGATCAAGTAACCGGTCGTCCGCGAGCGTCACGCCGGCGTGGCAACCGGGGCGAAAACCGGCGTAGATCCATCGAAGCGGACCTCGACGGGCATCTCGCACACCATCGAGTCCGGTTCGCAATCAACGATATTGGCCGCCAGCCGAAGCCCTTGCTGTTCGGCCAGTTCGACGATCGCGATCACATACGGCGTCGGAATGTCGGGGTTGTAGGGATGGAAGTTCACCGTGTAGGTGAGCACCGTGCCCCGTCCCGAAACCGCTCGGGCAACCAGCGAACCGGCACAGTCCGGGCATGTGCCGGCCGGCGGATGCACCCAGCGCGTGCACGCGTCGCAGTACTCGATGAGCAAGTTCGCCCCGGCCGCCACCCGCAATACAGTACACTTTATTGAGCTGACAGCACGGGCGGATGGCTAATGGGACATTTCGAGAAGAACGCGATCCTGTCCGGGATCGGCATCTCCCGAATCGGCCGCCGCACCGGCATTCCCGGGCTTGAGCTCACCTGCGAGGCGGTGCGCGCCGCCATCGCCGACGCCGGACTGATCGCCGCAGATATCGACGGCATCGCCACTCTGGGAGATACACCGGCGGCCGAGGTCACCACCGTTTTGGGCATCGGCGCCGTGGACTGCGGGTTCGGCTTCGACACCGGCGGTCTGTTGACCCCGGTGATGTCGGCCTGTCGTGCCGTCGCCGAGGGTCGGGTCTCCCACGTGCTGGTCTATCGGACTGTGCAGATGATCGGTGGGACGGTGCCGACCTCGCCGCCATCGGAGGATGAGCCACGTCCGGCGCTGGCGCGGCTCGTCGAGTCGCCCGTGGACGGCGATCGGCCTGTTGTCGGCCCGATGGACGATGTGTCTGACCTCGTTGCGGCGCATGCATATTCGGCGGCGAATTGGCTGGCATTGAATTGCCGGCGCCATATGCACTTATACGGAACCACCAAGGAACAGTTGGGCTGGCTGGCGATCAACAGCCGGCGCAACGCGGCGCTGAATCCACTTGCGGTATACCGCGAACCGATGACTATGGCCGACTACCTCGCGGCGCGGCCGGTCTCCACACCGTTCGGGCTATTCGATTGCGACGTTCCCGTCGACGGGTCGATCGCGGTCGTGGTGTCGACTGCGGAATACGCCCGCGACTGCCCACATCCCGTGGTGGCGGTAGAGGCGATCGGCGGCTCAAACGGCGCCGGTGGTTGGTTTCACCGCCAGGACTATCCGAAGATGGCGTCGGCCGACGCGGCGAGGCAGATGTGGTCGCGGACCGACCTGACGCCCGCCGATCTGGACCTCGCCGAGTTATATGACGGGTTCACCTTCCTCACCTTTGCGTGGCTGGAAGCGTTGGGTATCTGCGGCGACGGCGAAGCCGGTCCATTCGTCGAGGGCACCGAGCGGATCGCCCGCGACGGCGTCCTGCCGCTGAACACCTATGGCGGCCAACTCTCAGCGGGACGCATGCATGGCTATTGGGTGCTGCACGAAGCCTGCCTGCAATTGCGCGGCGAGGCCGGGGAGCGCCAGGTTCCGCGGCGCCCAGAAGTCGCGGTGGTTGCCGTCGGCGGCGGTCCGATCGCCGGATGCATGCTACTGACATGCTGAGCCGTGCTTCGCAGATCGCGCGTCGCATCGAGGCGGACGTCATCCGGCGCGGCTGGCCGGCCGGCGAATCGCTGGGCTCCGAGCAAGTGCTGCAACAGCGCTACCGGGCGAGCCGATCGGTACTGCGGGAAGCCGTGCGGCTCGTCGAGCATCACCAGGTGGCGCGCATGCGCCGCGGACCGGGCGGCGGTCTGCTGATCTGCGAGCCGGATGTCGGCCCGGCGACCAACGCCATTGTCATCTACCTGGAGTACCTGGGTACTACGATCGCTGATCTACTCGATGCGCGTCTACTGTTCGAGCCGTTGGCGGCAGCACTTGCCGCCGAACGCATCGACGAAGCCGGCATCGGCCGGCTGCGGACCGCCCTGCCTGTGACGCCGGCGCACAAATTTCACTCGGCGCTCGCCGAAGAGTCCAAAAACCCGGTGCTGCAGCTGTTTATCGACATTTTGATGCGGCTGACCGCACAGTTCGCCCGTGGCTCCGGCGTAAACGACGATGCGCTGGATCGGACGTGCGCCGAGCATGTCGACATCGTGGCCGCCGTCACCGCCGGCGACGTGGCACGCGCCAAGACGCTCAGCGAGCGCCATGTGGAATCGGTGACCGCCCGGCTGCACCACGTCACCGGGCGGGGCGGCGAGGACCGCGAGCCGGCGCACGCCAAGCGCGCCGAGGTGCTGGCCACCGTCATCCGCAATGACATCGCCGCCGGCGGCTGGCAGGTCGGTTCGGTCTTCGGGACCGAACTGCAACTGCTGGAACGCTATCGGGTCAGCCGCTCGGTGTTGCGGGAAGGGGTGCGGTTGCTGGAATACCACGCCGTCGCGCGGATGCGTCGGGGCCCCGGTGGCGGTCTTGTGGTGACAAAACCACTGGCGCAGGCCAGTATTGACACGGTCGCGCTCTATCTGCAATACCGCAAACCCAACCGCGACGACTTCCGCTCAGTCCGTGACGTCATCGAAATCGACAATGTCGCGAAGGTCGTCAAACGACGTGACGCGGCGGATGTGCGGGCCTTCCTCGACGCGCATCGGCTCGTCATCGACCAAGCCGACGACGATCCGCGCAAGGCCGGCATGGAGGAGTTCCTGTTTCACACGGGTCTGGCACAACTGGCCGGAAACACCGTGCTGGAGTTGTTTTTGCGCATCCTCGTCGAGCTTTTCCGTCGGCAGTGGACCGGTACGGAGCAGAAGTCGCCGAGCCGCGGCGATCTCGTCGAGGTACAACGTGCGCACCTGCGGGTGATCGAGGCGATCGGCGAAGGCGACGACAGCCTGGCCCGCTATCGCGCTCGCCGTCACCTGGACGCCGCCGCATCCTGGTGGCTCTAACCCGCCGACAACTTGGCGTCCTCAGGCGGGACGGGCGGAATCGCGTCACCGGCGCGATCGACGATGTTTGATGAAGTCGACGAAGGAGAACGCGATGAACTCTAACGACATGATGTCCATGGACCGCGAACTGGAGAACACACATCGCGCCCTTTGGGCGCTCGGTGACTACGCCACCGTGGCCACCGACCTGGTAGCGCCGCTGGGTTCGCTACTCGTCGACGCCGTCGGCGTCCGAACCGGCCATCGGGTGCTGGACGTCGCAGCGGGCTCGGGAAATGTCGCAATTCCCGCCGCGCTCTCCGGCGCCGATGTGATCGCCAGCGACCTGTGCCCGGCGCTGCTGGATAGTGGCAGGAAACTGGCTGACGCTCGCGGCGCGCGGTTGCGCTGGCAGGAAGCCAATGCCGAGGAACTGCCGTTCGCCGACGGTGAGTTCGAGATCGTGCTGTCTTGCCTGGGGGTGATGTTCGCCCCGCACCACCGGCGCGCGGCCGACGAGTTGATTCGGGTCTGTCGTCCGGGCGGCACGATCGGCCTGATCAGTTGGACTCCGGAAGGTTTCATCGGCGAAATGTTCGCGACGATCAAGCCGTACGTTGCGGCTCCGCCGTCCGGTGCCTCGCCGCCGCTCTGGGGCCGCGAGGAGTATGTGCGCGACTTGCTGGGTGACCGGGTGGTCGAGTTCGTTGCGCGCCGGCGGACGCTGCGGATAGAGACATTCGCCGACGGGGCCGCGTTCCGCGACTATTTCAAAAGCCATTACGGGCCCACGATCTCGGCGTACAACGGAATTGCGTCCGAGCCGGCCCGGGTCGCTGCACTGGATGCGGCGCTGGCCGAGCTGGGTGATCGCCACCTCGTCGAATCGCCGGCGATGGAATGGGAGTATCTGCTAATCACCTGCTGCAAGGCGCAACCCGCCTGACTGCTAGCGCGTACGATCGGAGCAGGTCGAGTCTTTGCGTAGCGATCGAGGTGACGATCTTGGCTAAGCCGTGTGCCGAGCCGGCCGGGCTTCCGCACTCCGCACTGTTCTACTGCTCCGAGCGCGAATATCTCGACGGGGTAATTCCCTTCGTTCTCGACGGCCTGCGCAAAAGCGAACCCGTGCTGGTCATGGTGCCGGCTAAAAACCTGGCCGTGCTGCGTGACGGGTTAGGTGATCCGTCCCCAGAGGTGACCCTGGTCGACATGGTCGAGGTCGGCCGCAACCCCACCCGGATCCTCGGGCTGCAGACCGCCTTTGCCGCAGAACACCCCGGTCGGCCGGTGCGCATAATCGGCGAGCCGGTGTGGCCGGGCCGCACCAGCGACGAGTACCCGGCATGCGTGCAGCATGAGGCGTTGATCAACGCGGCGTTCGGTGAGCGCCAGGCGCGAGTACTGTGCCCCTACGATGCGTGCGGACTCGACGAAGACGTAATGACCGACGCCCGTAGCACCCATCCGCTGCTATGGCAGGACGGCGCCGCTGACCGCAGCCCGGACTACGCACCTGACGACGCGTTTGCCCGGTACAACCAGCCGTTACCTCGCGACGCGATGGCGGTCACCTACACGGTCCGGGCATTGGATGATCTCAGTCCGGCGCGGTCATTCGCCACCCGGTATGCGCGGTGGCTCGGACTGGACCCGGACGGCATCGCCAATCTGCAGCTGATCGCCACCGAGCTGGCCACCAACAGCCTCCAACACACCGGCGGCGTCTGCCGACTTGCCTTCTGGCAGCACGACGGGTGCATCGTCTGCGAGGCCAGCGACAGCGGCCGCCTCGATGATCCGCTGGCCGGTCGCCGCCCGCCGTGCGTCAACGCCGTCAGCGGTCGCGGACTGTTTCTCATCAACTCCGTGGCGGATCTCGTCCGCACCCACGCGACCGCCAGTGGCACTACGATCCAGGCCTATCTTCGGCTGGGGACGATCACATGACTCGCGAAAACGGAGTTGTCTCCTCAGCAGTCGGATTGATCCCGTTCGGGCATCTGGGTTGGGCTACCGCGACCGGGCAGAGTTTCGGGCCCGCGCCGCCGAGTACATCGCCGACGGGCTTGCCCAGAACCAGTGGGTCGAATACGTCGGTGCGGGCAGTCGCGCGCAGCTGCGGGCCGAACTGGCCACCATGCCCGGGATCACTGACGCCAGCGATGTCAAGGTGACGCCGGTGCTGGAGTTTTACGCCGTACCCGCCGGAAGCGACATCGTGGACCCCCATGTCGCGGTGGCGACACGTGTTGCGGCCGTTGAGAAAGCGATCGACGATGGCTACACGGGCTTTCGCGCCGTCGTGGATGCCACCGCGATGGCAAGCAGGCCGGAACAACGGAACGCCTTAGCGTGCTTCGAGTTCCTGATCGACCAGAAGATGTCGGTGCTTCCGGTCTCGACGCTGTGTGCATACGACACCAGTCAGCTGGCTGACGATGCGAACGGATTGATCTGCCTGCACCCATACGTCGACCAGAGTGCGTGCACCTTCCGGCTCTATGCGGAGCCGGACACCGGTTTCGCATTGACCGGTGAGATCGACGCCGCCACCAGCGAAGTGTTCGCCACCGCGCTGCGCCGCACCTGGGACCTGACAGGTGAGGACACCCTGGTTGTCGACGCGCGGCGGCTGGAGTTCATCGATCACCGGTCGCTGTGCATGCTCGATCAGTACGCGCGCACCATGGACCGCAAAGTCGTGCTGCAGACCGCTCAAATGCTTCCGGCCCGGTTGGCCGATTTGCTCGATTTGACGAACGTGCGGGTGGAGAGCCGCCAGTGGCTTTCGACGACGCCGGCTACGCGGTAATCACTCCAAATCCTGACCGCTAAGACCGTCGGGATCGGCGGCGCCGCGCCCCATCAACTCCAAACCGGCCATCGCTGCGTCGGCGCCGGCCTTGTCGGTTTTTTCCACCACGAAGCCCATGTGGATGATCACCCAATCGCCCGGCGCGAACGTCTCCTCGGGCAGCATACCGACGTTGACTTTCCGGTTTTCACCGGCGACGTCGACCAGCGCCAGCTGCCCGTCATAGCCGTCGAGCATCCGCACGACCTGACCCGGAATTCCCAAACACATCGGTCAAACCTCTCGTAACGCGTCGCCGGTCTCGGCGCGCAGCATCGCCACTGCCGATTCGACCGCCGATACCGCTTCCGGGACCACGGCCCGGACGGCGTCGGACAGCCCTATCCTGTCGCCGATGTCGGCGACCTCACAGCCCACCACGATAGTCCGCGGAGGGGCGCCACCCAGGGCGCGAAGACTCGCGAACACCGTCGCCGGGTCCATGCCGTGCGCGTCGAGGCCCGCGGGGGAGTCCGGAGAGCCGTGGTCGGCTTCAAAGACGTGCACGGTCCCGGGCGAGCCCCGGTTGGGCACGGCGTCGACGAGCACCAGCGCATCCCAGTCCTCGAGCAGGTCGTAGGCCAGGTGCATCCCCCCGATGCCGTAGTCGGTGGCGCGCAAGCCATCCGACTCGGTGACCCGCTGCGACACATGACACAGCACCTCGGGACCGAAACCGTCGTCACCGAGGAAGATGTTGCCGATGCCGGCTATCAGGATGCGGGAAGTCATATGCAGCGGAGGGCCTCGCTACATGTGCCGGATCCTGAGATAACGCCGGGCGTCGGGCAGGGACATCAGCCCCATCACAACTGCCACGAGCGTGATGAGCGCCAGGATAGCGATGAACACCCACCCTACGATCTCCATGTCGGACTCCTTTCCGTGCTGGCGTGCTGAGCTTCGAGCGGTTCGATTTCGTCGGGCGCGAAGTAGAGGGAACGGCCGTACCACTCATGCAGGTTGGCCGCCGGGTCGTCCTCGACGACAACTCCGATATGTTGGTTGCCGTCGACGTCCTCATGTACCGAGGTGACGCGGGCCACCTTGTCGGCGAGAAAGATGTCCTGCGCGTCGGCATGCCGCGACGGCCGCAGCCATACCCGGCTGCCGCGCGCGATACGCACCCCGTTGATCAGCACCGCATCGATCTCGGGACAAACCGCGGTGTCGGCCAACGGATCCCACCACCCGGCACCCTCGGGCACCTCGGGGATCAGGCTGACAACCTGATGCGGATCCCGCAGCACTCCGTGCATCCGCTGCAGGGACTCCGGCGACATCGCGTCACAGCGGTCGATGATCTGCGCGGCCAGCGGATCGGTGGCGCGTGCCTGGGCCTTCTCCTCGTCGGTCATCGTCATCACCCGCAGGGTCAAGAGCTCATCGATCTCGGTGGAATCGTAGAGCGCGCCTTCGCTCTGTTCGGCGATCTCGGGGTGGTCGTAGAGAATGATCGGCGACACCAGCAGTAGATCAGTGTCGCCGGGTGGGCCGGCCAGCACCGGGAAGCATCGGTGCTGTCGGCACCGAGCCACCGCGACTGCGGCGTACTCGGGCGGCTCCAGCAGCGAAATAAAGGCGCCGCCAACGACTTCTGCGATGACATGGGTGCCGATCAGCGACCTGGCAATCGCGTCATTCTTGTCCGTGGCGGCAGCGCCCGTGTTGCTCAGCGTCAGCGTGACACGGTGCAAGCCGTCCTCGTCATGCTCGACCTCGACGGTGAGCGACGCGCACACATCTTGCCGGGTGCGCACCAGCCTGCCCCCGTCGACCGGTTCGACGTCGATGCCCGACGGCGCCAGCACCGGCAGCGTCCACTGTGCGGGCGGATCGCCGAACTCGAACGGCCCCAACGACAGCTCGATTTCGACTGCCTCGTCCCAGCTCAGCCATGATCCGGACGGCGTCGTCAGTTCCTCGACCGGTTCGTAGCGCCGACAGCCGGTGTCGCGTTCGGCGTTGCGGTGCTGTAGTTGCAGGAAGCGCACGACCAACGTGATGGCCTGCGCGCCGTCGATGAGGAACTGCGCCGAGAGCCGGTCCTCCTCACCGATCCCGGCTTCAGCCGCGCCGGGTGGTCCGATAACGCCCCACTGCCAACGAGATTGGTTCTTGCTCGATGTCCCGCGGTAAGGGTAGAGCAGGTAGCCCTCGTAGAGCACGGCGTCGGCGACGGCGCGAGCCCGGTCCCAGTTTGCGCTCACCGGACCTCCTCACGGGCCCCGGTCAACAGCTCGGTGACCGCGTCGTCGAGACCTAACAGGCTGCGCGCAGACTTGTACTCGGCCAGCGCCGCCATCGTGTCGTGCGACAGGCGCAGCCATCCGCTGTTCGGATAATGCTGCTGGATCAGATCCCGCCACACCGAAACCGGCATCTCGTAACGATCCTCGCAGTCCCACGACACCGGCTGGACTGAGAATCCCTGCGGGCGGGCGGTGAAGACTGTTCCGCTGAACAGGAATTGGAGTGGTACGGCATCGTCTCGCAATGCGTGCAGATATTTGGCGGCGGTGACCTCGAAGTCGTAGGTGCAGTCCAAGGGGAGCGTTGTCTCAGTGCTACCGGTAAACCCCTGGACCATCGTCCCGCAGTGTTGCCACAGAAAGGTGTGCTGGGTGCTGCTCCAGCGTTCCCGCAGCCCGAACAAATCGGTCAGTCCGGCGGCCTCCTGGTCGGAATAGCGGCGCCGCAACGGATCAATGCGAACCTGGCAGCGCAACGCGATGGCGTGCACAGGGTCGTCGCCAGGCGCGGTAATAGCGACCCGCGCCGTTAGCAGCGGGGTGGCCGCATACGGTTCCGGAGCGACGTCGACGACATTCAACGATAAGTCGGTCATCGTGGGCGCTCCACGCTGCGGGCGGCCAGTTTCGCGAAAAAGTCATCGATGAACTCGTGTGCTTCCTGGCCGCCGTCGAAGCCGCGCCACAACTGTCGCAGCCCGCCGACGAATTCGTAGCAGGCGTCGATCGGGACCAGATAACACTGTGGCTGCGCCGCCTCGGTATCACCGGGTACGCGCACCAGCAGCGCCTCGACGTCGTCGGCGAGCAGGCCGACCCGGGGTTCGGCGTCGCTGATCGTGGACCAGGCGGCGAGGTCGAGTTCGGATTCGGTGGCGCCTGCCGGTCCCGGATAGAACGCGATGGTGCGATCCAGCGCCGAGTTGCGGAAGAAAAACGCCAGGCCGACGGGGATCTGCAGCGCCTCCCAGGTGCGACGATCCAGCATGAAATCGGGGAAGGCCAGATAGCGGTCCGGGACTGCGCGGTACCGCAGTTCGGCTTTGCCGTCGGTGAACAGCAGATAGCACGCGCGACAGACGCACATCAGTTGTCGGCCGGTCACATTCGCGACGTGTTGGTGCGCATCGGCGATGGGTTCGGAGCACATTTCGCACTGTTGACCGGCAGGCGCCGGCGCGCGCCGGTTGTCGGTGATGCGGGCCAGTACGTCGTAGGGGCTGGTCATGCCGGTGCGCCCATCGGCTCAGCCGGCAACGCGATCGAAAGCATCCCGTCGCGGGTCAGCAACGGCATCGGTTCCAGGTGGGCGGTGGTGTTGTCCAGTCCGGCGCCCGCGTGTACGACGTCGAACTTTCCACCGCAGCGCGGACAGTGCAGGAGTGCGCCGTGCAGTTGGGCGCCCGCCAAGGACTTTTCACAGCCCGGACAGAGGTCACGGTAGACGTAGAGTTGGTCGCCGACCCGGCAGGCCAGCACCGGGACGTCGGCGACCATGAACCCGCCGACGTCGCCGGCAGCCAGCTCGGCCAGGTCGGGTACCGCGTGCCAGGTGGGACCGCCGTTGGCGTGCACTTTGGTCAGCAGCGACTCGGCCGGGATCACCGCTGCGGTCGGCTCCGTTTGGGCCGCAACGACTTCAATCGACGAAATCTCTGGTGCGGCGGCCCGGATCGCGTCCTCGACCGTTAGCTCCAGCGTCACCGCCGACGACGGACAACTCTTGCAGCTGCCGGCGAACTGCAGTTGCACGGTGTCGCCGACGATGTCGAGCAGGTGCACATCGCCGCCGTGCGAACCCAGATAAGGCCGGACCCGCTCGAGTGCGTCCGATACCCGGCGGCGGATGTCGTGCGGGTGCAGCCCATGGACGAGCAGCAGGCTGGCCACCAGGTCGTCGGCGGCCAGCCCATCGATGATTTGTGTATCGCCGACCAGATCCACGATCCGGGCCAGGCCCGCGCCGTAGAGCTCGACTACCTCACTGACCAGTCGCTCGGCACGCTCGCGTGCGACGGGTCCACCCGCCGCGGCGGCGTCCAGCAGCGTCTGGATCCGATCGCCCGCCGTGCGCCACTGCGTGTCCTCGGAGAGTCCGTCCTGGCGCTCGGCCATGCATCACTCCGCGGCAGCGGACTGGGTCGGTGAGTGCAGGCGCTGCAGTGTCTTGCCTTCGCCGAGATACATGTGCACGCCGCAGGGCAGGCACGGGTCGAAGCTGCGTACCGTGCGCATGATGTCGAT
>NZ_JBOHHI010000080.1:0-11100 GCF_050700595.1 Mycobacterium sp.
ATCAAAAAGGGCGCCGAGGCGCCGCCGGTCATCGAGCTGGTCCGCAACGATGACGTGCTGGCCACCGCCGTGCGGTCCCGCGCCGACGGCCAATTGCCCAACATGCGGGCAATTGTCGGGTTCGCCGCCGAGACCGGTGACGACAACGGCGACGTGCTGTTTCACGCCCGGGCCAAGCTGCGACGCAAGGGCTGCGACCTGCTGGTGGTCAATGCCGTCGGCGAGGGTAAGGCTTTCGAGGTGGACAGCAACGACGGCTGGCTGCTGGCGTCCGACGGCACCGAGTCCGCGCTGCAGCACGGCTCCAAGACGCTGATGGCCAGTCGTATTGTGGACGCGATCGCCACCTTTTTGCACGGCAGCACCGGGTAACAACCGCCGTCGGCGTTGCGTCATACTGAGCTGCGATATAATTCGCCTAACTAACTATCGGAAGGATCCTGTTGTGACTGAAAAGGGTCGGCTGTTCACCAGTGAGTCGGTGACCGAGGGGCATCCCGACAAGATCTGCGACGCGATCAGCGACTCGGTGCTCGACGCGCTGTTAGCGGACGACCCCCGCTCACGTGTCGCCGTCGAGACGTTGGTCACCACCGGTCAGGTGCACGTGGTCGGCGAGGTCACGACCTTGGCGAAGGAGGCCTTCGCCGGAATCGCCAACACGGTGCGCAACCGCATCCTGGAGATCGGCTACGACTCGTCCGACAAGGGCTTCGATGGGGCAACCTGCGGCGTCAACATCGGCATCGGTGCACAGTCGCCCGACATCGCCCAGGGCGTCGACACCGCCCATGAGACCCGGGTGGGGGGCGCGGGTGACCCGCTGGACGCGCAGGGTGCCGGCGACCAGGGCCTGATGTTCGGCTATGCGATCAAGGACACCCCGGAGTACATGCCGCTGCCGATCGCGCTGGCGCACCGGCTGTCGCGCCGACTCACCGAGGTCCGCAAGAACGGCGTGCTCGGCTACCTGCAGCCGGACGGCAAGACGCAGGTCACCGTCCAGTACGACGGCGTTATCCCGGTGCGGCTGGACACCGTGGTGCTGTCCACCCAGCATGCCGACGGCATCGACCTGGAAGCCACGCTCGCCCCGGACATCCGCGAGAAGGTGGTCAACACCGTGCTCAGTGACCTTGCGCACGACACCATGGACACCTCCGACTACCGACTGCTGGTCAACCCGACCGGCAAGTTCGTGCTCGGCGGTCCGATGGGTGACGCGGGCCTGACCGGCCGCAAGATCATCGTCGACACCTACGGCGGCTGGGCCCGCCACGGCGGCGGCGCCTTCTCCGGCAAGGACCCCTCCAAAGTCGACCGTTCGGCGGCCTACGCGGTGCGCTGGGTGGCCAAAAACGTGGTCGCCGCCGGACTGGCCGAGCGGGTGGAGGTTCAGGTCGCCTACGCCATCGGCAAGGCCGCGCCGGTAGGGCTGTTCGTCGAGACATTCGGCACCGAGACCGTCGACCCGGTCAAGATCGAGAAGGCCATCGGCGAGGTATTCGACCTGCGGCCCGGCGCGATCATCCGCGACCTGAACCTGCTGCGGCCCATCTATGCGCAGACCGCCGCCTACGGCCACTTCGGCCGCACCGACATCGAGCTGCCCTGGGAGCAGCTCAACAAGGTCGACGACCTCCAGCGCGCCGTCTGACGGCGATTTTGCGGGTGCCCGGCTATGCCGTGAACCGGTAGTCGTCGAGGTCGAAACGCCGGCTGCGCCAGTAGGCCTCCACCGTGGTGGTGGGCCGCAACGGCACGTCGCCGTTCTTGTCGAAGTAGTAGCTGTTGGCCAGCCGGCAGCTGTCCTGCCAGAACACTTGGCGGTGCCGCTTCCGCATCATCTCGGCGAAGTACCGGTCGTTGGCTTCCTCGGTGACTTCGACGCGGGTCGCGTCCTCGCGGCGGGCCCGCATGAGGCAGCGCACGATGTGGTGGGTCTGCGCCTCGATCAGCGCGAAATACGACGATCCGACGTAGCCGTACGGGCCGAACACGCTGAACAGGTTCGGAAACCCGGGAATGCTGACCCCTTCGTAGGCCTGCAGCCGGTGCTGGTCCCAGAACGCGCTCAGCGACCGGCCGCCGCTGCCGGTGACCGCAAAGGTCGGCACGCTGTCGGTGTCCATCACCTTGAAGCCGGTGGCCAACACCAGCACGTCGACCTCGTGGCCGGCGCCGTCGGTGGTGACCACCGACGACGGGGTGATTTTGTCGATGGGCTCGGTCACCAGCCGCACGTTGTCGCGGTTGAACGTCGATAGATAGCTGTTGTGGAAGCCGGGCCGTTTGCATCCCACCGCATAGCGGGGGGTGAGCTTGTCGCGCAGCACCGGGTCGTCGACCTGCCGGCGCAGGTAGGCCCGACCGGACGCTTCCATCCACTTGGCCAGTGGAAACACCGTGAAGTACTGCGCCGGGATGGGGAAGGTCGCCTCGACGAAGGCCTGACTGGCCCACCGCTGAATCAACTTGCCGCCGGGCAGCCGCATCGTCCAGCGCGCCGGCCGTGGCAGCGGCACGTCGAACTTGGGGAAACACCAGATCGGTGTGCGCTGAAAAACGGTGAGCTGCTTGACAATCGGCGCAATCTCGGGAATCACCTGCACCGCCGAGGCGCCGGTGCCGATGACGGCGACCCGCTTGCCGGTCAGGTCCTGGCCGTGATCCCAGCGGGCGGTGTGCATGGTGATGCCACCGAAGGAGTCGACACCGTCGATGTCGGGCAGCTTCGGCACGGTGAGCACCCCGCTGGCGTTGACCAAAAACCGCGCGGTGACTTCGCCGCCGGGATCTATCTGCACCCGCCACACGGTGAGCTCGTCGTCGAACTCGGCGGCCAGAACCTTGGTGTTGAACCGGATTCTTCCCCGGATGCCGTATTTGTCGACGCAGTGCTCGGCGTAGGCCTTGAGCTCCTTGCCGGGTGCATAGGTTCGTGACCAGTCTGGCCGCTGCTCGAACGAGAACTGGTAGGAGAACGACGGGATGTCCACGGCGATGCCGGGATAGGTGTTCCAGTGCCAGGTGCCGCCGACGCCGTCACCGGCCTCGACCAGCAGGTAGTCGCTGAGTCCGGCCCGGTCCAGCTTGATCGCGGTGCCGATGCCGGAGAATCCGGCGCCGACGACGACGGTGTGGTAGTCGGGAGTCATGGCGCCGCTCCTCCTCATCGCTTCGCTCTGCATCGTCGCCGGCGCGTGCGCCTCCGTCCGATCATGTGCACGCCGTGCTTGGGCCGCAGGGTCAGCGTCGCTTCGAGTTCTATCGCATGTGCGGGCATGAGGTCGAAGGTAAACCGCTGGCTCATGATCGCGGCCATCAGCACCATCTCCATCAGGGCGAAGCTCTGCCCGATGCAGATCCGCCGGCCGCCACCGAACGGCAGGTAGGCCGACCGGGGGCGGTCGCCACCGCCGGCTGAGAACCGGGTCGGATCGAAATCGTCCGGGCTCGGCCACCAGCGCGGGTCGTGGTGGATGTGGTGGATCGGGATGATCACCGTCGTTCCGGCGCGGATGTGGTGTCCGTCGATCACGTCGTCCTGCACCGCCCGGCGGGCCAGAACCCACACCGCCGAGAAATAGCGCTGCGCCTCCTGGATGCAGGCCGTCGTCCAGGGCAGCTTCGCCAGGTCGTCGGCGGTGGGTCGCCGGGCACCGAGCACGGTGTCGACCTCGTCGAGCATCCTGGCGCGCGCACTGCCGTTAAGCGCCAGCAGATACCAGAACCACGACATCGAGTTCGCGGTGGTTTCGTGTCCGGCGAGCATGAATGTCAGCGCCTCGTCGCGCACCCGCTTGCGCGGCCACGTCCCGCCATCGGCGCGTAGCAACACGTTGAGCAGGTCGGCGGACTCGGTCGGGTGTGCTAGCCGTTCGTCGATCACCGCATTGACCGCGGCGTCCAGCTCCAGCGTGATTTTTTGCATCTCCCGCAGTGGCGGCGGCAGCGGCACCCGCGAGTATGTGCACCACATCAGCCCGTCGTAGACCGGCGGTGGCAGCAATCCCCACAGGCCGAGCCGCTCCATCTTCTCGGCACGCCGCAGCCCGCGGGTGGCCAGGTCATGCATGCGCTGCGTCAATGGGCCGAAGTCCTGGCTGAACAACGCGTTGGCGACCACGCGCAGCGTCGCCTCGACCATCGTCTCGTGCATGTCGAATTCGACACCGGCGGGCAGGGCGGCAGTGATGTCGTCGATCGGGTCGATCATCAAGTCGACCATCTCGCCCAGGTGGCGCCGGGCGAACGTCGGGTTCAGCGCGCCCCGGTGTGCCGCCCAGGAGTCGCCTTCGTCGGTGAGCAGATTGATACCGGCCGCGGCCCGGACCGGCTCATATTCCGGCGACTTGACGTATTTCAGCCGAGCCCGATGCAGTACATGGTCGACGTAATCGGGGTGGCTCAATGCAACGAAACGTCTGCCGCCGCACCGGAACCGGGTGATATCACGGCCACGCAGCCGTCCCATGAAGCGATCGCCCGCATCGAACCCGACGGTGATCGCCTCACGGGTCATCGTCCAGGTGGGTAGTCGCGCGGCCGGGCCTGGCGTGGGCCGTGCGGTCGGCAGCGACGCCGTTGTCATGCATCCACTGTAGGTAGCGGCCGTGCCCGCCGTAATGTGACGATAGGACAAAGAGTTGGGAGTTTAGGACACCGACTGGCATGACGACCTGGGCACCGGATATGCGGCATCGGATGTTCGCGTCCCGAGTGCTCTGCGACGTGGCCTTCGAGCGCGGTGTGGCGAAGCCGGACGTGCTCGCCGGCACCGGGATCGCACCGGCGGACCTGGACGACCCGGACGCGGTCGTCACGGCGTGGGACGAGGTCGTGTTGGTGCGCAGGCTTCTCGCGCGGTTACCCGACGACGTCGGTGTGGGTATCGAGGTGGGCAGGCGTTTCAAGCTCACTCATCTCGGCTTGTTCGGTTTCGCCGTCATGTCCTGCGGCACATTGCGGGAACTGATCACGATTGGGATGCGCTATTTCGCGCTGACGATGCTGCACATCGACATCCAACTATTCGAAGGCGCCGACGAGTGTGTGCTCGAACTCAACGTCGATCACCTGCCCGCCGATGTGCGCCGGTTCTTCGTCGAACGCGACATCGCCTCGATCATCGCGACGACAACAGAATTCGCGTTGCCTGCGGTGGCAAGGTACGCCGATCGGGTCTCGGCCGATGTGGCGATCGACGAAGATGTGCTGCGGCCGTTGCTCGAGCTGATCCCGTTCGAGAACGTCGCGTTCGGGCGGGCACACAACCGGCTGCACTTTCCGCGGGCCATGCTCGATGAGCCGCTGCCGCAAGCTGATCCGCACACGCTGGCGATGTGCATGGCGCAATGCGATGTGCTCATGCAGCGTAACGAACAACGCCGCGGTATCACCGCCGTGGTGCGCACCAAGCTGTTTCGGGATTCCGGGGTGTTCCCGACGCTGCCCGAGGTCGCTGCCGACCTCGATATGCATCCCCGCACGCTGCGGCGCCGGCTGGCCGAGGAGGGGACGTCGTTTCGGGCGTTGCTGGGCGAGGCTCGCTCGGCGTTGGCGGTTGACCTGCTGTGCAACGTCGGGCTGACCGTCGAGGAGGTGTCCAAGCGGTTGGGCTACAGCGACCCGTCTACCTTCTCGCACGCCTTCAAACGCTGGCATGGCGCCGCACCCAGCGTCTACCCGCGTCAGCCGGGCAATCGAACCTAGTGCAGCGCCGCTTTCAGCGCGGCCAGCCCACGGTTGGTCGCCTCGGCGGCGGCGGGCACCACGAGCGCGAAGCTGACGAAGCCGTGCACCAACGTCGGCTCGTTGCTCAGTTCGGCGGGCACCCCGGCACTGGTGAGCAGCTCGGCGTAGCGGGCTCCGTCGTCGCGCAGCGGGTCGTGTTCGGCGGTGCCGATATAGGCCGGTGCCAGACCGGAGAAGTCGGCGGCGTTGGCGGGGGCCAACGTGACCGGCAGGGTGGTCGGGTCGCTGATGTCGACGCCGGGCAGATACCAGCCCAGGAACGCGTCGATGACGTCGCGATCCAGAATCGGCCCGTCGGCGTTCTCAATGAACGACGGCAGGGACAGATCAGCGCTCGTCGAGGGATACCAGAGCAGCTGAAAGGCCAGCGCCGGCCCGCCGTTGTCGCGGGCCAGGTGCGCCATGACCGCGGACAGGTTGGCGCCCGCGGAATCACCGGCGACGGCGATGCGGGCCGGGTCGCCGCCCAGGTCGGTGGCGTGCTCGCCGACCCACTGCAATGCGGCCCAGCAGTCGTCCACCCCGGCTGGGAACGGGTACTCCGGCGCGAGCCGGTAGTCGACGGACACCACGATGGCCTCCGCGCCCACCGCGTGGGCGCGCGCGACCGGGTCGTGGGTGTTCAGGTCGCCGATCGACCAGCCGCCGCCGTGGTAGAAGACGACGACGGGCAAACCGGTGTGCTCGGCTAACGGCGGCCAGTAGATCCGGACCGGGATGCCGGTCCCGATTGTGCGCTCCTCAATCCGTAACTGCGGCAGCATGTCTGGCGGGGCTTGCAGCTGGCGTATTTTCGCCCGCGCGACCTCGACACCGTCAGCGGCGGTGAACGTCAGAGGCACCGCGTCGAGCAGTGCCTTGAGGGTGGGGTCGATTTGTGGTCGGGCGATCATCGGTTGAGCCCCTTTCGAAGTGCGGCCAATCCGCGGTCCATGGCCTCGGTGGCAGCCGGTACCACACCGGCATAACCGATGTAACCGTGTACCAGGGTCTCGGCGTTATGCACCTCGACGGGAACGCCCGCGGCGGCGAGCAATTCTCCGTAGCGCATCCCGTCGTCCCGCAGCGGATCGTGTCCGGCGACGGCGATGTAGGCCGGTGCCAGACCGGCCAGGTTCTCCGCCCGGCCCGGTGCCATCCCGGCCGGCGGATCGGACAGGTCGACTTCGCCCGCGTACCAACGGGAGAACGCGGCGACCGCGTCGCGGTCGAGGACGGGCGCCGACGCATTTTCGGTGAACGACGGCAGCGACGAATCCCACAGCGTCGACGGGTACCACAACAGCTGGAAAGCGATGGCCGGGCTGCCGTTGTCGCGGGCGCGCTGCGCGATCACCGCGGAAAGCGTGCCGCCCGCCGAGTCTCCGGCCACCGCCAGCCGGGTGGCGTCGGCGTCGATCTCGCCGGCGTGGTCAAAGACCCATTGCGTTGCTGCCCACGCGTCTTCCACGGCAGCGGGGTAGGGGTGCGCGGGGGCCAGTCGGTAGTCGACGGACACCACCACCGCGCCGGCGCCGACGGCGTGCTGCCGGGCAGTGCCGTCGTGGGTGTCGAGATCACCGACGACGAAGCCGCCACCGTGGAAGAACACCACCACCGGTGGTACCGAACCGGTTGGCGGCCAATAGATTCGGAGGTTGATCGGGCCGGACGGGCCATCGATGCTTCGGTTCTCGACACGCAGGTCCGGATGCACTGAGCGGCGCCGCAGATCGCGTAGCTGCTGTCGCGCCACCTCGACCCCGTCGGCGACCGCTAACCGGAACGGCACCTTGTCCAGTACCTTCAGCAGAATGGGGTCGATGGCGGGTCCGGCTTCCTCCAAGTGGGGGTCCAAGTTGGGCATGCAGACACCGTACGCACCGCGCATGGTGGTCGGAGCCTGGACGCTCGCCGGCTGGGCCGGTCTGGGCTACGGCCTGTTTTTGACCGTGACCGCATTGCGTTCGATGCCGGGCGCGGAGCTGACCGGCCACTTCATGGTTCAACCGCTGTTCAAGGCGTCGATGGCGCTGCTGCTGGCCGTCGGCGCGGCGGCACATCCGATCGTGGCCGAACGCAGGTGGCTGATGGCGGCGTTGGTGTTCTCGGCAACCGGTGACTGCCTGCTGGCGATCCCGTGGTGGACGGCGTCGTTCGTGCTGGGGCTGGCCTCGTTTCTGCTGGCGCACCTGTGCTTTCTGGGCGCGCTGCTCCCGCTGGCCGGCCGATCGCGGCCACGCCTTGTCGCGGTCGCGGTGACGTGTGTGGCGTGCGCGTCGCTGCTGGTGTGGTTTTGGCCGCACCTGAGCCGCGACGGGCTGACCATGCCGGTCACGGCGTACATCGTGGTGCTGGGTGCGATGGTGTGCGCGGCACTGCTTGCGCGACTGCCCACGGTGTGGACCGCGGTCGGTGCGGTGTGCTTCGCGGCCTCCGACGCGATGATCGGCATCGGCCGGTTCGTGCTGGGCAACGAAGCGCTGGCGGTGCCGATCTGGTGGGCTTATGCGGCGGCGCAGATCCTGATCACGGCCGGGTTCTTCTTCGGCCGGGTGATCGGCGGCGCGAGCGTGCCCAAACCCGGGGATTAGCACGGCGTGTCGGCCGGGGACAGGCACGCTCGCGGAAAGAGGGCGGCTGCCGAGCATGAACCGATCGCCCGGGTGCTGCCGATGTTGTCGGTGCCGCATCTGGACCGCGAATTCGACTATCTGGTGGCCGCGGACCAGTCCGATGATGCCCATCCGGGGGTGCGGGTGCGGGTTCGATTCCACGGCCGACTGGTCGACGGGTTCGTCTTGGAGCGCCGCACCGACACCGAACACGTCGGCAAGCTGGCCGCCCTCGACCGGGTCGTGTCGCCCGAGCCGGTGCTCACCGGCGAGATCCGCCGGCTGGTCGACGCGGTCGCCGCGCGTTACGCCGGAACCCGCGCCGACGTGCTGCGGCTGGCAATACCGGCCCGGCACGCCCGGGTGGAGCGCGAAACCGCCACGGCGGCAAGCCTTCCCGTCGTCACATCGGTGGACCCGACCGGCTGGGAGACCTATGGCCGCGGTGCACAGTTCCTGTCCGCGCTGGCCGAGTCGCGGGCGGCCCGCGCGGTGTGGCAGGCGCTGCCCGGTGAGCCGTGGGCCGACCGGTTCGCCGAGGCGGCCGCGCAGACGGTGCAAGCCGGACGGGGCGTGTTGGCGGTGCTGCCCGACCAGCGCGATGTGGACGCGCTGGGGCAGGCCGCGACGAGGGTGCTCGACAAGTCCGGCGTGGTGGCGTTGTCGGCGGGGCTCGGGCCGGCCGCGCGCTACCGGCGCTGGCTGGCGGCGCTGCGCGGCAGTGCGCGGGTGGTCATCGGGACCCGCAGCGCGGTGTTCGCGCCGGTGACCGACCTGGGCCTGGTGATGGTGTGGGACGACGGCGACGACACCTTGGCCGAGCCGCGCGCACCGTATCCGCATGCCCGGGAGGTGGCGATGCTGCGTGCCCACCAGGTGCGCTGTGCGGCGCTGATCGGCGGTTATGCCCGCACCGCGGAAGCGCACGCGCTGGTGCGCAGCGGGTGGGCGCACGATGTGGCCGCGGTGCGCTCGGTGGTGCGGGCCCGCACTCCGCGGGTGGTGGCGCTCGACGACAGCGGATACGCCGACGAACGAGACCCGGCGGCCCGCAGCGCGCGGCTGCCGTCGGTGGCCTTGCGGACGGCCCGCTCGGCACTGCAGGCCGGAGCGCCGGTGCTGGTACAGGTGCCGCGCCGCGGCTACGTGCCGTCCCTGGCCTGTGGGTGGTGCCGGGCGATCGCGCGGTGCCGGCATTGCACCGGGCCGCTGTCGCTGCCCGACGCCGGCGGGGGCGCGGTCTGCCGCTGGTGCGGCCGGCTCGAGCCTGCGCTGCGCTGCCCGAGCTGCGGGTCGGATGCGGTGCGCGCGGTCGTCATCGGCGCAAAGCGCACCGCTGAGGAACTCGGCCGGGCTTTCCCGGGCACCACCGTGGTCACCTCCGGCGGCGACACCGTTGTGCCCGAGGTTGCCGGTTGTCCGGCTCTGGTCGTTGCCACTCCCGGGGCCGAACCGCGGGCCTGCGGCGGATATGGGGCAGCGCTGCTGCTGGACAGCTGGGCGCTGCTTGGCCGGCAGGATCTGCGTGCCGCCGAGGACACCTTGCGGCGCTGGCTGGCCGCGGCGGCGCTGGTGCGGTGTCGCGGCGACGGCGGGGTAGTGGTGGTAGTCGCCGAATCGTCGATCCCGACCGTGCAATCGCTGATCCGGTGGGATCCGGTCGGGCACGCGGAAGCCGAGCTGGCGGCGCGCACCGACGTCGGCCTGCCGCCCAGTGTGCATATTGCCGCCCTCGACGGCAGCGCCGACGCGGTCGCGGCGTTGCTCGGCCAGGTCCGGCTACCGGACGGTGCGCAGCTGCTCGGCCCGGTGCAGCTGCCGACGGGTGCGCGCCGTCCGGCCGGCATGGCCGCGAATGTCCCGGTGCAGCGGATGTTGGTGCGGGTCCCGCGCGAGCAGGGTCTGGCATTGGCGACGGTGTTGCACCGCGGCGTCAGCGTGCTGAGCGCCCGGCAAGACCACGAGCCGGTGCGGGTGCAGATCGACCCGCTGCACATCGGCTAGCCCGGTGATCACTGCACCTTTCGGCCCAGGAACGCAGCGAGCTGATCGGCCGGCGGGCGGTCCGGTGAGCAGGGCTGCTCCTCGCCGAAGAACCTGCCGGGCCCGCGGAAGGCGGGCTGGACACGCTCGCGGGCTGCGGCCAGCAGATGGGTCGCCAATTCGGGATCCAGGTCGGTGGACTGGCCGGTGGCGGCTGCCAGATCCCAGGCGTGGGTCAGCAGGTCGGTGCTGCGCATTCCGATCAGCACGGCACCGGGTACCTGCCCGAACGGCAGCTCGTAGCCGGCAGTGATGCCGTCCGGCCTGGCGAACACCTGCTGGGCGGCGGCAGCCCCGGCCAGGTGTGCCGCGATCAGACTGTCCGGGCGGGCCGGCGGCTGGTCGTGGAGGCCGGCCCATTGACCGACGCGTTCGTTGCCGCCCACCACGTGCTCGATGAGATCAGCGATCGTCCACTCGGAGCACGGCGTCGGCGCGCTGAGCTCGTCGGGACTGACGTTGGCCAGAACCCCGGCGAACGCGTCTTGAGCGCGCTGATGAGCCACAAGAGCATCCATTGGTGTCACCTTCCGCTCGAACTGGGTACTCGCTACGCTATGCCACTCAACGTCACCCACAAGCTGATCGAATCGCACCTGGAATCCGGTGAGATGACGCCGGGCGAAGAGATCGCCATCCATATCGATCAGACGCTCACCCAGGATGCAACCGGCACGTTGGTGATGCAGGAACTCGAAGCGCTCGG
>NZ_JBOHHI010000081.1:0-14306 GCF_050700595.1 Mycobacterium sp.
CACCGACACGTACCATCACAACCGACCACTACAGCCGGACCTCAGCTCATCGGTGGATCGAGGCTAAGGCTTGACTGCCCGCCAGCGCAGCCTGCGGCCCTTGGCGTCGACATGCACATCGCCAAACCCCGCCGCTAGTAACCGGTCCGGCAATGTGTCCGACGATACCGGGTTGTAGGTGTCGCGGAAGTGCACGATCCGGAATCTCAGCGAGGGCACACCGTCGCTGCCGGCGAACAACCCGCCGGGCCGCAGCACCCGGAATGCCTCGGCGAACAACCGATCTTGCAGCGCCGGCGTCGGAACGTGGTGCAGCATCGTGAAACACACCACCGAGCTGAATTCGTCGGCGGGTAGACCCGTGTCGGTGCCGTCGCCGTTGATGATCCGGGCCCGGTCGCCGTACACGGCACGCAGCCGCTGTGCCATCGGCCCGTCGATTTCGACCGCGGTGTAGCGCGGCGTCTTGTCCACCAATGCGCGCAGATTGGCGCCGTAGCCCGGACCGATCTCGAGCACATTGTCGCCGAGGTCCACATCGCCGAGTGTCCAGGGGATCAGTTCCTCCTGCACGGTGGTGGCCCAGCGGTCGGAACTGCAGCATCTCCGATGCAGAAGGTTCATCGCCATGATGTGAGACGTTACTACCCATAGCATTTCTAGCGTGGACTCCCGATGGGTGCTGCACCTCGACATGGATGCGTTCTTCGCGTCCGTCGAGCAGCTCACCCGTCCGACCCTGCGCGACCGCCCGGTGCTGGTCGGCGGGCTGGGCGGGCGCGGGGTGGTCGCCGGGGCCAGCTACGAAGCCCGGGTGTTCGGCGCACGCTCGGCGATGCCGATGCATCAGGCGCGCCGGCTGGTGGGAATCCACGCGGTGGTGTTGCCCCCGCGCGGCGTGGTGTACGGAGTCGCCAGCCACCGGGTGTTCGACACCGTGCGCGGCGTGGTGCCGGTCGTCGAACAGCTCTCGTTCGACGAGGCGTTTGGCGAGCCGCCCGAACTCGTCGCGGCGTCGGCGATCGACGTCGAGCAATTCTGCGAGGACCTGCGGCGACGGGTGCGCGAGCAGACCGGACTGATCGCCTCGGTCGGCGCCGGTTCGGGCAAGCAGATCGCCAAGATCGCGTCCGGCCTGGCCAAACCCGACGGTATCCGGGTGGTCCGGCGCGCCGACGAGACGGCGCTGCTGGGCGGCCTTGCGGTGCGCAGGCTGTGGGGGATCGGCCCGGTCGCCGAGGAGAAACTGCACCGGCTCGGCATCGAGACTATCGGGCAGCTGGCCGCGCTGACCGAGGCCGAGGTCGCCAGCATCCTGGGCGCGACCATCGGGCCCGCGCTGCACCGGCTGGCGCGCGGCATCGACGACCGTCCGGTGGCCGAGCGCGCCGAAGCCAAACAGATCAGCGCCGAGTCAACGTTCGCAGCCGACTTGACCGCGCTCGAGGAGCTGCGCGACGCGGTCGGCCCGATCGCCGAGCACGCCCATCAGCGGCTGGCCCGCGACGGTCGCGGCGCGCGCACGGTCACGGTGAAGTTGAAGAAATCCGACATGAGCACGCTGACCCGCTCGGCCACGCTGCCCTATGCCACCACCAACGCCGCCGCGCTGAGCGCACTGGCGCGGCGGTTGCTGCTCGATCCACGTCAGATCGGGCCGATCCGCCTACTGGGCGTTGGGTTTTCGGGTTTGAGCGACGTGTGTCAGGAATCGTTGTTTCCCGATTTGGAGCCGACGGCCGAGACGTCGGAAACCGATCACGCCGCGGACTTACCGGACGGGCCGGACGACGAGTCCTGGCTGATCGGCGACGACGTCACACACCGCGACTTCGGGCACGGCTGGGTCCAGGGTGCCGGCCACGGCGTGGTCACCGTGCGGTTCGAAACGCGGCGCACCGGTCCGGGCCCGGCGCGCACATTTTTCTCCGACACCGGCGAAGTGACCTCGGCCAACCCGGTCGACAGCCTGGACTGGCCCGACTATGTCGCCGCGCTGCAGGCCGATTCAGAGCAGGCGACCGATGACGTCGCGCACCGGTAGGCCTGCGGCCAGTGCCGCCATCACCAGCACCCGCACCTGACTGGGCGCCAGCCGTGACACCATCAGCGCCCCCGCGTCGGCCAACTCGCGGCCCGGCCCGTATCCCGGGCTGACCCGGCCGCCGGCGACTCGGGTGGATACCGCAATCACCACGCCGTCCGCGCAATGCCGGCGCACCCCGTCGATCACCGCCGGCCCGGCATTGCCCGAGCCCAGTGCCTCCAGCACCACGCCGGCCGCGCCCGCGGCCACGCAGGCATCGAGGGCCACCGCATCACCGCCCGGGTAAACCGCGACAATGTCGACCCGTGCGGCGGCGGCCGCGCTCAGCTCGCCGAGATACGGGCGGCTCTTGGGCCGGGCCAACCCGCCGTCCACGGTGCCGAGCAACTCACCGGCGAAACCGTCTTGGGTGGGCACCTTGCGCAGGCCCAACGGTTGCAACACCCGCCCGGCGAAGCACACCAGCACGCCCAGGTCGCGGGCTTCGGCGCCGGCTGCCACTGCCAGCGCGTCACGCAGATTCGCCGGACCGTCGGCGTCCGCGTCGTCGGCACTGCGCAGCCCACCGGTGACCACGACCGGCGCCGGGCCGCCGTAGCTGAGGTCAAGCCACAGTGCCGTCTCCTCGAGCGTGTCGGTGCCGTGCGTGACGACCACGCCCGCGGCACCGTGGTCGGCGGCGGTCCGCACCGCCGCGCCGATCACGTCCCAATCGGCGGGGGTCAGCTGCGAGCTGTCCGACGACAGCAGATCGACTATGTCGAGGTCCGAGCCGACATCCAGGCCGGCGGTCAGTTCGGCACCGGCGCGGGTCGGCCGTCGTACTCCGTCCGCGTCGGTGCTGGTGGCGATCGTCCCACCGGTGGTGATGACAGTGAGGCGGCCCATGCTGGGATGATAGGGACCGTGACCGCCGGCGACGATGCAGATCGAAGCGATGAGGAGGAGCGGCGTTTGTGCACTGACAAACCAACACGATCGGCCGAGCCGGTCTCGACGGCGGGAGACGGTCAGGCTCCGGCGTCGCCGCGACGGTTGCGCCTGCTGCTGGCGGTCGCGGCGGTGGTGCTGGCGCTCGACATCGTCACCAAGGTGTTCGCGGTCAAGCTGCTGACCCCCGGCCAACCGGTGCCGATCATCGATGACACCGTCAGCTGGACATTGGTGCGCAATTCCGGGGCGGCGTTTTCGATGGCGACCGGATACACCTGGCTGCTCACCCTGATCGCGACCGGTGTCGTGGTCGGGATTTTCTGGATGGGGCGCCGTCTGGTGTCGCCGTGGTGGGCCATCGGCCTGGGCATGATCCTCGGCGGTGCGACCGGCAATTTGGTGGACCGGTTCTTCCGGTCGCCCGGCCCGCTGCGCGGACATGTCGTGGACTTTTTGTCGATCGGTTGGTGGCCGGTGTTCAACGTAGCCGACCCGTCGGTGGTGGGTGGGGCGATCCTGCTGGTCGCGCTCTCGTTGTTCGGCTTCGACTTCGACACCGTGGGTCGCCGTAAGCCTGATGCCTGAGCGGTCGATGCCCATCCCCGAGGGGTTGGCGGGCATGCGGGTGGATGCGGGCCTGGCGCGGCTGCTGGGGCTGTCGCGAACCGCCGCCGCGGCGCTGGCCGAAGACGGCGAAGTCGAGCTGGACGGTGTACCGGCCGGCAAGTCGGATCGCCTGACCGTGGGAGCTTGGCTGCAGGTGCGGCTGCCCGACGCACCCGCGCCGCTGCAGAACACGCCCGTCGAGATCGAGGGCATGACGATTCTGTACTCCGACGACGACATCGTCGCCGTCGACAAACCCGCCGGGGTGGCGGCGCACGCGTCGGTCGGCTGGACCGGGCCCACGGTGTTGGGCGGACTGGCCGCCGCCGGGTACCGGATCACCACCTCCGGGATCCACGAGCGGCAGGGCATCGTGCATCGCCTCGATGTCGGCACCTCGGGGGTGATGGTGGTGGCGATCTCCGACCGCGCCTACACCGCGCTCAAGCGCGCGTTCAAACAGCGCACGGTCGACAAGCGCTACCACGCGCTGGTGCAGGGGCATCCGGACCCGGCCAGCGGGACCATCGACGCGCCGATCGGCCGCCACCGCAGTCATGACTGGAAGTTCGCCGTCACCGCCAAAGGCCGGCACAGCCTGACCCACTACGACACCATCGAAGCTTTTGTCGCCGCCAGCCTGCTCGATGTACACCTGGAAACCGGGCGCACCCACCAGATCCGGGTGCACTTCGCCGCGCTGCACCACCCGTGCTGCGGCGACCTGACCTACGGCGCCGATCCGGTGCTGGCGAAAAAGCTTGGTCTGGAACACCAATGGCTGCATGCCCGCTCGCTGTCATTCATCCATCCGGCCGACGGCCGGCAGATGGAGATCGTGAGCCCCTACCCGCCGGATCTGCAACACGCGCTCGACGTGTTGCGGGCCGAAGGGTGATCAGTCGGGCTTGCGCGCCTCGACGAATGTGCGGGTGGAGTGGGCGACGAACGGCCCGTCGGTCTGGATGCGGTCATGCAGGTCACGCAGCCGATCCCGGTAGCGGTCGACGGCGAAGTCCGGCACCAACCAGATCACCTTGCGCAGGAAGTAGATCACCGCGCCGACATCGAAGAACTCCGCCCGCGTCCGCTCCATGCGCATATCCCGGATGTGCAGACCGGCCGCTGTTGCCTGTGCGTGCTCAACGTCCGGGTGCCGCTCGGCGCCCACCTCCGGCTGCGCGCCGAGGAAGAACTCGATCAACTCGAGCATCGTCGCCGGTCCGACGTGCTGGGCGAGGTAACTGCCGCCCGGCCGGAGCACCCGGGCGATCTCGGTCCACCACAGGGTGATCGGGTGCCTGCTGGTCACCAGGTCGAACGCCTGGTCGCAGAACGGCAACACCGGCTCGTCGGTGGTGGTCACGACCACGACGCCCCGTGGATGCAGCAGCTTGGTGGCCAAGGCCGCGTTGGGCGGCCACGACTCGGTGGCGGCCATCGTCGGCGGAAACTTCGCTGCGCCGGCGAGCACTTCGCCGCCACCGGTCTGCAGATCCACCGCGGCCGGCACGCTCGCCAGCCGCCGGCTCATCAACCGTTGGTATCCCCACGACGGGCGCTCCTCGGTCGCGCGGCCGTCGAGCCAGGAGAAACTCCAGCCGTCGACCGGCGCCGCGGCGGCCTCCGCCACCAGATCGTCGAATGTTCCAGACATGCACGCATTGTCGATTAGCGCCGTCGGCTACGAGCCGCTTGACGACGTTTTCGGTGCCCGTATCTTGAACGAGATCCGAAGCTTGGTCCGGAAGGTGATCCCACCCGCCTCATCCATGGCCATATCCTGCTCAAGGACTTCGGCGACGCGGATGTCGTGGATGGTCTGCTGTGCCCTTCGCACAGCTTCGGTCGCTGCGTCCTCCCAAGACGTGGGGCTCGTCCCGATCAGCTCGGTGACCCTGTACACGCTCATGCCTGCCTCCTCAGCTTCACGAACACAGGCTAGAGGATGCTGATGTCAGACGCCTGCCCTGGCACTGTCCGACGCGATGTCGGCGGCCAGCGGCGCCACGACGGCAAGTATTTCGGCGACCGTCTCCGCGGGCACCCCGGCCGCGCACAGCGAGTCCTTCAGGTGTCCGGCCACCAGGTTGAAGTGGTGCATGGTGATCCCGCGGCCTTGGTGCGCCTGCTTCATCGACGGGCCGGCGTAGGGCCCGGGCCCGCCGAGAGCCGCGGCCAGGAATTCGACCTGCTTGCCTCGCTGACGGTTCATGTTGGTTCCGGCAAAAAAGCTGGCCAATTGATCGTCGTCCAGCACACGGCAGTAGAAGTCCTCGACCACGACTTCGAGCGCCTCGTAGCCGCCGATCCTGTCGTAGATGCTGGCCGGCATGCCGTCGACATTAGTCAACACATGTCTTATTGTGTTGCGCTTGCGCAAGAACGAGAGCATTCCCATGCCGATAGCGGACCATGGCGCCGTTGCCCGGCCGTTAGAGCACCGTCAATGGGCGATTACCCGATGTAACAGGCCGGTTGCCACCGAATCACCAGAACTTGCTACCCGGTGGTAGCAGACTCGGTGACAAGCTCGGGCCAACGTCATCAGGAGCGAGAAACCAATGAATTTGGGTGACCTCACCGGCATCGTCGCCAAGCCGATCGCGGCGGTGTCCAACCTCGTAAACACCCCGAACTCGGCCGGCCGCTACCGGCCGTTCTACCTGCGCAATCTGCTCGACGCGGTCCAGGGCCGCACGCTGCGCGATGCCGTCGACGGCAAAAACACCCTGATCACGGGCGGATCGTCGGGTATCGGGGAAGCCGTCGCGAAGAAGATCGCCGAAGCCGGCGGCGAGGTGGTGCTGATCGCCCGCACCCCGGAGAAGCTCGAGAAAGTCGCCGGTGACATCCGAGCCGACGGCGGGACCGCCCACCCGTACCCGTGCGACCTGTCCGACATGGATGCCATCGCAGGGATGGCCGACCAGGTGCTTGCCGATCTCGGCGGGATCGACATCCTGATCAACAACGCCGGCCGGTCGATCCGGCGCTCGCTGGAGCTGTCCTACGACCGGATCCACGACTACCAGCGGACAATGCAGCTGAACTACTTCGGCGCGGTCCAGCTCATCCTCAAATTCGTCCCCGGGATGCGGGAGCGCGGCTTCGGCCAGATCGTCAACGTGTCCTCGGCCGGTGTGCAGACCCGCGCGCCGCGCTTCGGCGCCTACATCGCCAGCAAGGCCGCCCTCGACACGCTGTGCGACGCGCTGCAGGCGGAAACCGTGAACGACGATGTCCGGTTCACCACCGTGCACATGGCGCTGGTGCGCACCCCGATGATCAGTCCCACCACCATGTACGACAAATTCCCGGCCCTCACGCCGGAACAGGCCGCCGGGGTGCTCGCGGACGCGATCGTGCATCGGTCGCGCCGGGTCAGCTCGCCGTTCGGGCAATTCGCCGCGGTCGCCGACGCCGTCAACCCGATGATGATGGACCAGGTCCGCAACCGTGCGTTCAGCATGTTCGACGACTCCGCCGCCGCGCAAGGCGTCGAATCAACTGCTGACACAACGCAATTCGATAGACTAAGCGAGACGTTTGTGAGAGCAACCCGCGGGATACATTGGTGACACCATGAGCCTTCCGCAACCGGGCAACCAGGCAACCGTCGTCGTCACCGGCGCCTCCTCGGGTATCGGCACCGAGCTGGCCCGCGGTCTGGCCCGGCGAGGTTATCGGCTCGTGCTGGTGGCCCGCCGTCGCGAACGCCTCGACGAACTCGCCGGTGAGCTGGGCGGCCAATACGCGGTCGAGGTCGATGTCATGCCCCTCGACCTGGCCGGCCCGAGACCCCGGGAACAATTGGCGGACCGGCTTCGCAGCGAATCGATCGCCGGCTTGTGCAACAGCGCCGGCTTCGGCACCAGCGGGGTCTTCCGTACGCTGCCGATCGAACGCGAAAGCGAAGAAGTCGTCCTCAACTCACTGGCGTTGATGGAACTCACCCATGCCGCGCTGCCCGGCATGGTCGAGCGCGGAGCCGGAGCGGTGCTCAACATCGCATCGATCGCGGGATTCCAGCCGCTGCCATACATGGCGGTGTATTCGGCCACCAAGGCCTTTGTGCAGACCTTTTCCGAAGCAGTGCACGAAGAACTGCACGGAACCGGGGTGTCGGTCACGGTGCTGTGTCCGGGTCCGGTGCCGACCGAGTGGGCCGAGATCGCCAACGCTGAGCGCTTCAGTATTCCACTTGCGCAGGTCTCACCGCGCGACGTAGCCGAAGCGGCCATCGGCGGGATGCTGGCCGGTAAGCGCAGCGTGGTGCCCGGCATCGTGCCCAAGGTCGCCAGCACCGGCGGCAGATTCGTACCGCGCAGCCTGCTGCTGCCCGGGATCCGGATCGGCAACCGATTTCGCGGCGGGCCCAGCCGCTGATGGCCGCTGTGGACATGAGCGCCGAAGTGCCGATGAACCCGCAGGACATGTGGGACCACGTCTCGGATCTGTCGGGCCTGGGCGATTGGCTGGTGATGCACGAAGGGTGGCGCAGCGAGCTGCCTGAGGAACTGTCCGAAGGAACCCAGGTTGAGGGTGTGGCACGGGCCAAGGGCTTCCGCAACCGGGTGACGTGGACGGTGACACAGTGGGATCCACCGCATCGGGTCGCACTGTCGGGATCCGGCAAAGGCGGTACGAAATACGCCGTCACGTTCACCGTGCGGGCCACCGAAGAGGGCTCTACCCTCGGTCTGCGGCTTGAGCTCGGCGGGCGTGCGTTATTCGGTCCGGTGGGCTCGGCAGCGGCCCGTGCCGTCAAAGGGGACGTGCAGAAGTCGCTGAGGCAGTTCGTCGAGCTGTACGGATAGCGGGTCGCCGCGCGATAACTTAGCGGCCGCAAGACACACTGGCCGACACGCCGGGACGCGTCGGTGGACGGTCATAGACTGGCGTCTCTATGAACCAATCTTTCGTGCACCTGCATAACCACACCGAGTATTCGATGCTGGATGGCGCCGCGAAGATCACGCCGATGCTCGCCGAGGCGCAGCGGCTGGAGATGTCCGCGATCGGGATGACCGACCACGGAAACATGTTCGGCGCCAGCGAGTTCTACAACGCCGCCACCGGCGCCGGGATCAAGCCGATCATCGGCGTCGAGGCCTACGTCGCACCCGGTTCCCGTTTTGACACCCGCCGGATTTTCTGGGGCGACCCGGGTCAGAAGAGTGACGACGTGTCGGGCGGTGGGTCCTACACCCACCTGACCCTGGTCGCCGAGAACGCCACCGGCCTGCGCAATCTGTTCAAGCTGTCGTCGCTGGCCTCCTTCGAGGGCCAGTTGGGCAAGTGGTCGCGGATGGATGCCGAACTGGTCGCCGAGCACGCCGCCGGCCTCATCGCCACCACCGGCTGCCCCTCCGGGGAAGTGCAGACCCGGCTGCGGCTCGGACAACGCCGCGAAGCGCTGCAGGCCGCCGCCAGGTGGCGGGAGATCTTCGGGCCGGACAACTACTTTCTGGAGCTGATGGACCACGGCCTGGCCATCGAACGCCGGGTCCGCGACGGGCTGTTGGAGATCAGCCGCAGCCTGGGCATCCCGCCGCTGGCGACTAACGACTGCCACTACGTGACCCGCGACGCCGCGCACAACCACGAGGCGCTGCTGTGCGTGCAGACCGGCAAGACGATGTCGGATCCCAACCGGTTCAAGTTCGACGGCGACGGCTACTACCTCAAGTCGGCCGCCGAGATGCGGGGGATCTGGGACGACGAGGTACCCGGCGCCTGCGACGCGACGCTGCTGATCGCCGAGCGGGTGGGCTCCTATGCCGACGTCTGGGCGCCGCGTGACCGGATGCCGGTCTTTCCGGTGCCCGACGGCCACGACCAGGCATCCTGGCTGCGTCACGAGGTCGCCGCCGGCCTGCGCCGACGGTTCGGCTGTGACTCCCAGGGGCTACCGGACGGATATGCGCAGCGGGCGACCTACGAAATCGAGGTGATCTGCGCCAAGGGCTTTCCCTCCTACTTCCTGATCGTCGCCGACCTGATCAACTACGCGCGCTCGGTCGACATCCGGGTCGGGCCGGGTCGCGGTTCGGCGGCCGGCTCGCTGGTGGCCTATGCGCTGGGCATCACCGATATCGACCCGATTCCGCACGGGCTGCTGTTCGAGCGGTTCCTCAACCCCGAGCGCACGTCGATGCCCGACATCGACATCGACTTCGACGACCGCCGCCGCGGCGAGGTGGTGCGCTACGCCGCCGAGCGGTGGGGCCACGACCGGGTCGCTCAGGTGATCACCTTTGGTACTATCAAAACCAAAGCAGCACTGAAGGATTCGGCTCGCATCCACTACGGACAACCGGGTTTTGCGATCGCTGACCGGATCACCAAGGCGTTGCCGCCGCCAATCATGGCCAAAGACATTCCGCTGGCCGGCATCACCGATCCCAACCACGAGCGCTACAAGGAAGCCGCCGAGGTCCGCGGCCTGATCGAGACCGACCCCGACGTGCGCACCATCTACCAAACCGCCCGCGGGCTGGAAGGCCTGATCCGCAATGCCGGGGTGCACGCCTGTGCGGTGATCATGAGCAGCGAGCCGCTGACCGAGGCGATTCCGCTGTGGAAACGGCCGCAAGACGGGGCGATCATCACCGGCTGGGACTACCCGGCCTGCGAAGCCATCGGCCTGCTGAAGATGGACTTCCTCGGGCTGCGCAACCTGACGATCATCGGCGACGCGATCGACAACATCAAGGCCAACAGGGGCATCGACGTCGACCTGGAGTCGCTGCCACTCGACGACCCGGCGACCTATCAGCTGCTGGGCCGCGGCGACACGCTGGGTGTGTTCCAGCTCGACGGCGGGCCGATGCGCGACCTGTTGCGTCGCATGCAGCCCACCGGATTCGAAGACGTCGTCGCGGTGATCGCGTTGTACCGGCCGGGGCCGATGGGGCAAAACGCGCACAACGACTATGCCGACCGCAAGAGCGGCCGTCAGGCGGTCAAACCGATCCATCGCGAGCTCGCCGAGCCGCTGGCCGAGATCCTGGCCGAGACCTACGGTTTGATCGTCTACCAAGAGCAGATCATGCGCATCGCGCAGAAGGTCGCCGGTTACTCGCTGGCCCAAGCCGACATTCTGCGCAAAGCGATGGGTAAGAAAAAGGCCGACGTGTTGGCTGCTGAGTACGAAAGCTTCTCGGCGGGAATGCAATCCAACGGATTCTCGGCCGGTGCGATCAAGGCGCTGTGGGACACCATCCTGCCGTTCGCCGACTACGCGTTCAACAAGTCGCACGCCGCCGGCTACGGCATGGTGTCGTACTGGACGGCCTACCTCAAGGCCAACTACCCGGGCGAATACATGGCCGCGCTGCTCACCTCGGTCGGCGACGACAAGGACAAGGCCGCGGTCTACCTGGCCGACTGCCGCAAGCTCGGCATCACCGTGTTGCCGCCGGACGTCAACGAATCCGGCTTGAACTTCGCCTCGGTCGGGGCCGACATCCGCTACGGGCTGGGCGCGGTGCGCAACGTCGGCGCCAATGTTGTTGCCTCCCTGCTGGGCACCCGTACCGAGAAGGGCAAGTTCACCGACTTCTCCGACTATCTCAGCAAGGTGGACATCGCGGCATGCAACAAGAAGGTCACCGAATCGCTGATCAAGTCCGGCGCGTTCGACTCGCTGGGCCACCCTCGTAAGGGCCTTTTCCTGGTGCACACCGATGCGGTCGATTCGGTGCTGGGCACCAAGAAAGCCGAGGCGATGGGTCAGTTCGACCTGTTCGGCGGTGATGATGCCGGCGCCGAGGCGGTGTTCACCATCAAGGTTCCCGAGGAGGAGTGGGACGACAAGCACAAGCTGGCGCTGGAGCGCGAGATGCTCGGCCTGTACGTGTCCGGGCATCCGCTCAACGGGGTGGCGCATCTGTTGACGACGCAGGTCGACACGGCGATTCCGGCCATCCTCGACGGCGATATCCCCAACGACACCGCGGTGCGGGTGGGCGGCATCCTGGCGTCGGTCAACCGGCGGGTGAATAAGAACGGGATGCCCTGGGCCTCAGCGCAATTGGAAGACCTCACCGGTGGCATCGAGGTGATGTTCTTCCCGCACACCTACTCCGCCTACGGCGTCGATATCGTCGACGACGCTGTGGTGCTGGTCAACGCCAAGGTCGCGATCCGAGACGACCGGATCTCGCTGATCGCCAACGAGCTGGTGGTGCCGGACTTCTCCGGTGCGCACGTGGATCGGCCGCTGGCGGTCAGTCTGCCCACCCGGCAATGCACCATCGACAAAGTCAACGCGCTCAAACAGGTGCTGGCGCGTCACCCCGGCACCTCGCAGGTGCATCTGCGGCTGATCAGCGGCGAGCGCATCACCACGTTGGCGCTGGATGCCTCGCTGCGCGTGACGCCGTCACCGGCGCTCATGGGCGACCTCAAGGCGCTGCTCGGCCCGGGCTGTTTGGGCGGTTAGACCGACAACTGCAGTGCCGCCTGATGGTCGTGGGTCGGGATGATCGTCACCGCATGGCGGGCCAGATGCAATCGCTGGATGATGGTGTCCTTGACGAGTTCCAGACGTTGGACGTAGGGCGTGCGGAGCGTTGTCGGCGAAGCCATCACAATTTCCTTCTTAGTCGAGCTTACCCACACCGCCGATGCTTCAAGTACGTGTGATGGGTGCATAAAACCGGGGATGCTTCATTGAGAGCGGGCCGCGGATAACACACTGCTAGGCCGGCCGTTTGGTGCTGGGAGTCAGCTTCTTCCCGCTAGCCTGCTTCTTGGGGGGAGCGAATTGCGTTGTGGCAGTGGACTTCGTGGCAGAGGCCGATGGTTTGATGCCAGACATTCCTGCGCTCCGGCCGCTCTTTTCGTCGGCAGCCTGTTTAAGCTCACCCACCACATCTTCGATGCCGCGCGCGACCGATGCAACGTCGTCGACGTTGTCGGGGCACGCCACGATGCCCACAGCGAAGGTGCCCCCGTAGGACACGGCGGTGATGTTGAGGTTGGCGCCCTCACACAACGGTGCCAGGGCATGGATCCCAAGGACACGTGACCCGGCGCAGTAAATCTCGTCGGGCGGCCCGGGAACGTTGGAGGTGATCACGTGAGCTAGGGGAGGGTGGAAGCGCGACAGTTTCAGGCCGGTGTAGAGACCCGCCATCTGCCCGATGATCACCGGCGGGACCAGATCGATGACGTCGGCGAGGTTGACGGGCGGCGCTGCTTGTCGTCGGTTCTTGATCTGCGATGTCGCCGCGCGAATGCTGACCAGCTGCTCCACCGGGTCGGCGAGATGGACCGGCAGTTTGACGACGGCCGGCGACCAACTATTAGTCGCGTCGTCCCCGGCGCCGCGTGTCGAGATCGGCATCAGGGTGCGCAGCGGTCGTTCGGGTACCGTGTCGTGCACCTGCAGCCATCGACGTAATGCCGATGTTGTTGCGGTGAGGAATACGTCGTTGATGGTGACGTCGAACGCCTCGGTGATGGCGCGCAGATCGTCCATCGCCAGCGCGGCGAACGTGACGCTGCGTCGCGCGGTGATCGGGGCATTAAGCAGGGTCCGTGGCGAGCTCCCGTCCATATCGGACTTCGGGGCATCGAGCCGTTGCGGGCCGTCGCCCCCCAACAGTTGGCGGACGGGTCGCAGCGCGGTTCCCAGCACTGACTTCACCGCGCTGGGAGCCACCCTGACGGCGATCCGAACGCCGACGGCGGTGTTGGCGGCGATCTCGTCGACGATGTCCAGCACTATCGCGGCCGCAACGGGCATCCTGGCGGCGCCCGGCCCAGGCGTCGCGGGGAATTCAGCATCTGGATCGGTGGTCATCAGTCGGGGCAACACCGAGGTCACTGCGCGCACACCATCGCTCATGGCGTGGGCGAACTTGATCACCACCACCAGCCGGCCGTCGGCCAGACCCTGCACGACCCAGGCTTCCCACAGCGGGCGGTCCCGGTGAAGGCGCTGCCCGTGCAGCTCGCCGAGCAGCGCGTCCAGCTCAGGCATGGTGCCGGGCTTGGGTAGCCGTACACGATGCAGATGGTGTTCGACATTGAACGCGGGGTCCTCGATCCATACCGGCTGGCCCAACCCGAAGGGTTTAGTGAGCAGACGCTGCCGGAAACCCGGAGTCGCAGCAGTGCGCTGAGCCAGCAGCCTTAAAACCGCCCCGGCGGTCAACTCGCCGCGCGCTGCCGGGTCGCAAAACAGCACTGCCATCACATGGGTGGGCATCACCGCCGTCTCGCCGTGCAGCGTGACACCGTCCAGACCGGTCAACCGTCTCATCATGTTGCTCCATTCCGCTGCCCGAGCTGTTAACCCACGCTTGGTTGACGACATTTCCCGCCGCATCGCTCTGCACTCAGCAACGACGGCGCTGGCCACACGAACTCCTTGGCCTCCAGGGGAATTCGGTATTCGCCAAGCCGCTGTCTCGTTATTTCGGCGGCACTTCGTCTTAAATTACACCGTAGGCGGCCAGTGTTTGTCAACAGTGTAGACACTGCTACTAATGAGGCGTGGCACTGGGCTGGCGCCGGCCCAGGCAGATATCGACGACGGCCGCGAAAACAGGCCGAAAAGAGGGCCGAAAACGGGCTAAGCCTCGATCCACGGATGAATTGACGGTGGTTCGGGTGTCGGTATGAGGAAAGTGCCTTCTGAGCTGGGATGATTGGAGTTTCCACACAACAATCTGACCCGACGAGAAAGGCACTTCCGGTGCAAGTG
>NZ_JBOHHI010000082.1:0-17799 GCF_050700595.1 Mycobacterium sp.
TTGCACCGGAAGTGCCTTTCTCGTCGGGTCAGATTGTTGTGTGGAAACTCCAATCATCCCAGCTCAGAAGGCACTTTCCTCATACCGACACCCGAACCACCGTCAATTCATCCGTGGATCGAGGCTAAGCCCCGATCCTGCCGGTCGGTTCTCGTCGCCCTTGCCCGACGACCTGGTATACGTCGAGCCGCATCCGCGTCGCGTCCAGGCCATCCGCCAAGGCCGCACGGTCATCGACACCGAGCGGGCGCTGTTGGTGCACCGCCGCAATCGGCCGCTGTCGTATGCGTTTCCGGCCAACGAGGTCGACGGGCTGCCCAACGAACCCGAGCCCGAGGCGCCCGGCTACGTCGTGGTGCCCTGGGATGCGGTCGATGCCTGGCTCGAAGAAGGCCGCAAGCTCGTGCACTACCCACCGAATCCGTATCACCGCGTGGACTGCCGCCCGACACGGCGCCGGTTGTGCGTCGACGTCACCGGTACGACGCTGGTGGACACCGACGACACGGTGATCGTGTTCGAGACCGCACTGGAACCCCGGCTCTATGTCGACCCGTCCCTGGTCCGCACCGATCTGCTGCGGCGCACCGACACGTCGACCTACTGCAACTACAAGGGGCCGGCGTCGTACTGGGCGGCGGTCATCGGCGGCACCGTCGTCGACGACGTTGCCTGGAGCTACCCGGACCCGCCGCCGGAGAGTTTGCCGATCAAGGGATTTCTCAGCTTCGACGCGACGCGGGCAGACGTCGTGGCCGAACTTCCGTCCGTCACATAGGAATAGCTACAACCGCGACTCGACACCGATCGCGGTGTCGGTTTGCCGCATGGGACGGATCAACGCCTCCTGGACAAACGACGCGAGCAGTTCGCCTTCCTCGGTGTGCACGTGCCCGCGCACATATGACATACCGGCGCCGGCCTGCATGCTTTCGTGGCTGTACAGCAGCCAGCCGTCCCAGCGCACCGGCTCATGGAAGCTGACCGTGAGCGTCATCGGCGCAGTGGACACCGTCAGATGCGACTGGCTGGTTCCGATCCCGGCGTGTGCCCGCATCGTAGTTGAGATGCCCAGGTGGCCGGTGAAATAGGAGACCAATGCCTTGGCTAGCTCGTCGCGGGTCGGGATCGGGTCGTAGTGCAGCCAGGCGTACAACTCCGGCGGCCCCACCTCGTCGGGACTGTTGACGTCGACGACGTCGACCAACCGCAGTTCGCGCCCGACCATCGGCATCGGCGACACGTGGGCTTCGCCCGGCGGAGCGACATCGGGCCGCGGGAAGTGGTGGCGGATCACGTCGGGCGACGGGGCATCGGCCAAAACGGTCACGGTCACGCAGCGCCGGCCGTTCTGGATGGCCGACACCACCGCGGTGGCGGTGGACCGGCCCTCGTGCACGACGTCGACTTCCAACTCGACCGGCGGACCCACCATGATGGCCCGGGCGAACACCGCGTGCGCCGAGCGCAGAGATTTTTCCGGAAACCGTTTGGCCGCAGCGACAATCGCCTGCGCGAGTACCTGTGTACCTTCGACTACCTGCCGCTCGTCCGCGCCCGCAAGCCCGGTGTCGGCGGTGAACCGGTTGGTACCGTCGGGCCGCGCGTCGAACAACTCGAGCAGTCCGCTCACCGACCATTGGGTCTGATCAGCATCGGTAGTCATGACCTACAGCGTGACGCTTTCGGACATATATGTAAAGCTGACCGGCAAGGCCGTCGACCCGGTGGAAAGGGACGAGATTGGGAATTGCCGGCCTGCCCCGAAAGGTGACTCGTGACCGACTCTTACTACGAACTGATCGACGACACCGACCCGGTGGGTGAGAAGTTCATCGCCACCGACCTGGTGCGCAGCACTTGGTCGGCGGCGATCCAGCACGCTGCGCCGGTATCGGCGCTGCTGGTGCGAGCACTCGAACGCCGTGCCCGGCGCGACGACACCCGACTCAGCAGAGTCGTCATCGACCTGTTGGGTCCTGTTCCGGCCGAGGGTGACTTCTGGGTTCGTTCTCAACTCGACCGCGTCGGCAGGCAGATCGAATTGGTCAGCGCCGAGATGATGGCGCTCGGACCCGAGGGTCAGCCGCGGCCGGTGGCCCGGGCCAGCGGATGGCGGTTGCAGCAACTCGACACCTATAACGTGGTCCACGTGGCCGCTCCGCCGCTTGCCCCGCTCAGTGAAGCGCGCAACCGCAACCTCGAAAAGAACTTTGACCCCAACTATGTGCACAGCCTGGACTGGCGGTGGCTGACCGAGCCTCTGAACGAAGGCCCGGGAGAATCCTGGATCAGCCCGACGGTCGACCTCGTCAAGGGCGAGGCGATGAGCCAGTTGGAGCGTCTGTTCGCGGTGGCCGACGACGCCAACGGAATCGGCGCCAAACTCGACATCCGCAAGTGGACGTTCCTCAACACCGACCTCGTCGTCCACGTGCACCGCATTCCGGACGGGCGGTGGATCGGAATCCGCGCGGAGACCAACTACGGGCCCGATGGCATCGGAACGACGGTCGGCACGCTGTTCGACGAACGCGGAGCGGTCGGCAGCATTGCGCAGTCAGTACTGGTGCGCCGGCGTTAGCCTCCGGCGCGTAGGCCACGAGTTCGACGAGTCGCAGGCGGGTGTGCTCCGTGGCGGCGCTCAGTTGGGTGGCAAGACGCCGGACGCCGACCCGAGAACCGGCGGTGAGGCCCGCGTCGGTGACCAGCACGTCGACTCCGCCGACAAGGTAGCGCGCGGACTCGACGAAACGGTCGATCGACGCAGTGTCGGCGAGATCCAGATAGGCGGCGAAGACCGCCCCGCCGTCGGCCCGCAGCCGCGCCGCGAGCCGCTCGCAGATGTCTACCCGCCGGGCGCCCAGCACCACCAGATCGCCGCGGCGCGCCAATCGCGCGGCGGTCGCCAGGGCTGCCCGCGACGACGGTGCGGTGATCACGACCGCCCTGGACCGGCTCAGAGCGGGCACCGATCTGCCGCGATGTTCCGGGTGCTCATGGCTAGAATCTGGTGGAGGATGGCCGTCGACGGTGGCACGAACACAGCGTGACACTCAAGCGTAATTTTGTAAAGGTTCGGATGTGAGCATGACGACCGGGGGTGACACCTCGACCCGGCACCGAATCCTTACGGCAACCGCCGAGGTGCTCAGTCGCAACGGCAAGCGGAAGCTCAGCCTGTCCGATGTCGCGATCCAGGCCGGCGTGTCCCGTCCGACGCTGTACCGCTGGTTTCCGTCGAAAGAGGAACTGCTGGCAGCGTTCTCGCGCTATGAGCGACAGGCGTTCGACAGCGGCCTGGTCAAGGCCACAGCGGGGCTCAAGGGCGTGGAAAAGCTCGACGCCGCACTGCGGTTCATCGTTGAGTACCAGCACTCCTACACCGGTGTCCGCATGGTCGACATCGAGCCCGAGTACGTTATCGCCGAGTTCTCGCGGGTCATACCGATCATGCGGGCGGGGCTGGAACGGCTGATGCCCGGGCCCGGCGGCGCGGTGAAAGCCGCGACGGCGATCCGGGTGGCGATATCGCATTACATCGTGCGAAGCGATGATGCTGACCAGTTTCTGTCCCAGCTGCGGCACGCGGTGGGAATCACGCGCCGGGGGTGAACAGCACTGCCGCGTTGAGGTAACCCGTCGGGTCAAGAGCCGACTTGATCGTCCGCATCGCCGCGATGTCGGCCGGCTCCCGCGACATGCCGACATACTCGCGTTTCCGGCTGCCGACCCCGTGTTCTGAACTGACATTGCCGCCGCAGCCGGCGATCACATCCATCATCGCCGCATACAGCTTGCGCTCTTCGTCGGCGCCGCAACGCAGCACGTTGAGGTGCAGGTTGCCCTCGCCGATGTGCCCGAACAACACCGGAAGCGCTTCGGCGGCGTGCCGGCGAGCCAGCGCGGTGGCATCGGCGGCGAATCCCGCGACCGCTGCCAACGGAAGTGAGACGTCGAACTTCAGCGGCGGCCCGTAAATGCCGAGTACGTCGGCCAGCGATTCCCGCACCCGCCATAGCCGCTGCTGCGCAGCCGGGTCGACGCCGACCGCGGGCTCGCTGCACATCACGACGTCAGCCAGCGCGTCGGCGAGCCGCTCGGTCTGGTCATGGTCGGACGCCAGTTCCACCAGCAGTAGCCAGTCGCCGTCCACCGGTGCCGGTACGCCCAACTGCTCGCCGGTCAGTGCGCTGGCCCGGGCGTCGATCAATTCCAGCGCGGCGATCCCGTCGAGGTCGCGGAAGAGCCGACCGGCGTCGACCAGCGCGTCGAGTTCGGCGAACCCGCACACCGCGGTCACCCGATGCGACGGATTGGGATGTAGCCGCAAATCCAGCGCGGTGATGACGCCCAGCGTGCCTTCGGCGCCGACGAACAGCGCCGGAAGGTCGTAGCCGGTGTTGTCGGCGCGCACCCGGCTGTGCCGGTGCACCAGCGAGCCGTCCGGCAGTGCGACGTCCAGACCGACGACCTGTTCGCCCATGTTGCCGTAGCGCACGGTGCGCAGGCCTCCGGCGTTGGTCGCTGCCATGCCGCCGGCGGTCGCCGTGTCCCGCGCGGACAGATCGACACCGAACAGCAGGCCGGCGGCGATCGCAGCGCGCTGTACCGCAGCCAGTGTGGCGCCGGCGCCGACTTGGATGCGGCGCTCGGCGGTGTCGACGTCGCCGACAGCGCAGAGTCGTTCGGTGGACAGCAGCACATCGTCATGTTCGGGGACGGTGCCGGCTACCAGCGAGGTGCGGCCGCCCTGGATAGTGACATGTGCCCCGGCGCCCCGGCATACCCCCAGCACCTCGGCCACTTCGTCGGCCGAGCCGGGCCGCACCAGCGCGCTGGCTTGACCGCGATAGCGGCCGGTGTGATCGACGCTGCGCCCGGCCAGCACGTCCGGGTCGGTGCTGACATGACGGGATCCCACCACCGACACCAGACTCCGCGGAACGGTCATGGGGTCGGTGTAGCACGATGCAAGATGATCCGGTCAACGGCCCCGGGCTGAGGAGGCAGCGGTGCAACGTGAGGACGTCTGGTTCAACTCCGGTCATGACCGGATCAGCGCCTGGCTTTACCGGCCCGAGGGCGGCGGCGACGCGCCGCTGCTGGTGATGGCCCACGGGCTGGGCGCGGTGCGCACCATGCGGCTAGATGCCTACGCCGAGCGGTTCCGCGCGGCCGGCTACGCGTGTCTGGTGTTCGACTACCGCAACTTCGGTGACAGCGAGGGCCAGCCGCGGCAGCTGCTCGACGTCGGGATGCAATTGCAGGACTGGATTGCTGCGGTGGCCTATGCCCGCACCCTGCACGGCATCGACCATGACCGAATCGGCTTGTGGGGCACATCGTTTGGTGGCGGACATGTGATCGCCACCGCGGCGCGGCTGCCCGGCATCGCGGCCGTCGTCGCACAATGCCCGTTCACCGACGGCATCGCCTCGGTGCGGGCACTCAATCCGCTGATCGCCGCGCGCATCACCGCGCTGGCGGTCCGTGACCTGGTCGCGGCCCGGCTGGGCAAGCCTCCGGTAATGGTTCCCACCTCCGGCAACCCCGGCGAGGTCGCGCTGATGACCGCACCCGACGCATACCCCGGCTATCTGCGGCTGATGCCCGAGGGGGCGCAGGTGTCCAACCAGGTTGCGGCCCGGATCGGCGTGACGATCCTTACCTATCGTCCGGGCCGGCTCGCGGCGAAAGTTCCCTGCCCCATCCTGTTCTGCGTGTGCGAAACCGATTCGGTGGCCCCGGCCGGCCCCACGCTGCGCTACGCCGCCCAAGCGCCTCGCGGTGAGATCAACGTATATCCGGAAGGGCATTTCGCGATCTATGTGGATGACGCGTTCGAGCGCGTCGTCGCCGACCAGATCGCGTTCCTCGACAAGCATCTGAAGGCCGGCTGACTACAGGTCAACGGATGACGCTCACGCCGCCGTCGACCGGAATCACCGCACCGGTGATATAGCAGCTGGCGCGGCTGGCCAGAAACACCGCGATACCCGCCATGTCGTCGGGTCGGCCAATACGGCCCAGCGGCATTAACCTGCCCACCTCGTCCGGTCCGGCTCTGAGCAACTCCTTGGTCATCCGGGACGCAAACAGCCCCGGCGCGATCGCATTGACCAGAATCCGCGGCGCCAGCTCACCGGCCAGGTGCTGGGTCAGCATGTGCACGGCGGCCTTACTGGCGCTGTAAGAGAAGTTGTCCCTGCCCCGCTCCGGCGGGACGAGGCCGTCGACGCTGCCGGTGTTGATCACCCGCGCCGGGTCGTCGTCGGTCGCGCCCGCGGTGAGCATCGGAGCCAACGCCCGCGTCAGCAGGAACAGCCCTTTGACGTTGACGTTGAACACTTTGTCGAAGCCGGATTCGGGAAACTCGCGAAACGGTGCCCCCCATGCCGCGCCGGCGTTGTTGAACAGCGCATGGATCGCGTCCTCCCGACTGGCCAGGCCTGCGGTCAGCGTCTGTGCGCCTTCGGCGGTGCCGAGATCGGCGGGTATGGCATGGACCGGACCGTGACCGGACAATTCGGCGACCGCGGCGTCGAGCTCGGCTTCTTTGCGGCTGCACAGGTACACCGTTGCACCGGCCTGCAGCAACCCCCGTGCCATCATCACACCGATGCCACGGCCGCCACCGGTGACCACGGCGACCTTTCCGTCGAGCCGGAACAAGTCAGTCATGGCAACCAGTCTGGGGGTTGGCCGTCAGCGGCGCGCGCCGACCCCCGCGATCAGGAACTGTGCTTGTTTAGAAGCCCGGCCGTACCGATTGCGGTTCTGACTCCCAACGGCGAGTCCCGGCGGATCGCCTCGTCGCGAATCAACCCGCGCAGCAGCGCGGTGCTGAATTCGGCGGCGATCTCCTTGGCCGTGCGCCGTCCACTCGGCCGCAACCACCGGTAGGCGCCGAGCGTCATCCCGATATAGCCCAGCGCCAGGACGTGCGAGTCGCACTCATAGAATTCACCGCTGGCGATGCCCCGGTCGATCAGACCATGCACGTGTTCATAGACCTGGGTTTCCTTCTCGCGTATCGCCGCGACCTGCTCCTCGGTGAACCACTCGGTGATGTAGGGCTGCTCTTGGAAGTACACCGCCGCGCCTTCGGGATTGGCGGCAATCTGATTGAGCAGTCGCACCGTGTACTGGTACAGCGCCTCGCGCGCCGACATCGACGGATCATCGTGCACCGCGGCCAGGGTGCGCTCGGCGGCCTGCTGATAGATGTCGTAGAGGATCAGCGACTTGCTGGCGTAGTAGTGGTACACGGTCGCCTTGTTCAGCCCGACCACGTCGGCGACGTCGTCCATCCGGGTGCCGTGATAACCGCGCGCGGCAAACAGCTTGGTGGCAACGGTCAGTAGCTCCTCGCGGCGCGAGAGCCCATTCTCGGATGGCATGTCTACTCACTATCAGCCGGCCGGATGCACGTCCCGGTATCAATCAACTAGTTGGAAGTCTAGGCAAGCCGGATGTTCACTGTCGCGGCGTTGGTGGATGCGGCTACACTGCTGGATCAGGTAGGTCGCGACTCGAAGAGGTGGTCAGATGAATTTTGATCCGAATCCGGACTACGACGCTTCCGACGAGATCGAATTTTACATGAATTACTTGACCTGGGGCCTGCGTGGCGTCGTGGACGGTAACGGCTACCCGCCACAGGCGTATCCGCCCGTCTAAAGCGCTTTAAGTTCCTCCGTCACCGCCGATACCGACTTCTTGGCGTCACCGAACAGCAGGGTGGTGCCCTCGGCATAGAACAGTGGGTTGTCGATGCCCGCGAACCCGGAGTTCATCGACCGCTTGAGCACGATCACCGACTTCGACTTGTCCACGTTGAGGATCGGCATGCCATAGATCGGACTGGACGCTTCGTTGCGGGCCGCCGGATTGGTGACGTCGTTGGCGCCGATGACCAGGGTGACGTCGGTGCGGGCGAACTCGTCGTTGATGTCGTCCATGTCTTTCATCGCGTCGTAGTCGACTTCGGCCTCGGCCAGCAGCACATTCATGTGGCCGGGCATCCGGCCGGCCACCGGGTGAATCGCGTATTTCACCGGCACCCCGCGTGACTCCAGCAAGGTGGCCATGTCCTTGACGGCATGCTGCGCCTGCGCGACCGCCAACCCGTAACCGGGCACCACGATCACCTGGTTGGCGTAGGCCATCTGGATGGCGGCATCGGCCGCTGAGGTGGACTTGACATGCTTGTCGCCGTCGTCGCCCCCACCCGGGGCCACCCCGCCACCGCCGAACCCGCCCATGACGATCGCGGGGATGGAGCGGTTCATCGCCTTGGCCATCAGGTTGGTCAGGATCGAGCCGGACGCGCCGACGATCATGCCGGCGACGATCATCGCGGTGTTGTTCAGCGCCAGGCCGGCCGCCGCCGCGGACAGCCCGGTCATCGCATTCAGCAGTGAAATGACCACCGGCATGTCGGCGCCGCCGATCGGCAGCACCACCCTCAGGCCCAGCACAGCGGCGGCGGCCAACAGGCCGACCATCCACCACAACGACACCCCGCCACTGCCCGGATGGGCGTGCAACCCGATGACCACCGCGCAGACGACGGCCCCGACCAACAGCAACACGTTCAGCGGCTGCTGTGCCTTGCCGATACCGATCGGCCGGCCGGAGATGATCTCCTGAAGCTTGCCGAACGCGATGGACGATCCCCAGAACGAGATCGAGCCGATGATCGCCGCGAACAGCGACGCCACCACGACGTGGACCGTCGGCGACTCGCCGTGTTGGAAGTCCGAAAACCCAGTGGTGTCAATGAATTCCGACAGCGCGATCAACGCCACCGTGCCACCACCAACCCCGTTGAAGAACGCCACCAGTTGCGGCATCGCAGTCATCTTGGTCAGCCGCGCCGGCGGGACACCGAGCACGACACCGAGAATCAGACCGGCGATGATCAGCGGCCAGTGGGTGGTGTGGCGGATGAAAGCCAGGGTGGCCGCCACAGCGATGGCCATGCCGACCGCAGCAATCCAGTTGCCGCGCACCGCGGTCCTGGGTCCGGTCAGGCCCATCATCCCGTAGATGAACAGCGCAAACCCGATGATGTAGAGGATCGTGACCAGATAGTTCATCGGGATTGCCGGTCCGTCTCCGGCTTCGCAGGCGTGGGCTTTTTGCCCTTGAACATGCCCAGCATCCGGTCGGTGACGATGAACCCGCCGATGACGTTCAGGGTGCCGAACACCAGCGCGACGAACAGGATGATCTGCAGCGCCAGCGACGGGTGCTCGATTCGTCCGAGCAGCAGCAGCGCACCGAGCACGACGATGCCGTGAATCGCGTTGGTGCCCGACATCAACGGGGTGTGCAGCGTGTTGGGCACTTTGGAGATCACGGCGAAGCCGATGAACCCGGAAAGCACCAGGATCGCCAGGTTGGCCAATACTTCGTCGTACAACATCTAGCTGTCCTCTCCAGCTATCCGGGTCACACACGCCGCAGCGACGACCTCGTCGTCGAAATCCGGGGCCAGCTTGCCGTCTTTGATCAGCAACTCCAGCAGCGCAGTGATGTTCTTGCTGTAGAGCTCGCTGGCATGTTCGGGCATCGTCGCCGGCAGGTTGAGCGGTGCGGCGATGGTGACGTCGTGCTTGACGACGGTTTGGCCCGGTTCGGTCAGCTCACAGTTGCCACCGGCCTCCCCGGCCAGGTCGACGACCACACTGCCCGGTTTCATTCCCTCCACCGCGGCGGCGGTCACCAGCCGCGGCGCCTGGCGGCCCGGGACGAGTGCGGTGGTGATCACCACGTCGAACCCAGTGATCGCCTCCTCCAACGCTTTCTGTTGCTGCGCGCGTTCGTCGTCGGTGAGCTCACGCGCGTACCCGCCCTCACCGGAAGCTGAGATCTTTTCCGAAATCCCGGGCTCGAGCCATTGGGCGCCCACCGACCGGACCTGATCGGCGACCTCCGGACGCACGTCGTAGCCCGACGTGCGCCCGCCCAACCGTTTGGCCGTCGCCAACGCCTGCAGCCCGGCCACGCCAACGCCGAGCACCAGCACGGTGGCCGGCTTCACCGTGCCCGCCGCGGTGGTCAGCATCGGGAAGAACCGGGTCGACTCGCAGGCCGCCAACAGCACAGCCTTATACCCGGCCACGTTCGCCTGTGACGACAACGCGTCCATCACCTGGGCCCGGGATATCCGCGGGATCGCCTCCAGGGCGAACGCCTGTATGCCGGCCTCTGTCAGGGCGCCGATCGAATTGTCGGCGTCGCGGGGCGCCAAAAACCCGATCAAGGTCTGCCCGCGGCGCAGCCGACCAACCTCCTCGGCGGTCGGCGGCGCGACCTTGACGACGATCGCGGCCGCCCAGGCATCACCGATGGTGGCGCCCGCCTCCGTGTAGAGCTCGTCGGGAAGCAGCGCACGCTCGCCCGCACCCGACTCGACCACGACCGCGACCCCGCTTTTCACCAGCGGCGCGACCGCCTTGGGCACCAGCGCGACCCGTCGTTCGTCGGACCCGGACTCGGCGACCACCCCCACTGTCGTCTGCGTATCTGTCATGGCGCGTACATCTACTTTCTGTACTTTTCAGGCCTGTGACCCCGTTGGACCGGCCCTCACCCTAACCTGACTGCCCGGCTCTACTCCCAGCGCCGTGATACACCCCGGCTTACCATCGCCTGCGCTCGCATATGCAAGCCGGGCTGTCGCAGGCAGCGGATAAGTTCGGGTTGACCTGCAGACTTTATTGTCTAGCGTCCTTGACTAGAAACAGTCTAGCTCGCTAGACTAGATTGGTGGAATCAAAGAGGAACCGACCAGGTCAGTCATCAAACGGTTGAAGGCCGGTTCCAGACAGCCACCGGATGATCAGCCCCGGCGTGGTCCGCAAGATCAACAACGCCATCGACGAAAGCAAGGGAAAGTGATGCACGACTACAAAGTCGACGTCAGCCGCGATGGTCGCTGGTGGATGATCCACGTGCCCGAAATAGGCCAACTCACCCAAGCGCGCCGCATCAGCGAAATTGAAGACATGGCCCGAAGCCTCATCGCCATCAGCACCGACACTCCACTCACCGACATCGGCGTGCACATCACCAGCATCGAAGTCCCCGAACTCGGTGACATCGCCGCGCGCGCCCGTGAAATCGAAGCGGGGCGTCGCGTCGCGGTGCACGCCAACGAGGTAGCGCAACGCGACGTTGCCGACTACGCCCACGCCTTAGCAAAGGCCGGCGTCCCCGTCCGTGACGCAGCGGCGCTCCTACACGTATCGCCCCAACGCGTTAGTCAACTCGCCAGAGAACGGTAGGTGCCGTTAGGAAGATTTGGCATTCCACGAAGCGGCGGCGTTCTGCGCGACCTTCGCGGCACGAGCACCCCTTAGTCACCACAGCGGGAGGTCTTGGCCGTACTCCGCGGGCGGGCGAGGTCCGAAGTAGCGCCGCTCGGATTCGTCGATCGCGACGTCGTTGATGCTGGCTTCTCGCCGCGACATCAGGCCGGCCTCGGTGAACTCCCACAACTCGTTGCCGTAGCTGCGGTACCACCGGCCGGCGTCGTCGTGCGACTCGTATTGGAACCGCACGGCGATCCGGTTGTCCCCGAAACTCCACAGGCTCTTGCGTAGCACGTAGTCCTGCTCGATCTGCCATTTCCGGGTCAAAAACTCCACGATCTCCGCACGCCCGACGATGTGCAGGTCGCGGTTACGCCAGTGCGAGTCGACGGTGTAGGCCCGGCTGACGCGATCCGGGTCGCGGGTGTTCCAGGCATCCTCGGCCGCCTGAACCTTCTGGGTCGCCGTCTCGAGCGTGAACGGTGGCAGCGGCGGGCTGGTCTCGGTCATGACGTCCATCCTGCTCCCGCGCCTGCGGCTTACCCGCGGTGGCTTATCGTGACGGGCATGGACTTTGCGATGTCGGCCAAGGCGAGCGACTACCACAAGCGGCTGTCCGACTTCATGACCGAGTACGTCTTCGGCGCCGAGGCCGAATATGACCGCTACCGCCACGAAGCCGGCCCGCACGACCACACCCTGCCGCCGGTCGTCGAGGACCTGAAGGCCACGGCCAAAGAGCGCGGCCTGTGGAACCTGTTCCTGCCCGCCGAGTCGGGTTTGACCAACCTGGACTACGCGCCATTGGCCGAGCTGACCGGCTGGAGCATGGAGATCGCGCCCGAGGCGCTGAACTGCGCCGCGCCAGACACCGGCAACATGGAGATCCTGCACATGTTCGGCACCGAGCAGCAGCGCAAGCAGTGGCTGCAGCCGTTGCTCGACGGCGAGATCCGCAGCGCGTTCTCGATGACCGAGCCGGCTGTCGCCAGCAGCGACGCCCGCAACATCGAAACCACCATCGCCCGCGACGGCGGCGATTACGTCATCAACGGCCGCAAATGGTGGACGTCGGGCGCGGCGGACCCGCGCTGCAAGGTGCTCATCGTGATGGGCCGCACCAACCCCGACGCGGCCAGCCACCAACAGCAGTCGATGATCCTGGTCCCGGTCGACAGCGCGGGCGTGACCATCATCCGCTCGACACCGGTGTTCGGCTGGCAGGGCCAACACGGGCACTGCGAGGTCATCTACGACAACGTCCGGGTGCCTGCCGCCAATCTGCTCGGTGAAGAGGGCAGCGGTTTCGCGATCGCCCAGGCCCGGCTGGGGCCCGGCCGCATCCATCACTGCATGCGTGCCCTGGGCGCAGCCGAACGCGCGCTGGCGCTGATGGCGAATCGCGCCCGCAACCGGGTGGCGTTCGGCCGCCCGCTGGCCGAGCAGGGCGTTGTTCAGCAGTCAATCGCCAAGTCCCGCAACGAAATCGACCAAGCCAGGCTGCTATGCGAGAAAGCGGCGTGGACCATCGACCAGCACGGCAACAAGGCCGCCCACCTGCTTGTCTCGCAGATCAAGGCGGTGGCCCCGCAGGTGGCCTGCGATGTCATCGACCGCGCCATCCAGGTCCACGGCGCCGCCGGGGTCAGCGACGACACCCCGCTGGCCCGGCTCTATGGCTGGCATCGCGCGATGCGGATCTTCGACGGACCCGACGAGGTGCACTTGCGGACCATCGCACGCGCCGAGATCGGCCGGGAGAAAAGCGCTTTTGCTGCGGCGGTCACCTGAGATGGCGGCAGTTGTGCGGGATCTACAGGGGGCCTGGAACTTTCGCGACGTTGCGGATAGCGCCGGCGTGCTGCAACCGGGGCGACTGTTCCGTTCCGGTGAACTGAGCCGACTCGACGACGACGGCCGTGACGTGTTGCGCCGGTTGGGCATCACCGATGTCGCCGACCTGCGCTCGCCCCGCGAGGTCCAGCGTCGCGGACCCGGCCGGGTTCCCGACGGTGTGGACATCCACCTGGTGCCCATCCCCGACCTCGCCGCCGATGAGGCCGGCTCCGACGGCGAGGCCCCGCATGAGCATGCTTTCAGGAAACTGATGGCGGACAAGCCCGGCGACGAATCGGTCAACGAAGCGTCCACCCGCTACATGGTCGACGAATACCGCAGATTTCCCACCTACAGCGGTGCGCAGCGCGCGCTGCACCGGGTCGTCACGCTGCTGGGCACGGGACGCACGGTGCTGGCGCACTGCTTCGCGGGTAAGGACCGCACGGGGTTCATGGTCGCGCTGGTGCTGGAAACCATCGGCGTCGACCGGGATGCCATCCTGGCGGATTTTCTGCGCAGCAACCAGGCCGCCCCGCAATTGCGGGCCCGGATTCTGGAGATGATCCAGCAGCGTTCGGACACCGAATTGACCCCTGAGGTGATGACGTTCACCGAGGCGCGGCTGTCCGACGAAGTCCTCGGTGTCCGCGAGGAATACCTGGACGCGGCGCGGCGGACCATCGATGAAAACTACGGTTCGCTCGAGGGTTACCTGCGCAGCGCGGAGATCACCGAGGCCGACGTGGACAGGATGCGCGGCGCGCTTTTGGGCTGAATTCAGCGGGCGTGCGGCCGACGACCAGTGCCGATCTCGCGGCGCTCAGCGCTGAACACGGACGGTGCGGAAACCTGAGAGCGGCGAGAGCTGCAACTGAGTGCTTCCGAAGAAAAACCTGATTCGCCCGCAACTCGATGCTGGACACTCGGTCGGCGTTTTCGGCTACTCGCAGAGCACCCTCATCTCCTCGCTGGAGATGGAGCAGCTCGACCCTGCCGGCACGCCGAGTGATTTGCCCTTATCTTTCGTGCTGATCGGCGATCCGATGAATCCCAACGGCGGGGTTCTGGAACGATTTGAGGGTTTTCAGGATCCGAGTCTGGGTCTGAATTTCTACGGCGCGACTCCGGCCAACGACTTCCCGACCACCATCTACTCGCTCGAATACGACGGCTTCGCGGACTTCCCGCGCTACCCGATTAATTTCTTGTCGGACCTCAACGCCGTTGCGGGCATCGAGTTCGTGCACGGCACCTATCCGGAAGGCGGGCCGGCCGGGGGCATTGGAACGCCTGTTGTATTGGATGGCTCGGTCAGCCAGGCGCCACGGACAGCCTGACGAACTACGTGATGATTCCGGTCAACAACCTGCCGCTGCTGGATCCCTTGCGCGCCGTCCCCGTCGTCGGGACCCCACTTGCCGACCTGGTCCAGCCCGACCTGAAGCCGATCGTGAATTTGGGCTACGGCGACCCCAACTTCGGCTGGTCGACCGCTCCGGCGAACGTCCCCACCCAGTTCGGGTTGTTCCCCAGCCTCAGCGACTTCGAAAAGCTGCCGCCGCTTCTGGTCAGCGGCACCCAGGATGGGATCACCAAGTTCATCGGCGACCTCACCTCTGGAAACTTGCTGATGTCGCTGACCATTGGCCCATCGGGAATGGCCGCCATGTTGTCCGACCCGACGGCTCTGCTGTCGTCGCCGGCGGACTTCCTTAACAACATTTCGAGTGCGGCCGCGGCCGCCTATGGCACGCTGCTGCCGACAGCAGACATCCTCAATGCGGTGCTGACCAGCATCCCGGCCTACGACCTCAGCCTGTTCCTGGACAACATCAGTAACCCCATTAACGCAATCGGTCTGCCGGTCGCGGCTGACACCGGACTGCTGACACTGGCAGGCGGGGTTGAAGGGTTGGTCCTCCTGGATGCGGCCACGACCATCGCCGGCGATTTCGGGCTCGGGGCTCTGACCGGCCTCATCCCGTTCTGATCCGCCCAAGAACCGCTGTGCCGGAACCAGTTTCTGGCACAGCGGTTCACTGGGGTAAGGCTACGGCTCCAGGACCAGCTTGCCGAGCACCCCACCGTCGGCCAGGGCCTGCAGCGCGGCACGTCCCTCCGAGAGCGGATACCGCTGCGGCGGTGGCGGTTTCAATCCCAGCGACACCAGCGGGCCCAGGCCCCATGCGAACAGCGCGGCCGAACCGGGCACCTGGCGCAGGTACTCACCCCAGGCGACGCCGAGCACGCCGACATTGCGTAGCAGCAGCCGGTTGACCTTGACCGTGGGGATCGCGCCCGCGGCGAAACCGATGACCAGCAGCTTGCCGTCGATGGCCAGCACCCGGATGGCGTCGTCGAACGCCGGCCCGCCGACAGGATCGACCACGATGTCCACGCCCCGACCGTCGGTATGTTCGCGGACCGCCTGAGCCCAGCCGTCGGTCAGCGGCAGCACCACGTCGGCACCGAGCGACTCGACGAACTCCGTTGCGCCCGTGCGGTGCACCATCGCGATGACCATGCCGGCGCCCATCGCCCTGGCCACTTGGATCGCCGCGGTGCCCACGCCGCCGGCTGACCCCAGCACCAGCACGGTGTCACCCGGCCGCATCGCGGCGCGGCGCGTCAGCGCGAAATACATGGTGTTGTAGTTCACCAGCAGCGACACCGCTTCGCCGTCGTCGAGTTCCGCGGGGCTGCGAGTCACGTTCGCCACCGGGGCGACCACCTGTTCGGCGAAGCCGCCGAGAATGCCGAACGCCGAGACCCGGTCACCCACTTTGAATTCGGATTCTTCCGGCGCCGAGGCCACCACGCCCGCGGCCTCCATGCCGGGGATGAACGGCGGCGGTAGTTTGAGCTGATACTCGCCCTTACTAAGCAGCAGGTCCGGAAAGCACACACCGGCGGCACGGACGTCGATGACAACCGCGTCGTCACCGTCGCTGACGTCGTCGACATCGGTGTACACCAGGCCGGACGGTCCTTAAAAATCTTGTACCACACAGGCTTTCATGAACGGCGCCCTATAATGAGAATTTGGCCTGCTGCGCCCCGGAGAGGTCGGCGATCGTCGACCACTGTGCGGCAATGTCGTCGATCGACGGCGGATTCTTGAAGGTAACACCCTCGTTCTGGAACAACGCAGTCCGCTGCACCTTGCCACCGCCGACGATGAAGATCGATCCGGTGTCAGCCGATTCCTCCGTGCACAGGTAGGCCACCACCGGCGCCACGAACTCGGGCGTGAGCTTCTCGAACACCTCGGGCGGCAGGATGTCCTGGGTCATCCGCGTCGCGGCAATAGGCGCAAGGGCGTTGGCCTTGATGTTGTACTTTGCGCCCTCGAGCGCCAGCGTGTTGATCATGCCGACCAGTCCGAGCTTGGCCGCCCCGTAGTTGCTCTGGCCGAAGTTGCCGAACAGCCCGCTGGTGGAGGTGGCGACGACCACCCGGCCGTAGCTCTGCTCGCGGAAGTGCGGCCACGCGGCGCGGATCACGTTATACCCGCCGTAGAGGTGCACCTTGAGCACGGCGTCCCAGTTCTCGAACGTCATCTTGTGGAAAGTGCCGTCACGCAGAATCCCGGCGTTGCTGACCACACCGTGTATGGCCCCGAACTCGTCGAGTGCCGTCTTGACGATGTTCGCCGCATCGTCCTCGCTGGCCACGCTGTCGTAGTTGGCGACCGCGCGACCACCCGCGTCTTTGATCTCGGCGACCACGTGATCGGCCATCGCCGATCCGGCTCCGGTGCCGTCGCGGGCTCCACCGAGGTCGTTGACGACGACGCTGGCGCCTTCCCGCGCGAGGGTCAGGGCATATTCGCGACCCAGTCCCCCGCCGGCTCCGGTGACGATGACGACGCGATCCTGCACTCCGGGCATGGGTTTCCTCTTTCCTTATCGGGCTCAGCTTTCTCGGGCTCAATTGCCCGACGCCTGTCGGGTCGCTGCGCGGCCCGCATCGTCGCCGGGCGGTCGGGGTGGTCGGGTCGGCGCTAGAAGAGCCGGCGCGCCAACTTCTGCGCCCGCTCTGTGTACGGCGGGTAGATGAAGCTCGCTAAATCAGGTCGGGTCGGCTTGGTGAGCACCGACTTGCGGTGGCTGAACTCCTCGAAACCCCACCGGCCGTGGTAGGCACCCATCCCGGACGCGCCGACGCCGCCGAACGGCAGCTTGGCCGTGGCGAAGTGGAAGACGAGGTGGTTGACCACCATGCCGCCCGCCGACACCTCCTTGATCACCCGCTCGCGCACAGCACGCGTCTTGGTGAACAGGTAGGCCGCCAACGGCTTGGGTCGCGAGTTGACGAAACGTATTGCGTCATCGATGGATTGGACCGTCACCACTGGCAGGATCGGGCCGAAGATCTCATCCGTCATCAGCGGCTCGTCGGTAGCGGGGTCGACGACGACGGTGGGCTGAATCCGCACCTGAGACGCATCCGAGCCGCCGCCGAGCGCGACGCGGCCCTTGGTGCCGGCCAGGTAGCTGGTCAGCCGGTCGAAATGCCGCCGGTTCACGATGGGTTTTCCGCCCGGCTCGCCGGACTCGAACGTCGTGACAGCAGCTGTGATCTTGTCGACCAGCTCATCGCGGATCTTCGCGTCGGCCAGCACATAGTCCGGGGC
>NZ_JBOHHI010000083.1:0-8643 GCF_050700595.1 Mycobacterium sp.
GCGACCCGACCGGCACCGGGACCGGCGGGCCTGGCTACGAGTTCGCCAGCGAGAACCTGGCCGGCGCCAGGTACCCGGCCGGGACCGTCGCCATGGCCAACTCGGGTCCGGGCACCAACGGCAGCCAGTTCTTCCTCGTCTATCGCAACTCGCCGCTGCCCCCGGACTACACGCCGTTTGGCACGATCACCGGCGGGCTCTCTATTATCCAGAATGTAGCGAAAGCGGGCAGCGACAACTCCAACGCGCCCGGTGACGGGCACCCGAAGGAGAAGGTCATCATCGAGAGCGTCACCATTAGGAAGGCCTGAGCCGGGCAGCGACGGTTCGGGTACCGAGCAGGAGGCTGCGGTGGGCACCGCTAACAACCCGTGGGGCCGGGTAGACGAGGACGGCACCGTCTACGTGCGGACTGCCGAGGGCGAGCGGCTGGTGGGCTCGTGGCAGGCGGGCAGCCCGGACGAGGCGCTCGCATTCTTCCAGCGCAAGTTCGAGGCGCTGGAGACCGAGGCCAGCCTGCTCGAGCAGCGGATCACGACCACTGACCTCTCGCCCGCCCAGGCGCGATCCTCGATCAGCCGCCTGCTCGTCCATGTCGGCGATGCCCGCGCGGTCGGCGACCTGGACGGGCTGCGCGGCCGCCTCGAGGCCATGACCGCGCTGGTCGCGCAGAAGCAGGAGGAGACGAGGGCGGCGCGCGAGCAGACCCGGGCTGTGGCGCTGGAGGTCAAGGAGCGCATTGTGGCCGAGGTCGAGCGGATCGCCGCCGAGGCAACTCACTGGAAGGCCAGTGGCGAGCGGATGCGCCAGCTACTGGACGAGTGGAAGGCAGCGCCGCGCGGCGACCGGGCCGCGGAGACCGCGCTGTGGAAGCGGCTGTCGGCCGCCCGCAACGCGTTCACCAAGCGCCGGAAGGCCTACTTCGCCGGCCTGGGGCAGGAGCGCGAGGAGATCAGGGCCGTCAAGGAGAAGCTGGTCAGCGAGGCAGAGGCGATGATGTCGTCGACCGCGTGGGGCCCCACCGCCGCCGTCTACCGTGAGCTGATGCGGTCCTGGAAGCAGGCGGGCAGGGCGGACCGGCCCGCCGAGGAGGAGCTCTGGGCTAGGTTCAAGGCCGCTCAGGACGCGTTCTTCGGCGCCAGGGCCGAGGCGTTCTCGGCCAAGGACGCCCAGCTTCGCGAGCACGCGGCGGCGAAGGAGGGACTCCTCGCTGAGGCGGAGAAGCTGCTCCCGGTCACCGACCCGCGCGCGACGCGACGGGCACTGCGCGACATCCACGAGCGCTGGGAGCGGGCCGGATCGGTAGCAAGGGAAGCGTATGACCGGTTGGAGGGCGGCCTGCGCCGGGTGGACGAGGCAGTCCGCAAGGCCGAGGACGCGGCCTGGCGGCGGACCAACCCGGAGGCGCTGGCCAGGGCCCGCAAGACCGTCGACCAGCTCCGCGCGGCGATCTCCCAGCTGGACGCCGAGCTGGCCAGGGCAGAGCAGGACGGGGACGAGGCGGGCCGGCAACGGGCGGCAGAGGCGCTCGCGGCCCGGCAGTCCTGGCTGGCCGAGGCCGAGCGCACCCTCGCCGAGTTCTCCGGCTGACCGGAGCTGATCTCAGTGTCTAGCGTGCCCCGCTGACCGGAGCCGATCTGAGTGTCTAGCGTGCCCCGCTGCCTACATAAGATTGATGGCAGATGGGCACGCTGGACATTGACCGTGCCCGGGTGAGCCGCCGTGAGTCAGCTGGTAGTGCGGTAGGCGTCGTAGACGCCGTCGATCGAGCGGACCGTCCGCAGCAGGTGGCCCAGATGCTTGGGGTCACCCATCTCGAAGGTGAACCGGCTGATCGCCACCCGGTCACCGGATGTCGTCACCGACGCCGACAAGATGTTCACCTTCTCGTCGGCCAGCACCCGCGTCACGTCCGACAGCAGCCGGTGCCGGTCGAGCGCCTCGACCTGAATCGCCACCAAAAACACCGACGACGGCGACGGTGCCCAGTCGACTTCGATGATGCGTTCGGCCTGCTGCTGCAGGGACGCGGCGTTGGTGCAGTCGGTGCGGTGCACGCTGACCCCGCCGCCGCGGGTGACGAACCCCATGATCGCATCGCCCGGAACCGGCGTGCAGCACTTGGCCAACTTGGTCAGCACACCGGGGGCACCCGGCACCGCAACACCGGTGTCGTCGGTGCTGCGCTGGCGCCGGGGCATCGTCGCCGGGGTGGACCGCTCGGCGAGCTCCTCCTCGGCCTGGTCGATGCCGCCGAGCTCGGCCAGCAGCCGCTGCACCACGTGCCGTGCTGACACGTGCCCTTCACCGATGGCGGTGTAGAGCGAGGACACGTCGGCGTAGTGCAGCTCGTTGGCCACCGCGGCCATCGAACCGCCATTCACCAGGCGCTGTAACGGAAGTCCGCCGCGACGCACCTCGCGTGTCATCGCCTCCTTGCCGGCCTCCAGTGCTTCCTCACGCCGCTCCTTGGCAAACCACTGGCGAATCTTGGTCTTGGCGCGCGGTGACACCACGAACTGCTGCCAGTCCCGCGACGGTCCGGCGTTGGGCGCTTTGGAGGTGAAAATCTCGACGACTTCCCCGTTTTCCAGCTTGCGTTCCAGCGCCACCAGCCGCCCGTTGACACGCGCGCCGATGCAGCGGTGCCCGACCTCGGTGTGGATGGCATAGGCGAAGTCCACCGGTGTCGACCCGGCCGGTAACGTGATCACGTCGCCCTTGGGCGTGAACACGAAAATCTCTTGCACGGCAAGGTCGTAACGCAGCGACTCCAGGAACTCGCCGGGGTCGGCCGCCTCCCGCTGCCAGTCGAGCAGTTGACGCATCCAGGCCATGTCGTCGATCTCGGCTGACGCATGGGGATGCGGAACTCCGTTGCGGCCCTTGGCTTCCTTGTAGCGCCAGTGTGCGGCGATGCCGTATTCGGCGGTGCGGTGCATGTCCCGGGTGCGGATCTGCACCTCCAGCGGCTTGCCTTCTGGCCCGACGACGGTGGTGTGCAGTGACTGGTACACGCTGTAGCGGGGTTGGGCGATGTAGTCCTTGAACCGGCCGGCCATCGGCTGCCACAGCGAATGCACAACGCCCACAGCGGCATAGCAGTCACGGATTTCGTCGCACAGGATGCGGATTCCGACCAGGTCGTGGATGTCGTCGAAGTCGCGGCCCTTGACGATCATCTTCTGGTAGATCGACCAGTAATGCTTCGGCCTGCCCTCAACTGTCGCCTTGATCTTCGACGCGGTCAGGGTGGCGACGATCTCGTTGCGGACCTTGGCCAGATAGGTGTCCCGCGACGGTGCCCGGCCGGCCACCAGCCGTACGATCTCCTCGTATTTCTTGGGGTGCAGGATCGCGAACGACAGATCCTCCAGCTCCCATTTCACCGTCGCCATACCCAGTCGATGTGCCAGCGGCGCAATCACTTCCAGCGTTTCCCGAGCTTTGCGGGCCTGCTTCTCCGGCGGCAGGAAGCGTATCGTGCGCATGTTGTGCAGCCGGTCGGCCACCTTGATCACCAGCACTCGTGGATCGCGGGCCATCGCGGTGATCATCTTGCGGATCGTCTCGCCCTCGGCGGCGCTGCCCAGCACCACCCGGTCCAGCTTGGTCACCCCGTCGACGAGGTGGCCCACCTCCTCACCGAATTCCTCGGACAGCGCCGCCAGCGTGTAACCGGTGTCCTCGACCGTGTCGTGCAGCAACGCGGCCACCAGCGTCGTGGTATCCATCCCCAACTCGGCGAGGATGTTGGCCACAGCCAGCGGGTGGGTGATGTAGGGATCCCCGGAACGCCGCGTCTGGTCGGCGTGGTGCCGCTCGGCGACGTCGTAGGCCCGCTGCAGCAGCGACAGGTCGGCCTTGGGGTAAATCTCGCGGTGCACCGCCACCAGCGGCTCCAGCACCGGGTTGAGCGCGCCGCGCTGGGCGGTCATCCGCCGTGCCAGCCGGGCCCGCACCCGGCGCGACGCGCTGGTGGATGTCTTGAGGCCTACCCGAGGCTCGCTCGCCAGTGCGTCGGAGACAGGGGGCGAGTCCACGATCGGCTCAACCGCTGTGCGCTGGTCGTCCGCCACGTTCGTCACCTCCGACCTCCCAGGATATCGCTCAGATACTGCGCAGGCTGTGCACCGGCAGCGGCGCCACCAGTTCGCGCCCGCCCAGCGCGGTCAACTCCAGTACCACGCCGGCCACGGTCACCCGGGCGCCGGCATGTTCGAGCAACCGCCGCGCCGCCGCCAGCGTGCCGCCGGTGGCGAGCACGTCGTCGACAATGACGACGCTGCGGCCCGCCAACTCGACACCGTCGGCCGGGATCTCCAGGCTGGCGGTGCCGTATTCCAGGTCGTAGGGCTCGGCGCGCACCGGCGGCGGCAACTTGCCGCCCTTGCGGATGGCCAGCACACCGGTGCCCAGCCGGGTCGCGACCGCGGCGCCCACCAAAAACCCGCGGGCGTCGATACCGGCGATCAGGTCGGCGCCGGACGCGACGTCGGCCAACGCGTCGGTGACCGCGGCCAGCCCACCACGGTCGGCGAACAACGGGGTGAGGTCCTTGAATGCGATCCCCACCGTCGGGAAGTCCGCCACCTCCCGGGTCAGCGACGCGATGAGCTCATCGACGGACCTCACCGCTCCAGCACCCAGCGATCCATGTTCCAGCCGGCACCCCAGCGGGTCGGATTGGTGCCGACGGCATACATCTTCTTCGATGCAAGCAGAGTGCGCTGCTGACGGTACAACGGCAGCGTCGGCATGTCGGCCCACAGCACCGCCGCGGCCTCAGCGAGCAGTCGGACCAGTTCGGTCGGGTCGGCGGAAACCGCCAGCGCGTTGATGATCCCGTCGATTTGGCCGTTGCTGTAGCCGGGCAGATTGTTGCCGTTGCCGGTGTGCAGGTCGTAGGCGTCCATCGCCGACGACCCGGTCGATCCGCTGCCGGCTGCGCCGCCGGTACTGGCCAACAGCACGTCGATCTGCCCGTCTTTGAGTGTCTGCGGGCCGGCGGACTCCGAGGTGACGTCGGAGATCGTGATCCCGGCCGGCGCGCAGGCCTTGGCGATCGCTCCGACAACGGCGGCCAGCCGCGCGTTGGGTGCCCGGTAGCCGATCCGCACCGTCAGCGGCGCCCTGCCCAGCGCGTCCCGCGCGGCGTCGGGGTTCGCTTGGATGAACTGCCCGGCCGCAGGAACGTTTTCGGCTTCACCGACGGCGTCGCGCGCGGCGGTGTGTAGCCGGCCGTTGGCGATCGGCATTCCGGCGTCGCGGGCGATGACGTCACGCGGTATGCACAGTGCGACCGCGCGGCGCACGAGAGTGTCCGCGAACCGGCCGTGCGGCGCGAAAATCAACTGCTGAATGCCATCCGACGGGGCATCGGTGCGCCGGTAGTTGTCCGGCGTGATCAACGACCCCGACGACCCGGCCGCGACGTCGACGACATCCATGCTCTGGTCGTTGACCCGGTCACCGATGTCGGCTTTCTGCGGCCAGACCGTGATCCGCTTTGTCATCGGCTTGGCTCCCCACCAGCGGTCATTGGCGACCAGCACCACCGCACCGCCATTCAGCACCGATTCGATCCGATACGGCCCCGACGACGGGAAGTGGCTGGGGTTCTGGCCCGATCTGAGGTCCCAGGAGGTGTTCCACAGCTTGGCGATCCGTTCGACGACCGGCACGTCGTTGCTCAGCAGCGCCGCGGTGACGTCAACGCCCAACTCTTCGCCGATGACGTGCGACGGCATCATCGAGGTCGCGGTGAACAGCTGGTCGTAGTCGACCACACCACGATCCGGGACGAACGACACCCGTGCCTTCTTCTGGCCCGGCTGGCACTCGACGGCGCCGATGTCGACGTAGCCGGCCCGGCTGGCGGCGTCGAAGCCGGGAAACCGGCCGGAGTTGGCCGCCCACGCCAGCACCACGTCATCGCAGGTGACCGGCTTGCCATCGGAATAGACGGCCTTATCGGAGATCTGGTAGTCGAGCACCAACGGTGCACCACCGACTACCGAGACGGTGCCGAAATCGCGGTCGGCGACCACCTGGCCGTCCGGGCCGTGGTAGCCGAACCCGGTCAGTGTGCGAGCGAACGCCTGCGCGGCCGCCGAGGCGGCGCCGGTGACCGTGTTGGCGTTATAGCTGACCAGCGGGGCGTCCACCGCGTAGTCGATCCGCCCGGCGGCGCTGCCCGAACACGCCGTCAGGGTGGCCGGCCCGGTCACCAGGATGACCGCCAGCCAGCTGGCGGCCACGCGCCGACGCCAGGCAGCCATCGCCCGCAGCATGATTGCCCGGCTCTCCCCAGCTACGCGGGGACCCCACCTCATCGGGGCTGCGCGCTCTGCATCGTCGCCGTGCGCTACTTGTTCCGCTTGCCAGTCGGGCGTGCGTGACGGCTGCCGGGCCGGACCGGTCGCGCGCCGGGCGCCGGCTTGCTCGGCGCCTTGCCTAACGAAGTCGCCGGTTTTTGCGGCTCGTCGCCGGTCGATTCCGTCGGCGCCTCGCCCTTCCCGGACTCCTGTTCGGAGGCGTTGTCCGGGTTGCGCCGCCGCAACACCCGGCGGGTGTGGGTGCGTACGAGCTCGGTGCGCTCACGCAGGCTGACCAGCAGCGGGGTGGCGAAGAAGATCGACGAGTAGGTGCCGATGATGATGCCGATCAGCTGCACCAGCGCCAGGTCCTTCAACGTGCCCACGCCCAGCAGCCACACCGCGACGACCAGAAGCGCGGCCACCGGTAGCACCGAGATCAGGCTGGTGTTGATCGAGCGCATGAACGTCTGGTTGACCGCCAGGTTGGCCTGCTCGGCGAACGTGCGCCGGGTGGTGTGCTGGAAGCCGTGGGTGTTCTCCTCGACCTTGTCGAACACGATGACGGTGTCGTAGATGGAGAACCCCAGAATGGTCAGCAGCCCGATGACCGTGGCCGGGGTGACCTCGAAACCGACCAGCGAATACACGCCGGCGGTCACGGTCACGTCGAAGAACATCGCCGCCAGCGCGGAGACCGCCATGTAGCGCTCGTAGCGCGCGGTGATGTACAGCGCGACCAGCACCAGGAACACCACCAGCGCGATCACCGCTTTCTTGGTGATCTGACCCCCCCAGCTCGATGACACCGCGGAGTCGCTGATGGCCTGCTTGCTGGGCCGCCCGTCGGCGCCCTTGGGTCCGAAGCGGTCGAGCAGCGCGTTTTTGAGCTTGGCGGTCTCGTCGTTGGTCAGGTGTTCCGAGCGAATCTGCACGGTCGCCGACGCGCCGCTGCCGACGATCACCACCGCCTCGGGGTCGGTGCCGATCGTCTGCCGGAAAACGTCCTTCACCTGCGTGATACTGGTGTCACCGCGCGGAAACGACACCTTGGTGCCGCCCGCGAAGTCGATGCCGAAAGTGAAGCCGCGCAACACGATACTGGCGATCGCGATCGCCACGATCGCGCCGCTGACCGCGTACCACAGCCAGCGGCGCCCGACCACCTCGAATGCACCGGTACCGGTGTAGAGCCGGGACAAGAAACTGTGGTGCGGCTGCCGGGCGATGCTGTCGTCGGCGACGGTCTCGGTGAGTTCTACGGCTTCTGTTGCTTTCGATGCCATTTCGCTATCCCCGTCCTGCTGCTGCGGCGCGCCGTTCGCGCGCGACCTGCTGGACGGCTCCCAGGCCGTTGTATACCGGCTTGGCCAGTGTCGCCGACTTGGACGTCTGGTATACCAGCGGCCAGGTCACCAGGAACACCACGACCAGGTCGAGAATCGTGGTCAGCCCCAGGGTGAACGCAAACCCCTTGACCTGTCCGATCGCCAGGAAGTACAGCACCGCGGCGGCCAGGAAGGTGACCGCGTTGCCTGACACAATCGTCTTACGGGCGCGAGCCCACCCGCGCGGAACCGCCGAGCGGTACGATCGGCCTTCCCGGATCTCGTCTTTGATGCGTTCGAAGAACACCACGAACGAGTCGGCGGTAGTGCCGATACCGATGATCAGACCCGCGATGCCGGCCAGATCCAGGGTGTAGTTGATATATCGGCCCAGCAACACCAGGATCGCGAAAACCATTGCGCCGGAAGCTACCAGCGACAACGCGGTCAGCAATCCCAGCACCCGGTAGTACAGCAGCGAGTACACCAGCACCAACACCAGACCGATCGCACCGGCGATCAAGCCCGCCCGCAGTGACGTCAATCCCAGTGTCGCCGAGACGGTTTCGGCTTCTGACGATTCGAACGACAGCGGCAGCGATCCGTATTTGAGGACGTTGGCGAGCTGGCGTGCCGTGTCAGCGGTGAACGGCGGATCTCCACCGGTGATCTGGGTCCGGCCGCCGGGGATCGCTTCGCGGATCGATGGCGCACTCACCACCAGCGAGTCCAGGGTGAACGCGGTCTGGGTGCCGATATGGGCGGCGGTGAAATCCGCCCAGGTGTTAGCTGCCCCGCTCCTGAACTGCACGTCGACGACGTAGCCGGCACTGCGTTGGTCCAGACCCGAGGTAGCGTTCTCGATCTGGTCACCGCTGATAATCGACGGCGCCAGCAAGTATGCCGCCTTGTGGTCCTTGTCGCAGGTCACTAGCGGCAGGTTGGGATCGTCATTACCGGCCAGGATGTCGTCTTGGTTGCAACGGGTGGCCTCGTAC
>NZ_JBOHHI010000084.1:0-20393 GCF_050700595.1 Mycobacterium sp.
CGCGCAGCGGCACAGGCAGGCGCACAGCCCCTGCCCGCCCAGGCGCACGGCGCTCAATCCAAACCGGGGTTTGCCCAGCCCACACCACAACTGGCCATATGTTGCAATGACTACTTGACAATGCCCCGTTCGCGGCGTCTAACGGCGCACGCTCGGGCCGGGAAGGTTGGTGCACCAGGCTATATGGTCGATCCGGCTGGACGACGAGTTCGAAGCGGTCACCCTCGAGAGGCGCTAACTCTTGACTACACCCTATACTACATTTTATGTCTACTCCGACGACTACCATCAGGGTTCCGGTTCAGACTCGTGACCGGCTAGCCGCCCAGGCCCGCGAACGAGGTGTATCTATCGCTACACTGCTCACCGAACTGGCCACCCGTGCCGAACACGAGGCGATCTTCCGCGCCGAACGCGATGCCACCCGAGCTGAGGCGGCGCTGCAAGCCGTACGCGACGAGAACCGCGCCTGGGACACCACCGTCGGCGACGGCCTTGGCTGAACCTCAACGCGGCGACCTCTGGCTCGTCGCCCTCGGCGCCGCCCGCGCCGGCGAACCCGGCAAGCATTGCCCCGCCGTCGTCATCTCCGTCGACGACATACTCGCCGGCGTCGACGATGAACTCATCGTCGTCGTTCCGGTATCGAGCTCACTCGCCCACAATCCATTGCGGCCACACATCTCACCCAACGAAGGCGTTGACACCGAAAGCGTCGCCGTCTGCCGAGGGATCCGCGCCGTCGCTCGCTCCCGCCTACTGCAGCGAGTGGGCATCCTGGCGCCCGACACGATGCGCCGGATCGAACGCGGCCTGGCATTGATTCTGGGTATCGAAAGCTAACGCGAGCGTGCGTGTTTGTACACCGACACGCCGTTCGCGGCGTCTAACGGCGCACGCTCGCCCGGAAAGTGGAGTCAGGCCGCCCAGCCGTCGTCGCGCGTGCGGTCCGGCAGCTGGGAACGCTTGTCCCGCCGCCACTTCCGCACGGCGGCGATCGCGGTCCTCAGCCCGCGGCGACGTCCGGTCGCCGAGTCGATGCCAAGCACTCCCGGCTCGAGCCCGGCGAACATCCGCTCGCTGCGGGTCTCGGGTGCGTCATCGACGGTGTCGCGCAGGTAGCGGTCCGGCAGCGACAGCTTCGCGATGGTCCGCCACGTCTTCCCGTACTGCAGCAGGAACGAGCCGGTGGTGTAGGGCAGGTCGTACTTGTCGCAGACCTCGCGGACCCGCACCGAGATCTCGGCGAGCCGGTTGCTCGGCAGGTCGGGGTACAGGTGGTGCTCGATCTGGTGGCATAGGTTGCCGCTCATGAACCGCATCGCCGGCCCGGCGTTGAAGTTGGCGCTGCCCAGCATCTGCCGTAGGTACCACTGTCCCTTCGTCTCGCCGATCATGTCGGTCTTGGTGAATTTCTCGGCGCCATCGGGGAAATGCCCACAGAAGATCACCGCGTTCGACCACAAATTGCGCATCACGTTGGCTACCGCGTTGGCCTTCAACGTGGACGTGTAGCTCGCACCGGGCGAGAGCGCGGTCAGCGCGGGGAACGCGATGTAGTCCTTGAACACCTGGCGGCCGGCCTTGGTCAAGAACTCGTCGGCCCTTTGCCGGCCTTCCTCCTGGTCCATCCGTTTCTTGACGATCTTGCCGATCTCCACGTGCTGCAAGCCGACCCCCCATTCGAACAGGACCGCGAGCAGCGTGTTGAACACCAGGTTGAACAGGTTGAAGCGCTTCCAGGGCTGATCCCGGGTGACGCGCAGCAGGCCATAGCCGACGTCGTCGTCCATGCCGAGGATGTTGGCGTACTTGTGGTGCACGAAGTTGTGGGTGTAACGCCAGTGCTTGGACGCCCCGGTCATGTCCCACTCCCAGCTCGACGAGTGGATCTCCGGGTCGTTCATCCAGTCCCACTGGCCGTGCATGACGTTGTGGCCGATCTCCATGTTCTCGATGATCTTGGCCACGCCGAGGGTCGCGGTGCCGGCCCACCAGGCTGACCGCCGGGAGCTTGCCGCCAGCAGTACCCGGCCGGTGACCTCCAGTGCGCGCTGGGCGGCGATGGTGCGGCGGATGTAGCGGGAGTCTCGCTCGCCGCGTGAGTCCTCGATGTCCTGGCGGATGGCGTCCAGCTCAACGGCCAGGTTTTCTATGTCTGTGTCGGTGAGGTGTGCGAATACGTCGACGTCGGTGATCGCCATCGTTTTTGCCTTCCCTCGGTCTTATGGTCGCTTACCTACGCTATCGTAACCTACGAAACCGTAGGTTACCAGCGAGTAACGGCTTAGATTTCTAGTACACAATCGCCGGACGCTGCGGAAATGCAGGTCTGCACACGTGTTCCAGGTTCGTGTTCGACGCCGGTTCGCAGGTCGCGGACGTGGCCCTCGGCCAGGGGAACCACGCAGGATTGGCAGATACCCATCCGGCAGCCGAACGGCATCTGCACACCCACCCGCTCACCGGCATCCATCAGCGAGGTCGCCGCGTCGGCGGCGGCACTTTTCCCGCTTTTGGCGAAGGTGACCGTCCCGCCGGCTCCGACCGGCGCCGCTCGCGATACCGCGAACCTCTCGAGATGCAGCCGCTCGGCCGCACCGGCCGCCGACCAAACGCGTTCGGCCGCGCCCAACAGGGGTTCGGGTCCGCACGCCCATGTCTGCCGGTCCCGCCAGTCCGGCACTTCGCTGTCGAGCCGACCCAGGTCAAGCCGGCCCTGGTTGCGCGTGGTGCGCAGGCGTAGCCGGTACCCGGCGTGTTCGCGGGCCAGCTGGTCAAGCTCTGCGCCGAACATCACGTCGGCCGCGGTCGGGGCCGAATGCAGGTGGATCACGTCGGTGACCTGACCGTGGCGCACAAGCGTGCGCAGCATCGACATCACCGGGGTGATGCCCGACCCGGCGGTGATGAACAAAATGGCCGGTGGCGCCGGATTGGGCAGCACGAAGTTGCCCTGCGGTGCGGCCAAGCGCACGATCGTGCCGGGAGCGACCCCGGCGACCAGGTGGGTGGACAGGAACCCCTCGGGCATCGCCTTGACCGTGACCGTCACGGTGCGCGCGCTGGCAACCGGGCTCGATGTCAGCGAATACGACCGCCACCGCCAGCGCCCGCCGACCAGCAGCCCGATCCCGATGTACTGACCTGGCTGGTAGTCGAAGCTGAAGCCCCAGCCGGGTTTGATGACCAATGTCGCAGAGTCTTCGGTCTCGCGGCGGGCCTCCAGGATGCGCCCGCGCAATTCCCGTGCGGACCACAACGGATTGGCCAGCTGCAGATAGTCATCCGGCAGCAGCGGTGTAGTAATCCGGGCCGCCAACTTGCGCAGCACGTGCCGGCCCGGATGCCGGTAGGTGCGGAGGACGGTCGGACGTCGGGTGTCGACGACGTCAGCGGCCGGCCTCGAAATCTTCTTGCCCATTAGCAACCTACGCTACCGTAACCTACAGTCCGGTATCCACCGTTAGAGCAGGTCCAACAGGAACGGCAGCTCCTGGGTGGCATACCAGGCCAAATCGTGATCCTGCGCATCGCCGACGGTCAGTTCGGCGTCCTCATCACCAAGGTCGGCCGCATCGACAACCGCGATCGCCGCCGTGACGTCGCGCTCCGCGGCGGCGTTGTCGACGAATGCGGCGACGACGTCGTCGATCACCACCGGCGCGCCGAGCCGGACGACCGCGTCGTCGAGATCCGGGCGCAACGTCACGTCCTCGACATGGGCGACCAGCACCGCCCGCCGCGGCGGCAGGTCTAGGGCGCAGTCGCCGGCCAGCAGGCGAAGCGAAGCCAGCGCGGCATCGGCCAGCGCCACCTCGCCGAGCTCGTCGTCGTCGCCCTCCGCGTAAGCCTCCCGCAGCGCCGGCGTTACCCCGAACGCGGTGCCGTTCACCGGCCACAGCGAACCGTCGGCGACGAATTGCTGCAGCATCGCCACGGTTGCCGGGATGTAGACCCGCATCATGCGTCCCGGTTAGTCGCGAGCACCCATCAACCCCCGATCACATCAGCCACATGGTCGTCGACATAGGTGGCCAGCTCTCGGGGCGGGCGTTGGTAGTTACCGCTCACCACCGCACGCGCAGGCAGCTTGACCTTCGGCTTTGCCACGTCGCGATAATCGATCGTGGACAGCAAGTGCGCCATCATGTTCAACCGGGCGTGCTTTTTGATATCCGATTCCACGACATACCACGGGCTCGCCGGGACGTCAGTGTGCACCATCATCTCGTCCTTGGCGCGCGAATAGTCCTCCCACCGATACACCGACTCCAGGTCCATCGTGGTCAGTTTCCATTGCCGCACCGGGTCGTTGCGCCGCGCCTTGAACCGGCGCAGCTGCTCGTCGTCGGATACCGAAAACCAATACTTCCGCAACAAAATCCCGTCATCGATGAGCAGCTGCTCGAAGACCGGCGTCTGCCGCAGGAACAATGCATGCTCTTGCGGCGTGCAAAAGCCCATCACCTTCTCGACGCCGGCACGGTTGTACCACGAGCGGTCGAACAGCACGATCTCTCCCTTGGCGGGTAGCGCAGCGATGTAACGCTGGTAATACCACTGGCCCCGTTCACGATCAGTGGGCGCCGGCAGCGCTGCGATGCGGACAACGCGCGGGTTGAGGTATTCGGTGATCCGTTTGATCGTGCCGCCTTTGCCTGCCCCGTCGCGGCCTTCGAAGATCACCACGATCCGCGCGCCGGAATGCCGCACCCATTCCTGCAGCTTGACGAATTCGGTTTGCAGCCGGAACAATTCGGCTTCATAGACGGCATTGGAAATCTTGCGCCGCGGCGGCCCATCTGGTTTCTTTTCCTTCGAGACCCGCGACGCGCGGTCGGTGCTGACTTTGCTCACATCAATGGATGGTAATTGTTTTCACGCCAACTTACTGTGCTGCTTCGAGCAACTCGTCGAGCGATTCGCTCATTAGGCCCGGTAGCACGTCGACGTCGCTCATCGCCTTGCGGTCGGCGTTGATCGCGAAATACAGCATGCCGTTGTAGGACGTCACGCCCAGGGCCAGCACCTGGTTATGCAGCAGCGGGGCCACCGTGTAGGCGTCGAGCAGCTTTGCCCCGGCAACATACATCTGCGTCTGGGCGCCAGGCGCATTGGTGATCAACAGGTTGAACGATCGGGCCGAAAAGCCGGTGGCCACCCGGACACCCATCGCATGCAGCGTGGGCGGCGCGAAGCCCGAGAGCGTCAAGATGGCCTTAGCATCGACCAGGTTGTCTGCTGTCGGGTGCGATTCGGTGGCGTGCGCGATCTGGGACAGCCGCACCACGGCGTTACCCTCTCCCACCGGCAGGTCGACCAGGAACGGTGTCACCTGCCCTATCGCCTGGCCCGGATTGGAAGAGTCGAAGTGGTGATCGGGGTGGACCGGCATCGGCGCCATCGCCCGCACCGTCGCCGTCGGTTGCACCGCCTCGCCGCGGGACAGCAGCCAGTTGCGCAGCGCACCGGTGATCACCGCCAGCACTACGTCGTTGATGTCGCAGTCGTAACGTGCTCGCACAGTCCGGTAGTCCTCCAGGCGCGCGCGGCCCACCGTGAACAGCCGGTCGCGGGAGATGGGGGCATTGAGCGGGCTGCTGGGCGCGGTGCCCCGCGCCACCCTGCGTGCGACGTCGAGAACCCGCCGGCCGATGTGGATCAGTTGCTCGGAGTTGGTTGCCAGTTCGGTGACCGCGGAGCCGACCGTCTGCAACTGCGCTCCGGGCCCAGACATCCAGTCACCAATCGCGCCCGCCAGCAGCCGGGCGGTGCCGGGTTCGCGCCGCGGTACCCAGATGTCTTCAGGGAACGGCGGCGGACGCCGCGTCCGATCGACGATGACATGGGCGATCGCCAGTCCCAACACACCGTTGACCAGCGCTTGATGCGACTTGGCATAAACCGCGACGCGGTTCTTGGACAGGCCCTCGATCAGGTACATCTCCCACAGCGGCCGACCCTTGTCCAGTGGCTGCCCGGCCAGCCGGGCGATCAGCTCGTGCAGTTGTTTGTCGCTGCCAGGCGACGGCAGCGCCGACCGCCGGACGTGGTAGGTGATGTCGAAGTCGCAGTCATCGATCCACACCGGCCTAGCCAGGCCCATGCTCACTTCGCGGACCTTCTGCCGGTACCGCGGTGTCTGTGGTAACCGCTGCTCGACGGTGGCCAGCAGCGTCTCGTACCTCAACCCGGCGCGTGGGCGACGCAGGATCAACAGCGAGCCGACAGACATCGGGGTGGCGGTGTTCTCCAACCGATAGAAGGACGCGTCCGATGTGGATAACCGCGTCACGTCGCCTCTCCCTGTTTAATCCCTTGGCAATTCGCCGACCTGTCGACCGGTACTGCCGCTCACGGTAACCGCCGCGCAGGAGGTTGTGCAGCGCGGGTACACGAACGCGATGCTTGTGCGATGATCGTCAAGTCGTCTGCCACTCTCCAGCGGATCGTCGCACGACATTACTGGAGGGTGCCCTGTTGACCGTCAGACCCGTTATCGACTACGAACCCCCGGCCCGCGACGTCCGGCAGTGCCGATCGCTCTCGACAACAGCGTTGCGACAACCCAATGCCCAGCGGCCGCACAAACTTTCAGGCCGGCAGTCTGCGCCAAGCATGTCCGCGCCGATGCGGCAGGCGGCAATCTTCGCCGACGCGGCGCTGCGCCGGGTGCTGGAAGTCATCGACCGCCGCCGCCCGGTGGCACAGTTACAGGGCCTGCTCGCCGCCGGGCTGGTCGACTCGGTGCTCGTCGTCAACCGGATCACGGCCGGTCGGCTCGCGGCCGACGACGGCGCGGCAGCGGTGTTGCGGCGGCTGCGATTGCAATCAGTCGGCCGGCACGACCGCCTCGTCGCGGCCGAGGTGTTCGGAACCTACCAGCGGGGACGCCGCGTGCACGCCATCGCCTGCCGCATCGAGCAAGCGACCCAGAACCGATGGCAGGTGGTTGCGCTGCACATTGGCTGATGCCGCGGCTACGCGGCGGCGGCAGTGCGGGCGGCAGCCGGCAGGGGGCCGCCGGCGAAGCGGGTCACCAGCGGACCGACGATCGCCACCACGAACACGTACGACATCGCCAGCGCGGCCACCCCGTGGATCGATGAACCGACCAGGCCGATGATGATCAGCGAAAACTCACCCCTGGCGATCAGCACGGTGCCGGCACGCAACTGCCCGCGCCGCGCCACCCCGTCGCGCCTGGCCGCGTAGATCCCGGTGGCCACCTTCGTCGCCGCGCTGATCGCAGCCAACACCAGCGCCACCGGAAGCATCGGCAGCAGGTGCCCGGGATCAACCGACAGTCCCACGGCGAGAAAGAAGATCGCGGCGAAGAGGTCGCGCAGGGGGCCCAGCACTTTGCGGGCCCGATCGGCAGTGTCACCGGTCAGGGTCAGACCGACCAGGAACGCACCCACCGCCGCCGACGCGTGCACGGATTCGGCCACCGCCGCCACGATCAGCGTGATTCCCAGCACCCGCAGCAGCAACTGTTCGGAATCCGGGTGGGTGACCAGCCGGCCGACATGGTGACCCCAGCGATACGACGCGGCGAACGCGGCCGCCAGGGCGGCCACCGCGGCCGCCATGCCGGCGACCGCGTGCAGCCAGCTGCCGCCCGAGGCCAGCACCGCGAACAACGGCAGATAGGCCGCCATCGCGAAATCCTCGAGCACCAGCACCGACAGCACGGACGGGGTTTCGCGGTTACCGACCCGGTGCAGATCCTCCAGTAGCCGGGCGATCACACCCGACGACGAGACGTAAGTGACACCGGCCAGCGCCAGGATGCCGACACCGTCGAACCCCAGCAGCCAGCCGACCAGCGCTCCGGGTAGCGCGTTGAGCACGACGTCGACCGCCGCCGACGGCACGTGGCGGCGCAGGCTGCTGGCAAACTCACCGGCCGAGAACTCCAGACCCAACGTGAGCAACAGCAGCACGATCCCGATCGGCGCACCGGTGGTGATGAATTGTCCGGCCGCGGCCACCGAAGTGATGCCGCCGTTGCCCAAAAACAGGCCGGCCACCAGATACACCGGGATGGGCGACAATGCGAACCGGCGCGCGACCGCGCCCAGTACCGCAAGCACGGTGAGGAGCACACCGAGCTGCAGCATCGGCGCCACCGCGATTTGCACGGCTCAGCCCTTGGCGACGAGCTGCTCGACCCCGGCGATACCTTCCTCGGTGCCGATCACCACCAGAACATCTCGGGCCCGCAGGATTTCGGCTGGGCCGGGCGAGGCGAGCACCACGTCGTTGCGGACAATCGCCACGATCGAGGCACCGGTGCGGGTTCGGGCCTGGGTGTCGCCGAGTGGGTGATCCACGAACTGGCTGCCCGGCGGGATGTGCACCTGGCCGGCATCCAGCCCGGGCACTTCGCGGGTGAGCTCGGTGAACCGTTCGGCGATCCGTGGCGCACCCAGGATCTGGGCGACCGCGTCGGCCTCCTCGTCGGTGAGACGGAAGCACGGCCGGGCCTGGTCGGGGTCCTCGCGGGTGTACAGGACGATCTCGAAGTCGCCGCTGCGCCGCGCCACGATGCCGATCCGGTCGCCGTCGTGGCTGGTGAATTCGTATCGCAGCCCGATGCTGGGCAGCAACACCTCTTTGACGTCCATGCTGCTAACGCCGTTTGGTCGATTTCGTGCGTTTGCCGCCCCGGCTCTGCCGGCGCGCGGCCTCCCGCCGTTCACGTCGACTGGCCCCGCCCGGTGCGGGCGCTGCACCGTCGCCGTTGCGCTGCAGCTGCGCCGAACCGTCCTCGGCCGGCCCGGAATACGTCAGCGCAGGCGCCTCGTTCTCGATTCCCTTGGCGCGCAGGGAACTCGGCGCGGGCTGCTGTCCCTCGACGGGTGCGCCTGCGGCGACCCGCTGCTGGGCGGTGGCCGCCGCGGCGGTGGCGAACTCCCCCAGGTCCTCGGGTTCGGCAACCGGGGCCGCAGTGTCGGCGCCGGGGGCCGGTACCGCCTCCACCGCAACGTTGAACAAGAAGCCAACCGACTCTTCCTTGAGGCCGTCGAGCATGCCCATGAACATGTCGTAGCCCTCCCGCTGGTATTCGACCAGCGGATCGCGCTGTGCCATCGCGCGCAAACCGATGCCCTCCTTGAGGTAGTCCATCTCATAGAGGTGCTCGCGCCACTTACGGTCGATGACGTTGAGGAGCACGTTGCGTTCCAGCTGGCGCATCGCGCCGTCACCGGCGAGCGCTTCGAGCTCGCCCTCGCGCACTGCATAGGCGCGTTCTGCGTCTTTGATCAACGCATCGAGCAGCTCCTCGCCGGTCAGCTCGCCGGGCTCGCCGACCGCATCGGGATCGAACAGATCCTTGTGGTCGATCCCGAGCGGATACAGCGTCTTGAGCGCCTCCCAGAGCTTGTCCAGATCCCAGTCTTCGGCGTAGCCCTCGGCGGTCGCACCGTTGACGTAGGCGATGAGCACGTCGTGAACCATGTCCAGTGCCTGCTGCTTGAGGTTCTCGCCCTCCAGCAGGCGGCGACGCTCGGCGTAGATGACCTTGCGCTGCTGGTTCATCACCTCGTCGTACTTGAGGACGTTCTTGCGGACCTCGAAGTTCTGCTGCTCGACCTGGCTCTGCGCGCTCTTGATCGCCCGAGTCACCATCTTGGCCTCGATCGGCACGTCATCGGGCAGATTGAGCCGGGTCAGCAACGATTCCAGCGCCGCGCCATTGAAGCGGCGCATGAGTTCGTCGCCCAGTGACAGGTAGAAGCGGGACTCGCCCGGGTCGCCCTGGCGGCCGGAGCGGCCGCGCAGCTGGTTGTCGATGCGCCGGGCCTCGTGCCGCTCGGTGCCCAGCACGTAGAGCCCGCCGGCATCGATCACTTCCTTGGCCTCGGCGGCCGCCTCGGCTTTGACGTGCGGCAGCTCCTGGTGCCAGGCGGCCTCGTACTCGTCGGGCGTCTCCACCGGGTCCAGGCCGCCCCCGCGCAGCCGCGTGTCGGCGAGGAAGTCGACGTTGCCGCCCAGCACGATGTCGGTGCCGCGTCCGGCCATGTTGGTGGCCACGGTGATCGCGCCGCGCCGGCCCGCCTCGGCGATGATGCCGGCCTCCTGCTCGTGGTATTTGGCGTTGAGCACGTTGTGCGGAATGCGCCGCTTCTGGAATTGGCGGGCCAAATACTCCGAGCGCTCCACGCTGGTGGTACCGATCAGCACCGGCTGGCCCTTTTCGTAGCGCTCGGCGACGTCGTCGACGACCGCGATGTACTTGGCTTCCTCGGTCTTGTAGATGAGGTCGGAGCAGTCGGCGCGGATCATCGGCATGTTGGTCGGGATGCTCACCACGCCGAGCTTGTAGATCTCGTGCAGCTCGGCGGCCTCGGTCTGGGCGGTGCCGGTCATGCCGGCCAGCTTGTCGTACAGCCGGAAGTAGTTCTGCAGCGTGATGGTGGCCAACGTCTGGTTCTCGGCCTTGATCTCGACGTGCTCCTTGGCCTCGATGGCCTGGTGCATGCCCTCGTTGTAGCGGCGGCCGATCAGCACCCGGCCGGTGAACTCGTCGACGATCAGCACTTCGCCGTCGCGGACGATGTAGTCCTTATCGCGCTGGAACAGTTCTTTGGCCTTGATCGCGTTGTTGAGGTAGCTGACCAGCGGCGAGTTGGCGGCCTCGTAGAGGTTGTCGATACCGAGCTGGTCTTCGACGAACTCCACCCCCAGCTCGTGCACGCCGACGGTGCGCTTGCGCAGGTCGACCTCGTAGTGGGTGTCCTTTGCCATCAGCGGCGCCAGCCGGGCGAATTCGGTGTACCAGTTCGAGCCGCCGTCGGCGGGCCCGGAGATGATCAGCGGGGTGCGGGCCTCGTCGATCAGAATCGAGTCGACCTCGTCGACGATGGCGTAGCTGTGGCCGCGCTGCACACAGTCGTCCAGCGAATGGGCCATGTTGTCGCGCAGATAGTCGAAGCCGAACTCGTTGTTGGTCCCGTAGGTGATGTCGGCGCCGTAGGCGACGCGCCGCTCGTCGGGCAACATCTGCGCGAGAATCACGCCGACGTCCAGGCCCAGGAACCGGTGCACCCGTCCCATCCACTCGCTGTCGCGTTTGGCCAGGTAGTCGTTGACGGTGACGATGTGCACACCCTTGCCGCCGATACCGTTGAGGTAGGCCGGCAGCACCGAAGTCAGGGTCTTGCCCTCACCGGTCTTCATCTCGGCGACGTTGCCGTGGTACAGCGCCGCCGCACCCATCACCTGCACGTCGAACGGACGCTGGTCGAGCACCCGCCAGGCCGCCTCCCGGGCGACCGCGAACGCTTCAGGTAGCAGGTCGTCGAGGTCTTCTCCCCCGGCGTGCCGCTTCTTGAATTCGTCGGTCTTGGCCCGCAGCTCGGCGTCGGTCAGCGACGCGACGTCGTCGGACAGGGTATTGACGTAGTCGGCCACTCGCCTGAGGCGTTTGACCATGCGACCTTCACCAAGTCGCAGCAACTTCGACAGCACGGTTATCCCTTGGGATCGGAATCTTGGGCGTTGCCCATCCTAGGTGACGAGCCGGCGTTAGCCGTTCTCCTCAGGCCAGCCGGATCAGGCCGTAGTGATAGGCGTGCCGACGGTAGACTACCGACGGCCGGTCGGTCTGCTGGTCGTGGAACAGGAAGAAGTCGTGGCCCACCAGCTCCATCTCGTAAAGCGCATCGTCCACCGACATCGGCTTGGCCGGGTGCTCCTTGACGCGGACGATCCGGCCCGGCTCGTGGTGGCCGTCGACGCCGTCGTGGTCCGGCGCCGCGGTCTGCGCGGCGTTGGGCTGTTCTGGCGGGGGAACTGCCGCGGTGGCAGCGGCCAGTGAAACCGGGGTCTTATCGCCGTAGTGGACTTTGCGGCGGTCCTTGACGCGACGCAGCCGGTTCTCCAGCTTGGCGACCGCGGACTCGAAGGCCGCGTAGAAGCTGTTGGCGCATCCCTCGCCGCGGACCACCGGGCCCCGGCCGCGGGCGGTGATCTCCACGTGCTGACAGGACTTGCGCTGGCGCCGGTTGCGTTCGTGATCGAGTTCGACGTCGAACAGATAGATGGTCCGGTCGAACCGCTCTAAGCGGGCGAGTTTCTGCGAGACGTAGATCCGGTAGTGGTCGGGGATCTCGACGTTGCGGCCCTTGACGACGACCTCGGCTTGCGGCGTCGGTTCGGCCTGCTCGCCGGTGTCGACCCGGGGTTGTTCCAGAAGCGGTCCGAAATCCACGGTTTGCCTTGACATACTTGCCAACTCGTTTCTCTCGCGTCGCACGCGGGGGGCGTGCCCTTCAGATGAACGCGCCGACGGGGGTAGTGCTGCCGTGGCCGCCCGCCGGTGCAAGGTGTCGAGAACTCACCCCCTACCGTTGTCGGTGACTGGCGCTTCGATCTGCTGAGAAGCGCTGCCGTGAGGCGTTCACGGGTGCTTGATCCCGACGGTAGCCGTGGCCTGGGGGATGTGCCAGTACTTTCGTGTTTCGAGTTCTTCACCAACGCCTCAGGCGGCCGCCACCGCGAGCACGGCGGCCACCCGCGCCCCTGCGGCGTGCAGGATGCGAACCGACTCCCGCGCGGTCGCTCCGGTGGTGACGATGTCGTCGACCAGCAGTATTTCCCGGCGGGCCGGCGGCGGCTTGGTCAGCAGGACCCGGCCGGCGATGTTTCGCTCCCGCTCGGTGCTGCCCAGGCCGGCCGAGTCGTGGGCCAGCGCGTTCATTCGCAATGCCGCGACGACGGCGATGCCGGGGTGGTTCTCTACCGCCGCGGTTGCCATCCGGGTAACCGGATCCCCGCCGCGTCGCCGGGCCGCCGCGCGGCGGGTCGGTGCCGGGACGATCGTCAGCGGCACGTCGAGCAGACCCCAGGTGATCAGGCGGTGGATGCCCAGCGCCAGCGCGTACGCCAGTGGTCTTATCAGGTCGGCGCGGCCGCGGTCCTTCATCGCCACGATCGCGTTCCGCCGCGCGCCGGCGTAGCGGCCGAGCGCGAAAACCGGCACCTGCGGGTCGACGCGCGGCGTTATGACGCGGGGGGCGCCGGGCGCCACCTTCAGTTCTTGCGCGCAGGCGTTACACCAGCGGGTCGACGGAGCGCCGCAGCCGCCGCATTCCAGCGGGAGGACGAGGTCGAGCATGGGTGCAGTGTGGCGGTGCGGGGTGACATGTTCCGCGCCTCACCCCGGCAGCACAGGCACAGCCCCGGGCACCATGAACCCCGGCACGTCCAACCAGCCGTGCGGCCCTTCGGCACCCGAACCCGATAGCTGCAAGACCCCGCGCGGGTCGGCGACATACACCGTCGAGGGGTTGGCGGCGACCGTCGACACCGGTTGCCGCAGGTTGCCGCTCGGCGCATCGGAGTTAACCCCGTCGATGTTCACATACGACACCGGATGCTGGGCGTCGGTGCGGCTCACCACGATGTCGTCGCCGGTGCGCCACGACAACGACACCACCGACGAGCCCAGCCCGAATCCCAGTCGCCGCGGATATGTCAGCGCGAATTGGCCGGCCTGCGTCTGCTCGACGCAGGTGAGGATCACCTGCCCCTCGATGACCATCGCCGCCCGGGTGCCGTCCCGGGACAACTGCAACTCGGTGATCGCGCCCGGGAATCGGCTGGACACCGCGGCCGAATCCACCGGAAGACGCGCCGACTGGCCGGACGCCGTTTCCTGCATGGCCCGTAGCACGTTGTTGCCATCGGCCACCACCCACACCGCCTCGTCCAGCGCCCAGCTCGGCCGCGACAGGTTGTGCCCGTCAGCGGCTTCCACCGCCTCGCCGCCTACATCGCCGATCCACAGCGACGCCGCCATATCCGGCGCGCCCGGCCGCAGCGTCACCACCGAGGCCACCTGATGCCCACTGCGGGACAGTGCGGCGCCGGTTTGATCCGGCGTCCGGCCGAACGCCCCTGCCACCGGTACGGAGCGCTGCCCGTCCAGGGCTACCAGCGCCCCGCCCACCAGGGCGTGCACGCCGGCGGCAACGCCATCGGCCGCACCGGGATCGGTGGCGGCAACGTCGGTGGCCTTCCACCCCTCGGCAAACCGGTCGTCGAGCGCGGCTCCGTCGGCGTTGATCACATAAGGTCCCTTGATGTCGGCCCTGGCCAACGTCCAAATGAGCTGCGCGGCAAGCAGTTGCCTGCTGTGCGGATCGGCGACGGTGAGCCTCTCCAGATCGATCCGCGCCCCGCCGTACCCCCGGCCGACGCCGCTTTTGCCGCCGTCGGCCCGCGTTACCGGTCCGCGCAGCCGCACCGGCGGGGCGAGCATATTGTGCACGCTCTTGGACATCTCCGGACGCGGCCCGGCGATCAGCTTGGAAACCAGTTCGGTGGCCAACTGGTCGGGATCAGACACCGCCACGTAGCGCGGGTCGGGAACGACCGTCCTGCCGGTCGGGTCGGCGAAATAGAGCGTGTTGCGTTTGTAGGTGGCCTGGAATTGCTGCCAGTCCAGAAACACCCCGTTGGGCAGACGGTCGATGCGCCAGCCGCCCGGCGTCTTGACCAACTCGATAGGGCCGGGATCGGGCAACACCCCCTCGGCCGTCTCGAACACCCCCATATCGGACAACGACCCCAAAATGTCTGCCCGCATGGCGACCGAAACCCGGTCGGTGCTACGGGTTTCGACGAACACGACGTGGTCGATCAGCAACGCGCTGCCGGCATCGTCCCACGCGTCGGATGCTTTCTGGGTGAGGAACTGCCGTGCGGCCAGATGCCGGTTGGCCGGATCAGCTGTGGCCTTGAGGAATTCGCGCAGCAGCAGATCGGGGTCCATGCCCGGCGTCGGCTTGGGCAGATTCGACGGCGCGGGCCGCGCGACGGTGCCGATGGCCTGCGGCGCCGACGAGCTGGGCACTCCGGCGCAACCCGCAACCAGTACCACCGCGCCGACCAGCACGGCGACCAGCGGCCGCATCACCCGCTCCTCTCGGCGGGCTCACGGGCCCGGAGCTGACGCTCCTTGCGTTCCGAGGCAATCGGTTTCATCGGCAACGGGCTGGTGGTCACCTTGTGCCCGCGCACCAGTGGAAGCGTCAGCCGGAAGCAGGAACCCTTACCGGGTTCGCCCCAGGCCTCCAGCCGGCCTTGATGCAGGCGCGCGTCCTCGACGCTGATCGCCAAACCCAGCCCGGTCCCGCCCGACCGGCGCACCCGCGACGGGTCTGCCCGCCAGAACCGGCTGAACACCAGCTTCTCCTCGCCTGGTCGCAACCCCACGCCGTAATCGCGCACAGTGACCGCGACGGTGTCCTCGTCGGTGGCCATCCGGATCCGCACCGGCCGGTGCTCGGCGTGGTCGATGGCATTGGCGATCAGATTGCGCAGGATTCGCTCGACCCGACGTGCGTCGACTTCGGCGATCACCTCGCCGCCAGGCATGTCGACAATCAGCTTGACGCCGGAGTCTTCGGCCAGGTGGCCCACATTGCCCAGCGCGCTGTTGACCGTCGACCGCAGATCGACCGCCTCGACCGACAGTTCAGCCACGCCGGCGTCGTGCCGGGAGATCTCCAGCAGGTCGCTGAGCAGCAGCTCGAACCTGTCCAGCTCGCTGACCAACAGTTCGGTGGACCGCCGCAGCGCCGGGTCGAGGTCCGCGCTGTGGTCGTAGATCAGGTCGGCGGCCATCCGCACCGTGGTCAGCGGGGTGCGCAGTTCGTGACTGACGTCGGAGGTGAACCGCCGTTGCAGGTTGCCGAACTCCTCGAGCTGAGTGATCTGCCGGGACAGGCTCTCCGCCATGTCGTTGAACGACACCGCCAGCCGGGCCATGTCGTCTTCGCCGCGCACCGGCATCCGCTCGGTCAGGCGCCCCTCGGCGAACCGCTCGGCGGTGCGTGCCGCCGTCCGCACCGGCCCCACCACCTGTCGCGAGACCAGCAGCGCGATGCCGGCCAGCAGAACCAGCAGCACCAGGCCGCCGGTTGCCATGGTGCCGCGGACCAGCGAGATCGTGCTCTGCTCGTTGCCCAGCGGGAAGATCAGGTACAGCTCGAGGTTGGCCACCCGCGACGTCGTCGGCGTGCCGATCACCAGCGCCGGCCCGGAAAAACCCTCGGTGTGCACGGTCGCGTACTGGTAGGCGACCTGCCCCGCCTTGACGAAATCGCGCAGCGAGTCCGGCAGCTGCCCGACCGGTCCGGCAGCGGCGGCTGGTCGGGGACCATAGCCGGGCACCACCAGCACCGCGTCGAACGGTCCGGCCATCCCGGCGCCGGAGGTCGGATCGGTTTTCGACGTCAAGGTGTTGCGGGCCAGCTGCAGGCTGCTGTCCAACGAACGCGCCTCTTCACCGCTGACGATCCCGCTGACCGTGGCGCGTGCCCGCTCGATCTGCTCGGTGGCGGCGCGGACTTTGACGTCGAGCACCCGATCGGTGACCTGGCTGGTCAGCACGAAGCCGAGCGCCATGATCACGGCGAGAGACATGCCGAGAGTCAGCGCTACCACCCGCAACTGCAACGAGCGGCGCCAGGCAACGGCCACAGCGCGACTCAACGCACTCACACCCCGCATCAGCGGGCCTGAACGCCCCCAGCGACCCCGAATGCGTCGCCGCGAGCCCAAGATCATTCGCGCCGCTCCTCCTCATCGCGACGCTCTGCATCGTCGCGGGCGCGGATCACGGGGGTCCGGCCTTGTAACCCACTCCTCGAACGGTCAGTACAACGGTCGGGTTCTCCGGATCTTTTTCGACCTTCGCGCGTAGCCGCTGGACGTGCACGTTAACCAAGCGGGTGTCCGCCGGGTGACGGTAGCCCCACACCTGTTCGAGCAGCACATCACGAGTAAACACCTGGCGCGGTTTGCGTGCCAGCGCCACCAGCAGGTCGAATTCCAGCGGCGTCAACGAGATCTGCTCGCCGTTGCGAGTGACCTTGTGCGCAGGAACGTCGATGTCGACATCGGCGATCGACAGCATCTCGGCGGGCTCGTCGTCATTGCGCCGCAGCCGTGCCCGCACCCGAGCGACCAGCTCCTTGGGTTTGAACGGCTTCATGATGTAGTCGTCGGCGCCTGACTCCAGGCCAAGCACCACGTCGATGGTGTCGGTCTTGGCGGTGAGCATGACGATCGGCACGCCGGAGTCCGCGCGCAGCACCCGGCACACGTCGATGCCGTTCATGCCGGGCAGCCTCAGGGCCAGCAGCACCAGGTCGGGGCGCAGTTCGCGCACAGCGGTGAGTGCCTGGGTGCCGTCACCGACGACCGCGGTGTCGAATCCCTCCCCGCGCAGCACGATGGTGAGCATCTCGGCGAGCGACGCGTCGTCGTCGACGACCAGAATCCTTTGCCTCATGGTGTCCATGGTGTCACTTGATGGCGACAAAACTCAGCTACCACACCCGCGTTTCTTGGTGTTCAGCCACTCAGTAGCGTGGCGGCCAGCTCGCGCGCGTCGACGTCCTCGTCGACCACCAGCCATCTCCCACCCCAGCCGGCGGCGGCCAGGCCCGCATACACCGCGCCGGTTCGCTCCTGCAGCTCGTCGTCCCGCTCGTAGGCGTCCCGCGCCCGACCGGCAACACGTCGGGCCCGATCGCGGGCACGCTGTCCGGCGAGCTCAGCCGAAACTCCGAGCAGCACTTGCCAATCCGGTACCGGCAGCCTCAACCGCCGGTATTCGATTTGCTCCACCCAGGCCACCACCTCGCCGTCGGCATCCTGGTGTAGGCGCGCCGCGCTGTAGGCGGCGTTGGACGCCACGTAGCGATCCAGGATCACCACGTCGTGGTCGGAACACAGCCCGCGGATCTGCTCGACGGCCCCGGCGCGGTCCAGCGCGAACAAGATTGCCATCGCATGCACCGACGACGCGAGATCCCCGTGCTGGCCGTGCAGCGCCTCGGCTGCGACATCGGCGGCCACCGATTGGCCGTAACGCGGGAACGCGCACGTAGCCACCGATTTCCGGGCGGCCTCGAAAGCCGTACGCAGGGCTTCCGTCAGGGTGCGCTTGCCGGCACCGTCGACGCCTTCGATTGCGATCAGCACGGCGAGAGCCTATCGCCGCCGCCCCTCAACTATCTGGGCGCAGTGCCGGGTGTCAGCGCAGGTTAGCCGCCCCATTTGGCGGCTTCGGCTTGGTCGCGGGCCCGCATCGACACCGTGTTGGCCTGATGGGTGCCCGCCATCGCGTGATAGGCCCGCACCAGATCGCTCATCGCCTGATTCCACTGCGTCTGCCAGGCCTGATAGGTCATCCCGGTATCACCCTTCGTCGCGTTCCCAGCTGCCCGGCACCATCGGCATCGCCGGGCCACCACCGAACTCATCGCCGGCCAGCGTGGTCAAACCCGCCGCCGCGGCCGCCGCGTCCTGTCGTACGGTGCCGGCAAACCCCATCGATCCAGCACCCCGGTCCGACGCGCTCACTGGGCCGATCCCGCCGTCGTCATCGCCCGGCTCCGAGTCCAAATCCATGTACTCATAGCCGCGGCCCAGCTCTGTGACCTTCGCGCGACGACGGGCCCGTGCTTGCTCGCGGACGGAAGCAGTCTTTGCCGCCGCGGCGCCAGGGTTGTCCACCGGCGACTCCTGCCCCTGAGCGCGCGACCGGCGACTGGCAGCTCTCTGCGCCGACAACCCGAATGCGGCCACGGCGTAGGACACGTCGGACATCCCCGCGCCGGCTCCGAGCGCATCGGTGGCGGTCGGACCGAAACCAACTCCGGGACCACCCCCGGCCGGCCCGGCGCCAGTTGTTGTGGCAGGGCTCGGCGCCGGAGCACTCGATGTGGTCGGGGCATTGGTCACACCGGTGTGGATACCGGTCGCCGTTGACGGCGCCGGCGCGGAGCCCATCGGTACGGGACTGGCTGCGGCCGCCGGCATGTCCGCTACCGGAGGGACCGCGAGGGCGGAGGCCGCGGCCACCCCGGCCGCCACCCCCGCCGCGCCGCCGATTGTTGCGGCGCCCACCGCGGGAATAACGGCCATCAATAATGCGGGGGCCGCCTGCACGAGAGGCCAAACAAGCATCAAAGAATGAAAGATAAACCAGCCCAGAGCCGTAGCGAGCACTGGGGACATTCCGGGGATTTGCATCAGCACAGAGCTGATGCCATTGACAAATGGGACCGCGGGAATAGGCCATCCATTGGGGTAGAGCATCTTGCCAAGAGGCCAAAGAACATTCTGGGTGTAGTCGGACAGCCAGCTCGCGAGCTGGTCTTGCCACGACGAGCCGGTGGTGGCCGCCGTTGTTGCTTGCTGTTGGGTAGCAGAGGCATCCGCGTTGTTGAGGTGCGCGCCGGTCTGTGCCGCCGGGGCCACCGCGGCCGATTGTGTTGCCGCCGCTGCAGTGCCGGCCTCACCACCCGGTACGACGATCTGCGGCGCGGGCATGCTCGGCGGGACGGCCGCGAGAGCGGATCCGGCGACCACCTGATAGGTACTCATCGTTCCGGCGGCCTGCACCCACATCCGCGCGTAGTCGGCTTCATTCACTGCGATCGGGATGGTGTTGATACCGAAGAAGTTCGTGGCCACCAAGGCCGCGTGGATGGCGTGGTTCGCGGCGAGCTCCGGTAGCGTCGGCATGGTTGCCAGCGCGGCAGTGTAGGCACCGGCAGCCGTTTCGTGCAGGGCTGCGGCGACGGTACTTTTTTCGGCGCTCTCGGACAGCCAGCTCAGATACGGGCCATGCGCGGCCACATACCGTTCGGCGCTGGGGCCCTCCCACACTGCCTGCGCACCGGCCAATACGGCGCTGAGTTCGCCCGCCGCCGAAGCGTATTCCGCGCTCAACGAGGACCATGCCGCAGCGGCTGCCAGCAACGACGCTGGCCCCGGACCGCTGCTCAACAAGGCCGAGTGCACCTCCGGCGGCAGGGCCATCCAGACTGGCGCCGTCATAGCCCGCCGGCGATCAGATAGGACGATGCCGCCGCAACGTCACCGGTGGCGTAGCCGGCAGCCGACTCTGCAATTCCGACACCGGACCGGCCCAACTCCGCCACACCCTGAGCGCCCACAACCGCATGCTCACCGCCGCGGGCGCTGAATCCGACCGCCGTCTGCAGCGAGACCGGATCAACGGCGGCCGGCACCACTGCCGAAATCAGCGGGGCCGCACCAGCTTCAGCGGCAGCAAGCCGTGCGGTCAACGCTTCAACAGCAGCGCTGGTCGCGGTGAGGCCTTCGGGAAGAACTCGCAGGGACACCAATAGCCCTCCCGGAAATCTCGCGTGGCTTACCTACAGTGGTCGGCGCGCGGCGCGGTTTGGTTCCCGCCACATCGGCTTTGTGTGGCGCTCCACGGGTTTTCGTGGGCGCCTTTGTGCTGTTCAGGGATGTTTTTTGTTGCGGGAGAGGGTTGTCGGCGTTTCGCGGGTGAATTGAGGGACGCGCACGGGGTGTGGCTCTAGGTTTCGGGG
>NZ_JBOHHI010000085.1:0-15702 GCF_050700595.1 Mycobacterium sp.
CAGCCGAGTGGTGATCGCCACACCGGATGGACCCGCCACCGGCTTGACCCCACGCCACTCCCGCAACTTCTCGGCCGTCACACCACGACCATCCCAAACACCACCGACAAAACCCCGCCACGACCAAGGTCGACCAACAAACCCGCCAACAGCAAAGAACCCGGCAAGCCGCACGGAACGGAAAAGCGCGGACCGCGCGTCCAGGGCGGCGACCCGCACCGTCAGGGCTGAGCGGCACGCCAGAGTGACGGCGGGCTCGTTAACCCGCGTCGAAGTAGGAGCTCTCCAGCATGTCGTGGACGGCCTTGGCGTGTACCCGGAAGGATCGGCCAACGCGCACCGCGGGCAACTCACCGTTGTGAACCAACCGGTAGACCGTCATCTTGCTGACCCGCATCAGCGCCGCCACCTCGGCCACAGTGAGAAATTGCGTCCTGGGCTGCTGGCCGTCGGCTGAACCGCTATCCCTCGCCGATTTACCGCCAGCTGAATCCCGTGCCGATGGCCCGTTCATAGACGTCATCGCAACCCAATCAGTCAGGCGCGTGCAGTCCCGGCGGCTTCCCCTCCGCTGGCACCCACACGTGCATACTCACAGGAGAATAGCGGGACTAGTGGGGTTACTGCGACGGGTGGGGGAAAATCCTTCGAAATTCATTAGTTACTCTGATGTGATTCGCAGCTCTTCGGAGCGCCTTTTCGCGGCCTGTACCGCATCGTCGATCGCCGCGCGCAAACCACCGCGTTCGAGTTTGCGCAGCGCAGCGGCGGTAGTACCGCCGGGCGAGGTAACCATTGCCCGCAGCCGCGCCGGGGTAGAGATATCGGGCGTCGCCGCACCGCCCGGTCCCCGGTCCTGCTCCATCCGGTCCAACAACATCGCGGCTGATCCCGCCATGGTCTGCGCGACCAGTTCGCTGGCGACTGAATGGCTCAGCCCCACGCCGACGGCAGCGTCCACCAGGGCCTCGACCATCAGGAAGAAATATGCCGGACCCGAACCGGACACCGCGGTCACGGCGTCCATTTGCGTCTCCGGAACCGTCAGCACACCGCCGACCGAGTCGAACAGCGCGGCGGCCTCTTTGAGCTGTTCGGGGGTGGCGAAGCGGCCCTTGGCCAGCGCGCTGACCCCGGCACCGACCAGCGCCGGAGCGTTGGGCATCACCCGCATCACCGGCGTCCCGGCCGGCAGCCTGGATTCCAGGTAGGTGGTGGTGACGCCGGCGGCGACAGTGATGAACACCTGCTCGGGGTTGTCCTCGTCAGCCTGGGCAACCAGCGCAGCGATCTCGCCGACGACCGGCTCGACGTCGGAGGATTTGACCGCGATGATGACGAACGTCGCGTTCTCCACCGCCTCGGCCAGCGACGTCACCAGCACCGAATACGTATCAGCAAGGTATTTGGCGCGGTCGGGCAGCCGTTCGGCCACCACCAGATCCTTGACCTGTCTCCCCGCCCGCAGCAACCCGGACAACAGGGCCTCCCCCATACTGCCGCCGCCGACGATCGCGATTCTGGCCATGTTGGCAAGCATGGCAGAGAGGCCGGCACTACGGGGCGGGTGGTCGCAAGCGCGGCGCAGCCGGGCGCAGCGGGCCGCCCGCCGTTTAACGGGGTGGCACCATCGCCAATTGGCGGGTCTGCACCACGATGCGGCCCTCGCAGTCGACAACGACGTGGTCCTCATCGAACCAGTCCTGCCCGATCTGCATGCAGGTACACACGACGCGTAGCCAACCGTCGGCCGGCAACCCGCGCAGGTATGCGGTCAGCTGCACGGTCGGCGCCCAGCCGGTGCGGCCCACGGCGAAGCTCACCGGTGCCGACACGTCCCCGCACATCAGCGCGAACAACACGTCGGGCGCCACGCCGCGCGGCCGCACCCACAGCTGGATCACCGGCGGTGAGCCGTCGGTGGGCTCCGCCGTCGAAACCAGCGGCCGCACATCGCAGCCATCGGCTAAATGCACCAGCCCGGCCATCGGGTGACCGGGACCGATCGGCGCGATGTCGTCCGGCGGTTCGGGTGCCATCAGGTCCACCACCGGGTTGGCCGACAGCAGCGGCGGCACCAGGTGCTCCGGCTCGCCGAGCGTGATCACCGCGTGCACGGCCGTGCGATCGCCCTGGTTGAGCTCGACATCGACCACACCGATCCGCCGGCCGCGCTTGCGGATCGACGTCACCAGCCGCATCGGCCCGGGGTCGGGCGCCCACAGGAAGCTGCCCGACACCGCGACCGGCGCAACGTCTGACCCGCCGTGCGCGATGCGAGCGGCGTTGGCGCACAACGCCAGCATCGCCCCGCCGTGCACCTTGGGCCCGATGGTCCAGTGCTTGTTCAATTCGCCGTCAAAAACGCCGGACCCGGCTTTGCGCAGCGTCATCGCATCGGTGAATAACGACGTCATGTTTCCTTTCGACGGTTTATGGCGCCGCTCCTCCTCATCGCTTCGTCCCCAGCTTCGCGGGGGCCCACTGCATCGTCGTCGGCGCTCAGCGCAACAGGTACGCCCGGGCGAACTGTAACGACTCGGCCAGCATGGCCTCGCGCTCGTGGCTCGATCCCGCGCTCGAGGTGGACACCTCCAGCACGACATGGCCGGCGAAGTCGCCGCCGGCCAGCATCTCGCACACCTCGACCACCGGTTGGCTGCCGCGGCCCGGCACCAGATGCTCGTCGGCCGGGAGCCCGCTGCCATCGCACAGATGCAGGTGCACCAGACCCGAACCCATCCGCTGCGCCATGTCCACCGCGTCGGTGCCGGCCGTCGCGGTATGCGATAGGTCCAGCGTGTAGTGCGCATGGTTGCCGTCCAGCGGATCGTAGGACGGCGCAAACGCCGAAATACCCGGGCCAGGTCCGCCGCCGCGCCTGCGCATCCGCTCCTTGGACTGGCCGGCCCTGAAGAACCGGTCCGCCCGGAACGGGAACATGTTCTCCACCGCGACCAGCACGTCGCGGGATTCTTCCAGGGCAGCGACCTGCTCGGTGAACCCCTCGGCGTAGCGCCGCTGCCAACGGAACGGGGGATGCACGACGACGGTCTGGGCGCCGAGTTGTTCGGCGGCCCGCACGCTGCGTTCCAGCTTGGGAATCGGGTTGGCACCCCAGACCCGTTGCGAGATCAGCAGGCATGGCGCGTGCACCGACAAAACCGGTACCCGGTACCGCCGGGAGAGCTTCGCAACGGCGGCGATGTCCTGGCTGACCGACTCACCCCACACCATCAGCTCGACGCCGTCGTAACCGAGACTGGCCGCGTACTCGAAGGCGGTCTCGGTCCTCATCGGGTAGACCGAGGCCGTCGACAGACCGACCTTGATGGCTGGGCGCACCGAGCGACTAGCCGGATTGCAACAGGGCCAACGGCCCCAGCGTGACCAGTGCCCCCACCGCGACCGCGATCAGCGTGCTGCCGATGTCCTCGGTCTTGCGGACCACCCGCACCCCCGCCACCAGGCCAAGAATGACCAGCACCGAGAGCACCAGCGCCACGATGTTGTTCCACCGCCACAGCTGGTCGAACGCGATGAACAGCCCGGCGCCGAATGCCACCGCCAGAATCGACTGCAGCACAACCAATCCGCCGCGGAGCATGGTTTCGGAGTCGTCCGCCGACGGATAGGCGTCCGCGACCTCAGCGGTGAGATCGGTGTCGGCGTCGGCAAGATCCGGGTAGTCCTCATCGGCCTCGTCGGCGTCGGTGACGTCGTCGCGCGCGGAATCCCCTTCCGGCTCGGCTTCGACGCCCGGAGCGGTCGTTCGGCCAGAGAACAGGCCCACCGACCGACGTAGGTACGAGCGCACATAGGCAGAGTCCTCGTTCGCCGGTTCGGCTTCTCGGACCTCGGTGTCCATCACGTCCACCGGCATGCCGGCATAATCCTCCAGCGGGTCCGGGCTCATCTCCTCGGCGCCCGGTTGCGTGTCGGGCGCCTCGGCGCGGTCGTCAATCCGGGCGGAGTTACGCACCGGCAGCGGGTACGGGCTGCGCTCGGGCCGGGACTCGCGCGGGTGCTGCTGCGGGGATTCGGGCCAGCGGGGCTGGAGTGCGGACCAGTAGGGGGCCTCGCCGACTTCGTGGTCGGTTTTCTCGACAACCGGCGCGACGGCGGCACCGTTGGCGCGCTGGGCATGGGTTCCCGGGCCACGACGCTCGGTCTCGTCGTGCTCGACGTCGTCACTGACAATGGGGATCTCACCGGTCAGTTCGGCGACCGTCACCGCGTCGCTGTTGCCGCGTCGACGGCGACGGCGCCCGCTGACCGGCGGCGGAGCGCCGATCGTGCCGTTCTTGGCCAGCAGCTCTGCCACTGAGATCGGGCGGGTGTCCGGGCTGTCATGTGGTCCAGTCATGATGTGTCGCCTCTCGATCGGCTAACCGCGGTCCGATCACCTTGCCGGCCTTTAGCATCGCGCACGGAGGCCTCAACCTGTGCGGTTCCGTCGACTTCGCTGTCGAGTTTGCGCAAGATGAGACCTTCCCGTAGTGCCCACGGGCAGATGTCCACAGTTTCGATCGACAGCGCACGCATAGTCGCCTCCGCCACCAGAGCTCCCGCAACGATTTGCGGTGCCCGTTCGGCACTGACTCCTTCCAGTTCAGCACGGTCAGCCGTCGTCATCCTAGAGATGAATGCTATGAGCTGTCTGAGACCGCTTGCGGTGAGCGTCCGCTGCACCCGCGGCCCCGCGGCCGACGGCGCCGCACCGGTGAGCCGCGCCAGCGAGCGGAGGGTCTTCGACGTTGCTACCACGAGGTCAGGGATGCCGGCGTCCAGGACGGTCACCGCGGCACTGGCCAATTCGGCATCCAGCCAATCCCGCAGCATCTCGACCCGACGCCGGCCGGGCGGGTCTTCTTTGAGCCATTCCCGGGTCAGCCGGCCGGCGCCCAGCGGCAGCGACAACGCCACCTCGGGTTCCTCGTCAACACCGTTGGACAGCTCCAGCGAGCCGCCGCCGATGTCGAGGTTGATGATCCGTCCGGCGCTCCACCCGTACCACCGGCGCACCGCCAGGAAGGTCAGCCGCGACTCGTCGACACCGCGCAGCACCTCCAGGTCAACACCGGTCGTGGCGCGCACCCGAGCCAACACGTCCTCGGAGTTCTTGGCGTCGCGGATCGCCGAGGTGGCGAAGGCCATCAGCTCGGCGCAGCCCGAGCTGACGGAGATCTTGCTGAACTCGTCGATCGTGGAAATCAGCTTGTCAACCCAGCGCCGGCCGATCTTGCCCGAGCTGTCAGTGGCCTCGGCAAGCCGCAGCGTGGCCTTGGTCGAACTCATCGGCGTCGGATGCCCGCCGCGGTGCGCGTCCACGACCAGCAGATGCACCGTGTTACTGCCCACGTCGAGCACACCTAATCGCACAAAACACAACCTAACGGGTAGGGCCGGGTTGGCCGAATTTCGCCCGGCGACAATGCGGACCGTGTCGCGGCCCGAGCAGGAGCCGGGCGATACCAACTTGGTCTACCGTGGGAATCGTGGCATCCTCGCAGCCCGAGCACCCGCATGAAGTCGAAATAGATTTCGCACGCGAATGGGTGGAGTTCTACGACCCGGACAATCCCGAGCACCTGATCGCGGCCGACCTCACCTGGTTGCTGTCGCATTGGACGTGTGTTTTCGGCACCCCGGCCTGTCAGGGAACGGTGGCCGGGCGGCCGCACGACGGATGTTGTTCGCACGGGGCGTTTTTGTCCGACGACGACGACCGCGCGCGGCTCGACGGCGCGGTGTCCCGGCTCACCGACGACGACTGGCAGTTCCGCGAGAAGGGCCGCGGCCGCAAGGGCTACCTGGAGCTCGACGAGCATGAGGGCGAACCGCAGTGGCGCACCCGCAAACACAAGGGGGCGTGCATCTTCTTGAACCGGCCCGGGTTCCAAGCCGGCCCCGGCTGTGCACTGCACACCGCGGCGCTTCGCCTGGGCGTGCTCCCGCTGACGATGAAACCCGACGTCTGTTGGCAGCTGCCGATACGGCGCAGCCAGGAATGGGTGACCCGCCCCGACGGCAGCGAGATCCTCAAGACCACCATCACCGAATACGACCGCCGCGGCTGGGGCGCCGGCGGGGCCGACCTGCACTGGTATTGCACCGGCGATCCGGCCGCTCACATCGGCGCCAAGCAGGTGTGGGAAAGCCTGGCCGCCGAGCTGACCGAGCTGATCGGCGAGAAGGCCTACGCGGAGCTGGCGGCGATGTGCAAGCGGCGCAGCGGGTTAGGGCTCATCGCGGTGCACCCGGCGACGCGGGTGGCCGAATAGCCGCCCGGCCCGCGCGGCTTCGAGCAGGTCAGCCGGCTGGCGCGAGCATGTCCTTCCATCCGGCGTCTCCGGTGTTGGTCGAGTTCTCGACCGAGTACTTCATCCCGTCGGGTCCGACGACCTCACCGCTCTGCACGTCGTAAATCCCCGTGACAGGCGCGTTCGGCGTATAGATGCACGGGTTCGGCTGCTGGCCGTTGCACTGGACGGTGCCCGACCCCGGCCGCTGCAGCGGGTCGCTGACCGGCGGCGGTGTCCCCGGCAGCCGGTCGGCGGGCAGCGGGTTGAGGCCGGTGTTGAGCGACGGCGCCGGGATCACCTGACCCGGGTTCACCGGCTGGTCACAACGCGCACCCGGCGCCGGGCAGTTGCGGATCTGGTTGGGATCGCCGTACCACGGGTTGGTGCCCAACGGGACATAGGGCTGGCTGCTGCGGCACTCCCGCGGAGTCGCCGCGCGCTTGCCGGGCACGTCCACGCACGGGTCGTTGCGGGCGCCGCGCACCACATTTGCCGGGGTCTCCTGCGGGATCTTGCAATAGGTGCCGCTCGGCAGCGGTTCGGCGCTGGTGTCAGCCGGTGACCGCCACTGCGAGGCGGGCAAGAAGCCGGTCAAACACGGCGGTGGTTGGTTGATCGACAGCGCGACATCCACGGACGCATGATCGGGATAGGCCGAGGTAGCCGACTGAGCGATCGCACCGGACTGCGGCAAGAACACCAACGCCTGCTCGACGCCCGAGTGATAACGCTTGAGCAGGTCGATCACCACCTCGAGGTTGGCCAACATCTGCGGCAACGAGTCCCGCACATCGTTGAACGTCGCGTTGACCTGATCGGCTGTCGGGCCCGCATTGGCCACAATGCTTTGTACCGCAGGGTCTTGCTGCGCAGTCTGCGCGGCCAGCGTGCTGAGGTTGGCGGACCAGCGCGCGATCGCGTCACCGGCATTCACTTGGCTGTCGATGATGGGTGCCGAACGCGTGATGATGTCGTCGACGTCGTCGATGCTGCCGTTGAAGTCGTGTGCGATCGCCTGGGTGGCGTCGACCAGACGCTGAAGTGACGGCCCCAGGCCGCCCACCGCCCGCGACGTCTCGGTGAGCAACGACGCGATCTTTTCCTTGGGCAGCACCGCCAATCCACGGTTGGCGGCATCCAACGCCGGGCCGATCTGGCTGGGAACCTGGCTTTTGGTGATCGTCTGCCCATTCTGAAGGTATGGACCGCCGTCCCTGGTCGACACCAGGTCGAGGTACTGTTCGCCGACCGCCGACACCGAGTGCACATTGGCGTTGGCGTCGGCCGGGATCCGATAGCCGGCATCGATGCTCATCGCCGCCCGCGCGCCCCGCCGGGTCGGTTCGACGTCGGTGACTTTCCCGATCGTGATGCCCCGGTATGTCACGTTGGCTGTTCGATACAGACCCCCGGACTGGGGCAAATCGGCAAAAAGCGTGTATCGGCCGATGCCGACCATGCTGGGTATCCGCAGGAAATACCAACCCAGGACCACCACCGCGATGACCGCGAACACGGCCAACAGAACCAATTGGGCTTTGATGAGGCGAGACAACATCTTTCACTCACCCCGCTCCACCAGCGGTCCGCCCGGTACGTCATTCGGGTTCGGCGTGAACCGGACGTCGGGGATCATGACTTCCGGATCCCGTCCCCACGACTGCTCGAGCGCCCGCAGCATTCCGGAGAATCCCGTCCCGCTCAGCAGCGCGTTGTCGAGGGTGCTCAGCGTCAGGTCGGCCGCCCCGGACACGTTGACGTAGTCGCCGCGAACCGCCTTCGACACGTTGTCGATGTTGAACGGTGCGGTCAGGCCCAACTTCAGCGCGCCGACCACATATGGCGCGGCCCGGACAAGCTGTTTGAGCGGCCGCTGCAACGACTGCAGATTCTGCCGAAGGTTGGGCGCGGTGTCGGACAGCGTACGGTTGGCGACGTCGCTGAACCGTCCCAGCGATTCGACAGCATCGGCGAACAGATTGCGAGTGTCGGCGAAATGTTTTATCAGCGGCGGGAATTCGGTGAGTACGCGATCCAGTGTGGCGTCGCGGTTGGCGACGATGGTCAGCAGTTGGTTGGTCGAGTCGATCGCCCGGGTGAGGTCGTCACGTTGCCGGTTCAGTTCAGCGGTGAATGTGTCTAGCCGCTTGAGGAATTCGCGGATCTGATCGACGCGCCCGTCCAGGATATTGATGACCTCGGTTTGGATCACGTCGAGGTTCGGGATGCCGCCGCCGTTGAGGATTACCGCGAGGCTGGTCAACGTCCGTTCGACGGTGGGAAACGCCGAGGAGTCCTTCAGCGGTATGGTGTCGCCGCTTTTCAGCGTTTGCGGCGAAGAGTTCGGCGGCGCGGCCAGTTCGACGTGTTGGGTGCCCAGCAGGCTGGTCTGGCCGATCTTCGCGGTCGCGTTGACCGGCAGCCGCACGGCTGGATCGAGGTCCAACGTCAGGGTCGCGACCCAGTTCTTCAGGCTGATGTCGCGGACGATGCCGACCCAGACATCGGCGACCCGCACCCGGCTGTTGGTGTTCAACGCCAGAGTGTCGGGCATCTGCACGTAGACCGTCAAGTGGTTGGGACCGGTGCCCCGACCGACCGGCAACGGCACATTGGCAATGCCGCGCCACCCGCACGAACTCAACACGACCGCGGACAGCAGCAACGCCATGCCGCGGCGAGCGACCCGCATCGCGCGCTGCATCCGCCGTCGGTTCGGCTTGCCGTTCGCGTTCGCGTCGCGTCTCACTGACCCGTACCTCCTTGTGCGGCAGCACTTTCCGCTGGCAGCGGCCCCGGCAGCTGCCCGGGAATCACGCCCGGCGCCGGACCCGGTGGCGGCCCGGGCTGCGGGTACCACGGCGGCGGCAACGGACTGGATTCGTCGTAGGAATCCGGCGATCCGGGCATGTTTGTTCCCGGTGGCGGTGGCGTGATGTCCGGCCCACCCATGAGCTCGGCCAGCGACTCCGGCGTCAGCAAGTTCGCCGTGAGCGCCTGAACCCGCGTGCCCTGCATTCCGGGGGCGACGATCCACCCGGGTTCAGTGTTGCGGTGCGACCACGGGGTGTCCCGCGAGAAGATTCCCGGCACGGTGGTGTCCTTGTAACCGGGCGGCGGGCGCAGCCGCTCCTCGGTGTACGCCACCTCTTTGGGCAGGGCGAACGCCGTGTTAAACAGGTTCATGCCGAACGGCAGGTAATTGGACTTGACGGCGTCGAGCACCGGCGCCAGGTATTCCGCGCACAGTTCGGCTGACTCCTGATAGCCCAGCCGGCTGCCAGCCTGGATGGCGCTGCAGATGGCCTGCAGCGGGTTCGCGAAATTCGGGAACACCCCCATGGCTATCAGCGCGCCGTGCACCGGCGCGTAGATGTTGTTGAAGTTGCCGGCGTAGGTGGGCAGCACGTGCAGCGCGGTCTCCAGCCCGTCCCGCGGCTCGGGTTGCAGTAGCGTAGTGGTCGCGTCAGCGAGATTGTTGACATCGTGAGTGAGCACGGACCCGTTGTCGCTGACGAACTTTCGAGCCTTGGCGAGCACCTCGTCGACCTGGGCGACCGTGTCGGCCACTTGGTGCTCGGATTTGGTGAACCAGCCGGTGAATTGGGCGAGGTTGTGGTTGACCGCGGTGAACTGCTGGTCGTTCTGGTACAGCGCGGTGACGAATTGCGCCAGGCTTCGGGTCACCGCGAAGAAGTCGCCCCGACCTTCGTTCAGCGCGGTCAACGCTTCGGACAAACTGGTCAGCGTTTGGTTGAGCTGGTTGCCCTTGCCGGCGAGGTTGTCGGCGGCCGATTCGATGATGTCGCCGAACGGCCCCTTCGGCTGCTGCGCTGTCGGACCCAGCTGCCGCAAGATCCCATTGATGGATTCGCGCAGCTGATCCCACTCGACGGGCACCTGGGTGTGCTCGATCGGGATCACCGCGCCGTCCTTCAGCACCGGCCCGCCGGTGTAGGGCGGTGACAGTTGGATGGTGCGCGACGCCACCAGGCTGGGGTTGAGGATCGACGCGGTGGCTCTAGCAGGCACCTTGTACTTGCTGTTGTAGTGCAAGGTGATTCGCATCTTGTCGCCGGCCGGCTCGATCTTGTCGATCGAACCGACTCGCACGCCCATGATTTGAACCTTGTCGCCGGGATACAGTGCGAGAACCTCGGGGAAGTACGCGACGACGGTGGTGTTGGTCAGCTTCCGGTAGAGCTGCACGCCGCCGGCGGCTGCGACAGCGGCGAAAACCACGGCCAGCAATCCGGCGAACACCGCCCGGCGGGTTAGCTTCGGCAGCCGAAGACTGCGGATATCAAAGATGGTCGACATGGGCTAGCCTCCTGGCCCGGGCGCGGCCTGCTCAACGGGGCAAAAGAGCGCATTCAAGCACAGGTGGCCACCCGATATCTGCGGCCCGGGTCCTGGGGGTGCCGGCGGTCCGGGCGGCAACCCCGGTGCGAACGTCGACGGCGGCGGGGTGGGGCCGGCCGGCCCCAACGGCTCGCTGCGCGCCCCCGGCGGTCCGGGTGCGATCGGCACCGGTGTGCCGGGAACATCCGGCGGTGCCTCACCGGGCCGCCCGGCGATCGGGATCCCCGGCGTGGGCGGCAGGCCGGTGCGGTTGGGCGGCAACGGATGGACGTCGGGCAGCCCCGGATAGGGACCCGCTAACGGACCGAACGGGCCCTCGCTTTGGTCTACGCCCGCGCACGGTAGCGGGTTGTCCGGGCGTGGCAGGCCGTCGAGCGGCGGCACGTAGGAGCACGGCGATCCCGGGGCGACGGCCGGGCCCGGATGATCCGGGGTGCCCTCCAACACTGGCGGTGCCGGCGGCGGCGCGCCGTTGGCGAACCGGGTGCCGTTGGGGTCCGGCCATCGGAACGCCGGCAGGCCCGCGCTGCGCCAGAAGTTCTCCGGGTCGATCCCGCGCTTCTTGAACGCGGCGTCCACCCACGGCTGCAGGACCCAGTACGGCAGCAGGTTGACCGCGATTGCCTTGAAGTATGGGCCGGAGCCGACCGCCTCGGTCAGCGACGCGGTGTATCTGGACAGCAGCACCAGTACATCGGCCAATTCGCTCTTGCGCTTGACCAACTCGTCGCTGACCGTGCCTAATTCCTCCAGCACCTGGTGAAGATTCGGGTTGTCGTTGATCAGACCCGACACCTGCGTGGACACCGCCGACACGTTGCGCAGCAGAACGTCCATCGCCTGACTGCGCTGCTTGAAGGCGGCCAGCAGAGTGTTGGTGTTGACCAGCAGCGTGTTGATCTGACCGCTGCGGTTGCCGAACACCGTGGCAACCTTGTTGGCGTTGCCCAAAAGTTGCTTGATCTGCGCGTCCCGCTTGCCGATGGTGTCGGAGAATCCCTTGACGCCGTCGAGCGCGGCGCTCAGGTGCGGATAGGTCTGGTCGAGAGTGTCCGACAACACGTTCAGCGAGTGCTTGACGGTGTCGATGTCCCAGCCCGTTGCCGCCTTTGTGACGTCGACGAACGCGTCGTAGATCTGGTATGGCGTGGTGTTCTGCCCGGCCGACAGGACACCGTTGGCCTGCAAGGGATCCGAACCACGCGGTTCGATCTGCATGTTCTTGCGGCCGAGAATGGTATCGGTGCGAACCGCGGCGCGGCTTTGGGTGCCGATGGTCTTGCCGGTCAGCGAGAATCCGATCAGGACCTTGTCGTCCTTGATGGCCAGCGAGCGCACCAGACCGACGTTCACCCCGGCGATTTCCACCTTGTCGCCCGTGGACAGGCCGCCGGTGTCGGCGAATTGCGCGTAGTAGGTGGGGCTCGCGAAGAGCATCGGCACGCTGGTGAAGCTTTGCCCCACACCGACGACCAGCAGCGTGACCACAGCGCCCATCAACCCGACGCGGCCGCGGTTGAATTCCGTGAGCACTCTCATTGCGGCGTGCACCTCCCCGTCGGCTGCTGCCAGAGCCGGACCGTGCGTACCGGCCCGCCAGGCTGTAACCCGTTGAGTCTCAGCGAGACATCGCACACGTAAAAGTTGAAGAAGTCGCCGTACAGTCCGCCGACGCGACCGATGGTCCGGTACGCGTTGGGCAGTTTCGCCAGCTCGTCGTCAAGGGTGGGCAGGTCTTTGATGAGTGCCTGTTGGATGCCGTCGAGGTATCCGACGGTGCCGTGCAACAAGGGGCGGTCCTCACCCAGCAGGTCGGCCAGAGTTCCGGCGGCGTTGCTGATATGCGCGACCGCGGCGGCCAGCGGATCGGCCCGATTCTTCAGTGCGGTGATCAGCGACTCGACGTTGTCGACTGTCTGGTCGAACTCGTTCTGATGCTTGACGGTGGTGGCCAGCACGGTGTTCAGGTTGCTGATGACCTCACCGATGGCTTGGTCACGGTCGGCCAGGGTTGAGGTCAGCGACGCGGTCTGGTCCAGGATGTCGTTGATGGTCCCGCCCTGCCCCTGGAACACGGTGATGATCGCCGACGCGATGGTGTTGACCTTGCCCGGGTCCAGCGCCTTGAACAGCGGCCGGAATCCACCGATCAAGGCATCGAGATCCAACGCCGCCCGGGTGTGCTCGACCGGGATCGTGGCGCCCGGGGCCAGTCGTTGGTCGCTGTCGCCACGCTTGAGTTCCAGGTAGCGGTCGCCGATCAGGTTGAGGTAGCGAATCGATGCGGTCGCCGCTCGGTCCAGGGGCAGGTCGCGGTCGATCCTGAAGTCGACCAGCACCCGGGTGTCCCCGTCGATCAGTGTCACTTTGGAGACCTTGCCGATCTCCACCCCCGAAGCGCGGACGAACTGTCCGGCCCGCAGTCCGCTGACGCCGGTGAACACCGCGGAGTACCCGGTGGTGCGGTCGAAACGCACCTGCCCGAACACGACGATGATCATTGCGGTGAACATCAACAGCACCAACCAGTAGATGCCGAGTTTGACTGCTGCGCCGGTGATTTTCATGGGTTGATCGTGTTATCCCCTACCTGTCGACCCCAGACGTACTCAAGTGCGTAGGGCGAACCGATTTCGAAGTGGTTGTACGGCGCGATACTGGCGCCGGTGTCCATCACCAGGTACGGTGCCGGCCACAGCTCGCGGGTGATGGTCTGCCAGCAGCCCGGCCGCCCGCCGGGACCACCACGAGCATTCACCCGCGGTAGATTGTCCGGGTAGACATAGGGATTGGGCGCAGCAATGATCGTTCCGACTCCCGACAGCGAGTAGCCATTGCCGCCGATCGCTTTCGCGATCTTGGGGGCCGCCTCGTAGAAATTGCGGGTCATGCAGAACAGTTCGGGGCTGTACGTGTCGAGTAGCTGGGCGGTCGGCACCAGATCGGCCGCCCCGCGCGCCAGATACTGCCCACCCCGCCGCAGGATGTCTTCGCCGGTGTTGCCCACTCCCACCGCCGACAACAACGCGGCATCGAGGTCATCCTGCTGCCTGTTGAGGGTGCCCGCGGTGATCAGCGCGTTCTGCAGGAAGTTCCACAGATCCGGTGACGCATCGGTATAGATGTCTGCCAGATCCGCCAACCGCTGCACGTCGTAACGGATTTGGGGCATACGCGGATTCAACTGCGCCAAAATATTGTTCCCGTTGGTGATCGACTCACCGAACCTGGTGCCCAACCCGTCGAGCGCCTGGGCCACCGCGGACAGCGTCGCATTGAGCTGGACCGGATCGACCTTCTCCGCGATCGAGGTGATCGTCTCGAACAACGTGTTGAACTCGGTCGTCACCGAACGCACCTCGATCACGTCATGAGGCGAGATAGGGCGCGGCACTGGGTTTTCCGGTGAGGTGAACGAGACATACTTATTGCCGAACACCGTGGCGGCCTCGATCTGGGCGTCCACATTGGCCGGAATCAACTTGACGTACTTCGGATCCACATCCAACAGCAGCTTTGCCGCCGGCCGATCGCCACGCTCGATCTCGGAGATACGGTCCACCCGGCCGATAGCCACGCCGTTGTAGGTGACCTTCGACCCCGGCTCCATCACCAAACCCGCCCGGGACGCCACCATCGTGAGCTCGATCTTCGGCGTGAAGCTTCCGCGAAACTGTAGGTATACCAATGCCAGAACCAACGCACAGACGCACAACAGGCCCACGCCCTCCAGGTACAGCAGGGTGGGCGGCCTGTTGCGCGTCGAAGTCGTCGTCACCGCGGTTATACCGTGAGGTTGAAGTTTGGGTTGACGCCGTAGAGCGCCAACTCGGCCAGCAGGACGACGACCACTATCGAGACAAGCGAGAAGCGCATCGATCGACCAACGGCCTTGCCGACACCGACCGGGCCGCCGCTTGCGGTGTATCCGTAGTAGCAGTGGGTGACCATCACGACCACAGCGATGATGATCACCTGCACGACCGACCAGCCCACGTCCTCGGGACGCAGGAATGTCCGGAAGTAGTGCTCGTAGGTGCCGTTGGACTGTCCATAGAAAACGGTTGTGACGACTTGCCCCGACATGAACGCCATGTCGAGCGCCAGCGCGTACAACGGCACGACCACCACCAGGCCGCCCAGGATGCGGGTGGACACCAGAAACGAGATCGACTTGATGCCCATCACTTCCAGCGCGTCGATCTCTTCGCTGATCCGCATGGCGCCCAGCTGGGCGGTAGCGCCGGCACCGACAGTGGCAGCCAGGGCGACACCGGCGACGATGGGTGCGGCGACGCGGGTGTTGGCCAACGCCGCGAAGAATCCGGTGAACGCTTCCACACCGATGTTACCGAGCGACGCGAAGCCCTGGATGGCGATCAACGAGCCACCGGACAGTGTCACGAAGCCAATGATCGCGACCGTGCCACCCACGACGGCCATCGCGCCGGTGCCCATGCCGATCTCGGCGATCAGCCGCAGCATCTCCCGGCGATACCGGCGCAGCGCCCACCCGATCTCCCCGATGCTGATCCGGGTGAACCGGGCGAAAGTGCCCAGCGTTTCCAGTGTTCGGGCCGCGCCACCGCCATAGCGGTTGAGGAGGGCGGCTGCCCGTGGATAGCGGGTGCGTAAAACAACGGCAGCAGTCGTCGTCATGTCAGCGCCCCGTCCCGAACCGGACGCCGATCGTGGTCAGCACCACGTTGACCGCGTAGAGGGCGACGACGCAGAGCACGACGGTCTCGTTGACGGCGGTGCCGAGCCCCTTGGAGCCGCCGCGCACGGTCAGCCCGCGGAAGCACCCGACGAGTCCGGCGATCAGACCGAAGATTGCGGCCTTGACCGTCGCGATGACGACCTCGGGCAGGCCGGTGATGGTGGTCAGGGTGGCCAGGTAAGCGCCGCCCGACACGTTCTGCAGATACACCCCGAACAGGTAGCCGCCCACCAGGCCGACGGTGATCACCAAGCCGTTGAGCAGTGTGGCGATCAGGGTGGCGGCAACTACCCGGGGCACCACCAGCCGGTGGAT
>NZ_JBOHHI010000086.1:0-18872 GCF_050700595.1 Mycobacterium sp.
ATCGAACCCAACACTCGTACGCTGAACCTTCACTGGGGCCTCCCACATCTGTGGCTCTACGGCCAGGACCGAATTCCTAACCGCAACCCACGTTCACATGTGAGCGAGGCCCCAGCCCCCCATACCGTCTAGTTCTGCGTGCCGACGGGCCATGCGGGCGATCGCGTGCGACCCTAACAGTACGGTTGTCCTGCATTCGCTGATGCCGATGACCCGGTTTTGTCCCGCCGGGCGGTGCCCTCACCCGTGCCGTCGCGGTAGCGTCTTGGACCGTGACCAACCCGCACGCACCGCTGTATATCCCCGGTGAAATCTGCGGCACCGTCGGCGCCGATCCGTCCACTCCGCCCGATCAGTGTCTGGCGATGGTCCGGGCGCAGGTCGACGCCGATGCGGTCAGCGCGCCACCGGCCGTCACGCCCGAATTGCTCCAGGTGGTCGACCAAGCCCGCGAGCACGGGGTCGACCTCAAGATCGTGGTGCTCGACCACAACCCGCCGAACGACCCGCCGTTGCGAGACGTTGCCACCGTGGTGGGTTCCGATCACCCGGATGCGACCGTGCTGGTGCTCAGCCCGTCACACGTCGGCTCCTACAGCAGCCACTTCCCGCGGTCCACGCTGGAGATCGGCGAAGACAACGCCAAAACCGGCAGCCCGGTGGTCTCGGCGCAGAACTTTCTTCACCAGCTGAATACGCCGCAGTTTCCCTGGACCGCGCTCACCATCGTGCTGCTGATCGGGGTATTGGTGGCCGCGGTCGGCACCCGGATCCTGCAGCAGCGCGCCAAGCGTTCAGCAACGGCCGACAACGACACCATTACATCGGCTGAGAACACCAAACAAGACGTCTAGCTAGCCATATGGCGTAGCTGCAGCGCACTCTTCACCGCTACTGGCAAATTTGCCAGGTCACTGTTGGGTCACAATCCTTTCAATTACAGAGCTGTAATTTGTGACTAAAGTTTCAGCTGCGTCAGATGTGACTTACGGTGCTAGTGATGCATGTGTCTTAAAGCGCGCTTCCAGTGTCAGCTGGGGCCGACGCCGACCGTCAGCGTTGAGCCATAGGAGACCAATGAGACGCACCCGCCGCGGCTCGCCTTCTCGATTGGCCCCGAGTCCCCGACTCGGGGCCAGGCTTGCCCGACTCCTGGGACCGGCGGTTCTGAGTGTGGCCCTGGTGCTGTGCACGCCGGGGCTGGCCATGGCTGATCCCGGTTCGGACACTGTGGGCGGGCTGATCGCCGATGTCGCCAAGGCCGATCAACGGTTGCAGGACCTGGGCGCCGAGATTCAGACCGAGCAGGAGAGTGTGAATAAGGCGCTGGTCGACGTGGAGACCGCCCGAGACAACGCCGCGACCGCCCAACACGACGTCGAGCTCAGCCGGCAGGCGGTCATGGACGCCGACGCGGCGATCGGGGCCGCTCAGCAGCGGTTCAACACCTTCGCGGCGGCCACCTACGTGAACGGTCCGTCGGACGGCTACCTGACCGCGCGCGGTCCCGACGACATCATCGAGACCGCGATCGCGGGCCGGACACTGGCGATAAGTTCCCAGCGGGTGCTGGACAACCTGCAGCGGGCCCGAACCCAACAGGTGAACCGGGAGTCCGCGGCGCGGCTGGCCAGGCAGCGGGCCGACACGGCCGCCGCCGACGCCCAGTCCAGTCAGGACGCGGCGGTGTCGGCGCTGACCAATGCGCACCGCAAGTTCGCCGAACAGCAACAGGAAGTCAACCGCCTGGCCGCCGAGTGCGACGCGGCCCGGGCCAGACTCGACGCCGCCCGCGCGTGGTCGGCACCGACGGGCGGGCACACAGCCGACCCGCGGGCGGCGTCGCCATCGGGTGACCGCTGGGACCCCGGCGCGTCGGGGACGCCGTCACCGAAGCGGGACCCCAACCAGTGGGACGGTGCGTGGGATCCCACCCTGCCGATGGTGCCCAGCGCCAACGTCCCGGGTGACCCGATCGCCGTTATCAACACCGTCCTGGGGATTTCGGCGACCTCATCGCAGGTCACCGCCAATATGGGGCGCAAGTTCCTCCAATCGGTGGGTCTCGCCAAGCCCGACACCCCTGACCCCGGGTTCACCAACGGCCGGATTCCGCGGGTGTACGGGCGGCAGGCCTCCGAATACGTGATCCGCCGCGGGATGTCGCAGATCGGGGTGCCGTACTCCTGGGGCGGGGGCAATGCCGCCGGTCCGAGCAATGGAATCGGCTCCGGTTCGGGCACCGTCGGATTCGACTGCTCGGGTCTGGTTTTGTACTCGTTCGCCGGGGTGGGCATCAAGCTGCCGCACTACTCGGGTTCGCAGTACAACTTGGGTCGCAAAATCCCGTCGTCGCAGATGCGCCGCGGCGACGTGATCTTCTACGGCCCCGGCGGCAGCCAGCACGTGACGATCTACCTGGGCAACGGCCAGATGCTCGAGGCGCCCGACGTCGGCTTGAAGGTGCGCGTCGCGCCGGTCCGCACCAGCGGTATGACGCCCTATGTTGTCCGCTATATCGAGTACTGAGACGTGAAAGGATCTATGTGGCACCGGTTTATGACCCGCAAGGGGTTGCGCGCTATCAAGCTGGCTTGGTTGATAGCGGCGGTGTCCGGGCTGCTGATCGGTTTGGCCGGTCCGGCCGCCGCCGAGGGCGCGTGGGATCCGACCTTGCCGGCGGGACCGAGCGCAGGAGCGCCGGGAGACCCGGTGGCCCTCGCCAATACTTCGCTGCAGGCCACCGCCCAGGCCACGCAGTCGACGCTCGATCTTGGTCGGCAGTTTCTCGGTGGGCTGGGGATCAACCTGGGTGGTAACAACAACACCGGCACCACGCCGAGCCGGATCCCACGGGTATACGGCCGCCAGGCTGTCGAGTATGTGATCAAACGCGGGGCGTCGCAGATGGGCGTGCCGTATTCGTGGGGTGGCGGCACTCCCACCGGTCCCGGCCGCGGCGTGGATTCCGGAGCCGATACCGTCGGCTTCGATTGCTCCGGCTTGACCCGGTATGCATTCGCCGGGGTCGGCGTGCTGATCCCGCGGTTCTCCGGCGACCAGTACAACGCCGGCCGGCATATTCCGCCGTCGCAGGCCAAGCGCGGTGACTTGATCTTCTACGGCCCCGGCGGCAGCCAGCATGTCACGCTCTACCTGGGCAATGGTCAGATGTTGGAGGCGTCCAGCCTCGCCGGCAAAGTCACCGTCAGTCCGGTCCGCACCGGCGGAATGACGCCGTATGTCACCCGGATCATCGAGTACTGACCTGCTCGGAAGGAACATGCGGGCATACCGCCACATCGACGGAACCCGGGCGGCCTGGAATAGTTGAACGCGGGCACGCCGCTGCCCCGCGACGTTCGTCGTGCGAGCAGTCGTGTCGGAAGAGAGCCGTGTCGGTTCAGCGTGGAAGGGAAGTCGATGACATCAGCAGGTGGCGCCAGTGGGTACTCGGGCGCCGGCGAACCGCAGACGGCGCCGGCGCACGCGGCGCCGTCCGGGGGTGGAAATGGGCTGGCCGCCGAGGTGCACACTCTGGAGCGAGCCATCTTCGAGGTCAAACGGATCATCGTCGGCCAAGACCAACTCGTCGAGCGCATGCTCGTCGGCCTGCTGTCCAAGGGCCACGTGCTGCTCGAAGGCGTACCCGGGGTCGCCAAGACGTTGGCGGTGGAGACCTTCGCACGTGTGGTGGGCGGGACATTCGCCCGAATCCAGTTCACCCCGGACCTGGTGCCCACCGACATCGTCGGTACCCGCATCTACCGGCAGGGCAAGGAAGAATTCGACACCGAACTCGGCCCGGTGGTGGTCAACTTCCTGCTGGCCGATGAGATCAACCGCGCCCCGGCCAAGGTGCAGTCGGCGCTGCTGGAGGTCATGCAGGAACGCCACGTGTCCATTGGTGGCAAGACCTTCGCGCTGCCCAACCCGTTCCTGGTGATGGCGACACAGAACCCGATCGAGCACGAGGGGGTCTATCCGCTGCCGGAGGCCCAGCGGGACCGCTTCCTGTTCAAGATCAACGTCGGCTATCCCTCTTCGGAGGAGGAGCGCGAAATCATCTACCGGATGGGTGTGCGGCCGCCGGAGCCGAAGCAGATCCTCAACACCGGCGACTTGCTGCGGCTGCAGGAAATCGCGGCCAATAACTTCGTCCACCACGCGCTGGTCGACTATGTGGTTCGCGTCGTGATGGCCACCCGTTACCCCGAGCAGCTCGGCATGAACGACGTCAAGAGCTGGGTTGCGTTCGGTGCATCGCCGCGTGCCTCGTTGGGCATCATCGCCGGGGCCCGCTCGCTGGCCCTGGTGCGCGGACGCGACTACGTGATCCCGCAGGACGTCATCGAGGTCATTCCCGACGTGCTGCGCCACCGGTTGGTGCTCACTTATGACGCGCTCGCCGACGAAATCTCGCCGGAGATCGTCATCAACCGGGTTCTGCAGACGGTCGCCATGCCGCAAGTGAATGCCGTTCCGCAGCAAGGGCATTCGGTGCCCCCGGTGATGCAAGCCGCGACGGCGGCCAGCGGTCGGTGACGGACCCCAAGACTCCGGCGGTGGTCCATCCGCCGTCGATGCAGCGCGGGCAGATCGATGACCCCAAGCTGTCGGCGGCGCTACGCACCCTCGAGCTCACCGTCAAGCGCAAGCTCGACGGCGTGCTGCACGGCGACCATCTGGGCCTGATCCCGGGGCCGGGGTCCGAGCCGGGCGAATCGCGGCTTTATCAGCCCGGCGACGACGTGCGACGGATGGACTGGGCGGTCACCGCACGTACCAACCACCCGCATGTCCGGCAGATGATCGCCGACCGGGAACTGGAGACCTGGCTGGTGGTCGACATGTCGGCCAGCCTGGATTTCGGCACCACGGTCTGTGAGAAACGGGATCTGGCGGTGGCGGCCGCGGCGGCGATCACCTTTCTCAACAGTGGGGGTGGCAACCGGCTCGGCGCGCTGATCTCCACCGGGGCGCAGATGATCCGGGTGCCGGCCCGCTCGGGGCGCATGCACGAGCACACGCTGTTGCGCACCATCGCCACCACACCCAAGGCGCCGGTCGGGGTGCGCGGAGATCTGGCGGGGGCCATCGACGCACTGCGCCGCCCCGAACGTCGCCGCGGGATGGCCGTGATCATCAGCGACTTCCTCGGCCCGATCAACTGGATGCGTCCGCTGCGCGCGATCGCGGCCCGCCACGAGGTGTTGGGCATCGAGGTGCTCGATCCCCGCGACGTCGAGCTGCCCGACATCGGGGACGTCGTGCTGCAAGACGCCGAAACCGGGGTGACCCGCGAGTTCACCATCGACGCGCAACTGCGCGACGACTTCGCCAAGGCCGCGGCGGCCCATCGCGCCGATGTGAAGCGCACCATCCGCAGCTGCGGAGCACCGTTGTTGTCGTTGCGCACCGACCGCGACTGGATCGCCGACATCGTCCGTTTCGTCGAGTCCCGCCGCCGCGGAGCATTGGCGGGGCGCCAGTGACGTTGCCGTTGCTCGGCCCGATGACGCTGACCGGGTTCGCACACGCGTGGTTTTTTCTGTTCCTGCTGGTCGTTCTCGGCATCGTCGCGCTGTACATCATCGCGCAGGTGGCCCGGCACCGTCGGATGCTGCGGTTCGCCAACATGGAGCTGCTGGAAAGCGTTGCGCCCAAACAGCCAACCCGGTGGCGGCACCTGTCGGCGATCCTGCTGGTGTTGTCGCTGTTGCTGCTGACGATCGCGATGGCCGGGCCGACGCACGATGTGCGGATCCCGCGCAACCGCGCGGTCGTGATGCTGGTGATCGACGTGTCGCAGTCGATGCGTGCCACCGACGTCCAACCCAATCGCATGGTTGCCGCGCAGGAAGCCGCCAAGGAGTTCGCCGGGGAGCTGACCCCCGGTATCAATCTGGGGCTGATCGCGTATGCGGGTACCGCGACGGTTCTGGTGCAACCGACGACCAACCGGGAGGCGACCAAGGTCGCGCTGGAGAAGTTGCAGTTCGCCGATCGCACCGCGACCGGCGAGGGCATCTTCACCGCGCTGCAGGCCATCGCCACCGTCGGCGCGGTGATCGGCGGCGGGGACACCCCGCCGCCCGCGCGGGTCGTGTTGTTCTCCGACGGCAAGGAAACGGTGCCGACCAACCCCGACAACCCCAAGGGCGCGTTCACCGCGGCGCGGACCGCCAAGGATCAAGGTGTGCCGATCTCGACGATCTCGTTCGGCACGCCGTACGGCTTTGTGGATATCAACGGCCAGCGCCAGCCGGTGCCCGTCGACGACACCACGATGAAGAAGGTCGCCGAACTGTCCGGCGGCAACAACTACGGCGCGTCCAACGTCGAGCAGCTCAAAGAGGTGTACGCGACCCTGCAGCAGCAGATCGGCTACGAGACGATCCGCGGCGACGCCAGCGTGGGCTGGCTACGGCTCGGTTCGCTGATTCTGGCGCTCGCAGCGCTCGCCGCCCTGCTGATCAACCGCCGCCTGCCGGCCTAAGGTTTGGCGTCGAGTGGCCACTTAATGCACGCGTCCGACCAAAATGCGTGTCATAAGTGGCCACTCGGCGATGCGCTAAGTTGGCGGGGTGACTGACACAGCCACCGAGAAAACCACCGTGGGCCGGCCGCAGTTCGTGGCCCGATCAGTCCTGGTTACCGGGGGAAACCGCGGGATCGGGCTGGCCGTGGCGCGCCGGCTGGCCGCCGACGGGCACAAGGTGGCGGTGACCCACCGCGCATCCGGTGCGCCCGACGGGTTGTTCGGCGTCGAGTGTGACGTCACCAGCTACGACGCCGTCGACGCCGCATTCACCGCCGTCGAAGAACACCAGGGTCCGGTCGAAGTGCTGGTGGCCAACGCCGGCGTCAACGCTGACATGCTGATCATGCGGATGAGCGAGGAGCAGTTCTACAAGGTCATCGACGCGAACCTGACCGGTGTGTTCCGGGTCGCCAAACGGGCGTCGCGCAACATGGTCAAGAAGCGGTTCGGGCGCTTCATCTTCATGGGGTCCGTTGTCGGGTTGACCGGTCTGCCGGGACAGGCGAACTACGCCGCGTCCAAGGCCGGGCTGGTCGGAATGGCCCGCTCGCTGACCCGCGAACTGGGGTCGCGGTCCATCACCGCCAACGTGGTGGCCCCCGGCTTTATCGACACCGAGATGACCCGTGCCATGGAACCGAAATACGTGGAAATGGCGCAGCAGGCGATTCCGTTGGGCCGCATCGGTCATCCGGAGGAGGTCGCCGGTGTGGTCAGCTTCCTGGCGTCCGAGGACGCCGCGTACATCTCGGGTGCGGTGATCCCGGTCGACGGCGGCATGGGAATGGGCCACTGAAGACTCCGACGTAAGGACGGATATGGCAGGATTGCTCGACGGCAAACGGATCCTGGTCACCGGGATCATCACCGACGCGTCGATCGCGTTTCACATCGCCCGGGTGGCGCAGGAACAGGGTGCCGAGCTCGTTTGTACCGGGTTTCAGCGGATGCGGCTGATCGAACGCATTCTCGGTCGGCTGCCGCAGAAGCCGCCGCTGATCGAGCTCGATGTGCAAGACGAGAAGCATTTGGCCACACTGGCGGAGCGGATCACCGAGGTCATCGGCGAGGGCAACAAGCTCGACGGTGTGGTGCATTCGATCGGATTCATGCCCCCCAGCGGGATGGGCATTAACCCGTTCTTCGACGCGCCTTTCGGGGATGTCGCCAAAGGCATTCATATCTCGGCGTATTCGTACGCGTCGCTGGCCAAGGCGCTGCTGCCGATCATGAGTCGGGGCAGCGCCATCGTCGGCATGGACTTCGACCCGACCCGCGCGATGCCGGCCTACAACTGGATGACGGTCGCCAAGAGCGCGCTGGAGTCGGTGAACCGGTTCGTCGCGCGCGAGGCCGGGCAGTACGGTGTGCGCTCGAATCTCGTTGCCGCGGGCCCGCTCCGGACGCTGGCCATGAGCGCGATCGTCGGCGGCGCCCTTGGTGAGGAGGCCAGCAGTCAGATGCAGCTGCTCGAGCAGGGTTGGGATCAGCGAGCGCCGATCGGCTGGGACATGAAGGACGCCACACCCGTCGCCAAGACGGTGTGCGCGGTGCTGTCCGACTGGCTACCGGCCACCACGGGTGACATCATCTACGCCGACGGCGGGGCCCACACCCAATTGCTCTGATGGACTTCGATGCAGTTCTGCTGCTGTCCTTCGGCGGACCGGAAGGACCCGAACAAGTGCGGCCCTTCCTGGGGAACGTCACCCGCGGGCGCGGCGTGCCGCCGGAACGTCTCGACGAGGTGGCCGAGCATTACCTGCACTTCGGCGGGGTGTCGCCGATCAACGGCATCAACCGGGCGTTGCTCGAGCAGTTGCGCGCCGAACTCGACCTGCCGGTGTACTTCGGTAACCGCAACTGGGAGCCCTACGTCGAAGACACCGTTACCACGATGGCCGACAACGGGATTGGTCGTGCTGCGGTATTCGTCACCTCGGCGTGGAGCGGCTATTCAAGCTGCACTCAATACGTCGAGGACATTGCCCGGGCCCGTCGGGTGGCCGGTGAGCGCGCACCGGAGCTGGTTAAGTTGCGACCGTACTTCGATCATCCGCTGTTCGTCGAGATGTTCGCCGACGCAATCACCGCGGCCGCCGACACGCTGCCCGCCGGGTTGCGTGACGATGCAAGGTTGGTGTTCACCGCACATTCCATCCCGGTCGCGGCCGACCAGGGCTTCGGCCCCTGCCTGTACAGCCGCCAAGTCGGGTACGCCGCGCGGCTGGTGGCCGCGGCGGCCGGATACCAGCGATACGACCAGGTGTGGCAGTCACGGTCGGGCCCAGCGCATGTGCCGTGGCTGGAACCTGACGTCTCCGACCACCTCAGCACGCTGGCCGCCGCGCACATCGAGGCCGTCATCGTGTGCCCGATCGGCTTTGTCGCCGACCATATCGAGGTGGTGTGGGATCTCGACCACGAGCTGCGCTCGCAGGCCGAGGCGGCGGGTATTGCCTTCGCGCGGGCCGCTACACCCAACGCCGACAGGCGATTTGCCCGCCTGGCCAGAGGCTTGATCGACGAACTGCGCGCCGGCCGCGAGCCCGCCCGGGTGGCCGGCCCCGATCCGGTGCCGGGCTGCGGAGCCAGCCTCAACGGTGAGCCGTGCCGGCCGCCGCACTGTGTCGCCGAGGAGATCAGACCCAAGCCGACCGCAGAATCGCGCTGACCGCGGCCATTCGTGCCGAGCGCACCACCGGAGCCAGCGGCCGCAGCGCGTTGCCGGCGATCTGCCCCTCCGACGAGGATTGGGTCCAGACCCGGGTCAACCCGGCGCTGACCGTGATGATCGCGTCGACGTGGGCCGCGGTCTCCAGCACCCGCCCCGCACGTGGCGGCGCGTGGTCGGGAATGCGGTGGTGCCAAGTGGTTTCCAGCAACTGGTCGACGAGTCCACGCGGATCATCGATGTCGGAGCCGGCGGCCTGCAGCCCGATAGCGGCGAGCGCCTCAGCCGCCGACCGCACGGCCGAGCGCAGCGCGTATTCGGTTTCGGCGAGCTCGTGCTCGTCGAGGGCCGGCGCACCGGGCAGCGAGTAGACCGTCCATGACAGCACGCGCACTTCGGGCACACCCGAGGCGTCATCGGCGGCGTCGTATCCGAGCTCGGGGACCAGCCCGACGGCGATCGCCGTGTCGTTGGGATCGGACAAGATCACCGCTTCGCCGGCCGCCAGTGCGTCCTGCTCGAACTGCGAACCGGGGGCCAAGCCGCGGACATCGCCGGGTACCGGCAGCACCAGGTTGACCGAAGGCGGGGTCATCGGCGCGCGAGCCGGCCGACCGGCTGCGGTACGCAGCGTCTGCAGTAACGAAACCGCGCCGACGTCGTCCACGTCGGGCCACGGCAGCCCGGTGTGGCCCGCTGCGACGGCATCATAGGCGGTAACTGATTGCATTGGCGCCCAACGTGATAACGCATCAAGGACGTCATCGGGCGCGGCCCTGCCGGCAAGCCAGGCATTGGCCCATACCGAGAGGGTTGCACTGGGGCACCACATGGTCTCGCAGTCTAGTTGTTCGTCCTGATCGCGGCCGGGTACGCGATATCCTGGCGGCATGACTGCCGGCCTGATCTGGTTGATCGTCGCGCTGGGGCTCGCCGGTGCGGAGGCGCTGACCGGCGACATGTTCTTGTTGATGCTCGGCGGCGGGGCGCTGGCCGCGGCCGTGAGCAGTTGGCTGCTGGACTGGCCGGTCTGGGCCGACGGCGCGGTGTTCCTGGTGGTTTCGGTGCTGCTGCTGACGCTGGTCCGGCCCGGGCTGCGACGGCGTTTGACGCCCGCGGCCGGCGCGTTGACCGGTGTGCAGGCGTTGGAAGGCAAGAGCGCTCTGGTCCTCGACCGGGTCGCGGTCGACGAGGGGCAGGTGAAGCTGGACGGCCAGGTGTGGACGGCGCGACCGTTAAACGACAGCGATGTCTATCAGCCCGGCGAGCGGGTGACCGTCGTGCACATCGACGGCGCTACCGCGGTGGTCTGGAGAAACGGGTAGCCCGGCGACGATGCAGAGCGCGCAGCGCGATGAGGAGGAGTCGGGCAATCGAAATAGTAGAAGGAGTTGCCATGGTTGCCGGTTTGGTGTTTTTGGCCGTCCTGGTGGTGTTCGCCGCGATTGTGGTGGCCAAGTCGGTTGCCCTCATCCCGCAGGCGGAGGCGGCGGTGATCGAGCGGCTGGGCCGCTACAGCCGCACGGTCAGCGGGCAGTTGACGCTGCTGGTGCCGTTCATCGATCGCATCCGCGCCAAGGTGGACCTGCGCGAGCGGGTGGTGTCTTTTCCGCCGCAGCCGGTGATCACCGAGGACAACCTGACGCTGGCTATCGACACCGTGGTCTATTTTCAGGTCACCAGCCCTCAGGCTGCCGTCTACGAGATCAGCAACTACATCATCGGGGTGGAGCAGCTGACCACCACCACCCTGCGCAACGTGGTCGGCGGCATGACACTGGAGCAGACGTTCACCTCACGCGACCAGATCAACCAGCAACTGCGCGGGGTGCTCGACGAAGCCACCGGGCGCTGGGGGCTGCGGGTGGCCCGGGTTGAGCTGCGCAGCATCGATCCGCCGCCGTCAATCCAGGCGTCGATGGAAAAGCAGATGAAGGCCGACCGCGAAAAACGGGCGATGATCCTCACCGCCGAAGGCCAGCGGGAGTCGGCGATCAAGCAGGCCGAAGGGGAGAAGCAGGCGCGGATCCTCGCCGCCGAAGGCGCCAAGCAGGCCGCGATCCTGGCCGCCGAGGCCGATCGGCAATCCCGGATGCTGCGCGCGCAAGGCGAACGGGCCGCAACGTATCTGCGGGCCCAAGGCCAGGCCAAGGCCATCGAGAAGACGTTCGCCGCGATCAAGGCCGGCCGGCCCACCCCGGAGCTGCTGGCCTACCAGTACCTGCAGGTGCTGCCGCAGATCGCACAGGGTGAGTCCAGCAAGGTGTGGGTGGTGCCCAGCGACTTCGGTTCGGCCTTGCAGGGTTTCACCAAATTGCTGGGCGCACCCGGCGAGGATGGGGTTTTTCGTTACCAGCCATCGCCGGTCGAAGCCGACTTGCCCAAGCCCGAGGACGACAGCGATGAGATCGCCGACTGGTTCACCACCGAGACCGATCCGGCGGTCGTGCAAGCGGTCGCCAAGGCCGAGGCTGACGCGCGCAAGCCGGTGGATGGCGAAATCGGTACGCCGCAGTTGGGTCAATAGCCCATGGGCGCCTTGACATCTCCGAAAACCTATGCGGCGCTGGCCGCCATCCAGGCCGGCGACGCGGTGGCGTGTGCGATTCCGTTGCTTTACATCGCCAAATCACTGGACACACTGGGTGTTCCGCAGAGCATCCGGTGGATCCTTCCGGTCAGCAAGGCCGCCTCGGTTGTCGGATTGCTGTCGGTCAGCAGGATTCCGGTGTTGGCACGGCTGACCACGGCCATGCTGACGTTGTATTGCGTGCTTGCGGTTGGGGCACACATCCGCGCGCACGACCGCGTTGTGAATGCCGTTCCGGCGGCGTCGTTTTTGGCCACCTACGCGGTGCTGACACTGAAGGGCCGGGGCCGGGGCCGGGGCTAGTCGACGCCTCGCGACTTCTGGCACGCGATAGCCGCCGCGGAAACGCCATGACGGCTTCCGCGGCGGCCACCACGGGGTTCGAAACGACTATGGTCCGGGTGGGCCCGGCGGTCCGACTGGACCCGGTGCGCCGGGTGGCCCTGGTTCGAGTGGCCCTGGGGCGCCGGGCGGTCCGGGTGGCCCAGGTGGCCCGACTGGCCCGCCTGGTGCGCCGATGGGTCCTGGCGCCCCGATCGCTCCGGGGGGTCCTGGTGCGCCGATCGCTCCGGGGGGTCCGGGCGGTCCGGGCGGTCCCGGCGGTCCCGGGGGCCCCGGCGGCTGTTGCGGAAACGCGAAAGCGGGCGTTAGCGGGGTGAAATTCGTCGCTGTGGCGGTAGGTGCGATACCCGTTGCTGTGATAACTGCGCCGACGACCAGACCGGTCATGCCGGCGCTGATGGTGGCGGTGTTCTTCCCGCCCTTCCTGCTGTTTTTATCGTCGTGACCCATGAGGTTGTCCTCAAAATCGGTGGTTGCTGACATCGCGGAAGTACCCCGCCCGAGCAAAGTGAAACCACCAATTTTCGCCGGCGCAAACTCGCGGCGGCGGTGCTCCACCCGTCGAGGCGTGCGGCACCAGGAAACACACCAGGACCTTGGCGAAGAGCAGCGCTGGGATCCAGGCCAGCGCAATCGGCAGCGGCAACCACATCAAGTTGACCAGCACAGCGACCAGCGTGAGGCAAAGTGCGACGGCGCGAGTGCGTGGCAGCCCGAAGAAGCTACAAAACGGTCCAGGCCGCTGTGGGACGGTTATGGCCGAGACTGCGCCGGGCCGTCGACCCGTACCTCCACCATCGGCAGCGGCGTATTCGCCTCGGTGATTTCGCGGCCCATGGTCTCCTCGAGTATGCCCTTGAAGCGAGCCCACGCGCGAGGATGGCGGCTGGTGTACGCCGCGAGCGTGCGATCGGCCTCCTGCTGGTTGAGCACACGGGCGCTGGCTCGTGCGGGTGCGCGGCTGCCGGCGTAGACACGTACGTGTGGATTGGCTTGAATGTTGCGGAACCACTGGGCTTTTTCCCCGAAGCCGGAGGCCACTACATAGCTGTCGCGGGTGGGGTGCTCGACGACCTCCAGGACGACGTGGCGCGGCGCACCGGACTTGCGGCCGACGTGTTCGATCATCAATAGCCGCGAACCCAGCAGCGCGCCGGCGCGGGCCCGGTAGATCCAGATCGGCGCTCGCATGAGCCAGCGCGACCGCAGCAGCCGTGCACCGCGCGAAGCGAATCGCGACGACGGACCTGTTGTAGACATGGTGTGCCTCCGTTTCTTTGGTGGTGGATCAGCCGTCCTTACTGACGAGTCCGTCGCGGTAGATTGCGAAAACCTCTGTGGCCCAACGCTGGATGCCGTCCGCAGAGAGCGGGTCGAAGCCGAGCAGTTCGGTGAGCCGTGGACGTAGGGTCAGCACTGCGAGGTCATTGACCAACAAAAAGGCTGCCCGCACTGCGGGATCGCCACCGGCACTGGCGGTTCCGGCGGCCGCCATCGCGCCGAGGGTGTCGAGGCTGACGCGGTGTAACCGTTTGAACAGGGTCGCTCCGGCCGGACCGCCGGCGATCAGCAGCCGGGTCAGATAGGCCGGGATCGACGAACCGGGCGGCAGGTGGGTGGCGAGGCCGTCGAGCATGCTCGGCACTGCAGCAGTATTCAAACCGGAAGTTGCTGTGCGCGCGCTCATTTCGATCAGTAGCGCCTCAAGGCTGCCAACGACGTGGTTGTCGACCGCTGTCACCAGGCCGTCCTTAGAGCCGTAGTGGCGCACCAGCAGGGCCGGTGACACACCGGCCGCGGCCGCGATATCGCGCATCGTGACCGCGTCCGCGCCGCGCTCGGCGAACAGTCGCAGCGCCTCATCGCGGATCCGGGCACGCGCAGTCCGGTCGTCGGGCAGGAGTGAATGTATGTTTACAATTATAAACAATTGTTTAGTATGGCGCCAAGTGACGGCGCCGGGATGGGCGGACGGGTAATCGGTACGCTCGAACATTAATGGGGCCCGCACACCACTTGGTCAGAGACGACCATCCCGGCCCGCGGAAATGGGCACTAGAGGACATCCGGATCTCCGACCCCGCCGCGCTACAGCGATCCATCCTGGGCACCGCGATCGGCAATTTCATGGAGTGGTATGACTTCGGCGTTTACGGCTTCCTTGCCACCACGATCGCGCAGGTCTTCTATCCCGCGGACAGTGCCAGCGGCACCGGATTGATCGCCACCTTCGGCACACTGGCGGCGGCGTTTGCGGTCCGACCGCTGGGTGGTTTCGTGTTTGGCCCACTTGGTGACCGGATCGGTCGCAAACGCGTGTTGATGATGACGATTCTGCTGATGGCGCTGGCCACGACCGTCAGCGGTGTGCTGCCGGGCCACGACAGCATCGGTGTCTGGGCGTCGACCTTGCTGATCGCCACCCGACTCGTCCAGGGCTTCTCCACCGGAGGTGAGTATGTCGGTGCGATGACGTACATCGGCGAACACGCGCCTGACCGCAGACGCGGCATGCTGGGCGGATTTCTGCCACTGGGCACACTGAGCGGCTACTTGGTCGCCGCGGTGCTGGTCTCCATGCTCAAGGTCCAGCTCTCGGTCGACGAGATGTTGAGCTGGGGCTGGCGCATCCCGTTCCTGGTGGGCGCCCCGTTCGGCGTCATCGCGCTGTACATGCGGCTGCGCATTGACGAGTCGCCGGCCTTCGAGGAAATGCGGGAGAAGCAAAAAGAGTCCAGCTCGGCCGGTTGGCAACAGTTCAAGCACACGGTCGCGCAGCAGTGGCGGCCGCTGCTGGTGTGCATGGGCCTGGTGATGACGTTCAACATCAACAGTTACATGCTCACCGGATACCTGCCGACGTACTTCAAGGAGGTCGGGCGCATTAGCGGCACTGCCGGGCTGATGTTGATCGGATTGGTGCTGCTCGCCTTGTTGTCGGCCGTGGTCTTCGTGGCCACGCTGTCTGACCGCATCGGCGTCAAACCGATCATGCGGACCGGCTGCGCGTTGCTGATTGTCGGCTCGGTCCCGGCGTTCCTGCTGATCCGGTTCGGCAACAGCTACCCGGTGATGTTCATCGGCGTGTTGCTCATCGGGATGATGATGTTGTGCTTCTACAGCACCGAACCGGCTACGCTACCGGCGCTGTTCCCCACCAATGTGCGCTACAGCGCGGTGGCCATCGGGTACAACATCTCCGTCTCGGCCTTCGGCGGCACCACGCCGCTGATCGCCGAGTCGCTGGTCCACGGTCTCGGCAATGTGATGGTGCCCGCCTACATGCTGATGGTTGCGGGCGTCATCGGCCTGCTGACCCTGGTGTTCACCCCGGAGGTGGCGGGCAAGCGGCTGCCGGGCTCCGGGCCTTCGGTCGCAAACGAAGAAGAAGCGCGTGCGCTCGCCGAGCGCGAGTACATCGACTAGCGGCGTTGCGCGTGGAATTGACACCACAACGGGATACGCCCCCTGCTGATGAGAACTACACACCGCAAGCGCCAGATCCGGGTCTCCGACCCGGGGACGACGCGCCGGTCGATCCAGGGCACCACGATCGGCAACTTCATGGAGTGGTACGACTTCGGTGTCTACGGCTATATCGCCACCACGATCTCGCAGGTGTTCTATCCGGGCAACAGCGCCAGCGCGGCCAACCTCATCGCCACGTTCGGCACGCTGGCGGCGGCATTTGCGGTACGCCCGCTCGGCGGGCTCTTCTTCGGCCCGCTTGGCGATCGCATCGGGCGCCGGCGGGTGCTGATAATCACGATCCTGCTGATGACCGCCGGCACGACAGCGACCGGTTTACTGCCCGGCTACCGCAGCATCGGCATCTGGGCGCCGATCTTGCTTGTCGTCACCCGAGTCTTTCAGGGCTTCTCCACCGGCGGCGAATACGTCGGCGCCATGACCTACGTCGACGAGCACGCCCCTGACCGTAAACGCGGCATGCTGGCCGCGTTCCTGCCGTTGGGCTCGCAGGGCGGATATGTGGTCGCGGGGTCGCTGGTGACCGCACTGCACACCTGGCTGCCTGCCAGCGACATGCTCAGCTGGGGGCTGGCGGATTCCCTTGCTGCTGAGCGCCCCGCTCGGGCTGGTCGCGCTGTTTATGCGGCTGAGGCTCGAGGAGTCGCCTGCCTACGAGGACATGGACGAACGCGACGAGGTGTCCGACGACGGTGGCGGGCAGCAGTTCAGGCGCACCGTCGTGCAGCAGTGGAAGCCACTGCTGATCTGCATAGGGCTGGTGTTGGCGTACAACGTCGCCGACTACATGCTCACTGGATACCTGCCGACGTACCTCACTGCGGTCGTGCGCATCGGTCACACCGCCGGACTCGTGATGATCGTGGTGACGTTGATGATCTTGATGGCGGCGGTGGTATTCCTCGCGAGATTATCCGACCACATCGGCGTCAAACCGATCCAATGGACCGGTGCCGGATTGCTTGTCGCTCTTTCGGTTCCGGCGTTTTTGCTGATCCGGTCCGGTGGCAGTTACCCGGTGATATTCATCGGTGTGCTGCTGATTGGTGTGATGGTGCTGTGCTTCGACAGCACGGCGCCGGCGACACTGCCGGCACTGTTTCCCACCAGCGTGCGCTACGGCGCGCTGGCTATCGGCTTCAACGTTTCGGTGTCGGCCTTCGGCGGTACCACTCCGCTGATCGCCCAGGCACTGATCTCCGGAACCGGCAACGTGATGATGCCGGCTTACATGCTGATCGCGGCGGGCCTGGTCGGCGCCATCACGCTGGTGTTCGTGCCGGAAGTAGCCGGCAAGCGGCTACCGGGTTCGGGTCCCGCGGTCGAGAGCTGCGAAGAGGCGCGCGACGTCGCCGAGGATATGACCTAAGCGTCGCTGCCTTTGCGGCCCACCGATCACGCCACGGTTGGTCACGACCGATCGGCGTCTCGAGTAGCGAGAATTGCCTTTACATCCAGCCGGACGCCGGTGGTGTTCACTCGCGCGCGGGCACGAGCGATGACGTCCTGAGCTGTCGGCTTGTCCGCTGTCGCGACGAGCACGCCGCGTAGGTACTCCTGCAGTGACTGTCCGGCACGTGCGGCTCTGGCCGCAAGCTCGTCGCGGACCTCGTCGGGCACGTCACGAACCGTGATGGCGACCATGCCCGCATCTTAGAAGCGACGCAGGTGAATACCAGCGAATCTCATCAAGGATCCTCACTATGCAGGAGTCCTTCCGGATGATGAATGTGATTGATTCGGGGTGGGCCGGCGCCGTCGGACCAGGCCAGGCGACCCTTGTCGGTGACGGTGGTGGTGTAGTCGCCTCGGGTTTCCGAGGCGTGGTCGGGCGGGCAGCCGAAGAACAGTTTGTCGGCGTCGGTGGTGCCGCCGCGCGCCCAGGCAACCGCATGGTGCACCTCACAGCGATAGCCGGATACCAGACAATCGGGCCGGGTGCAGCCGCGATCGCGTGCGTGGCAGATGATGCGTTGGTCGGTGGTGGCGATGCGTTTGCTGCGGCCCAGATATAACGGCCGCGCGGAGTGGTCGTCGAACACCGCCAGATAGTGAATCGCGTTGCCGGCCATCCGAATGAGATCGCGCATGGGCAAACGGCTGCCGCCACCGGTACGTGCGGGTGCTGGCATCCTGATACTGCAATCGCACGTGGCGCGGGCGGCCCGATCGAGTTCGCTCAGTGTGGTCGTGACGATCACTGTGACGGGCACACCGCGGTGGGTGCCGAGTTCTCCAGAGCTAATCCCATGGCGCAGAGTGAGTTTGAGAGCATCGTGGCAACGCTGCGCCGACGATCGGGTGTCGCGTTCGTCCGCTGCGGGGCCGGCGGGAGCATCGGGCAAGCGATGACCCGGGCGCACCGCCGCCGTCACGGCTTCGAGATACGCACGGGCTTCGGGATCCAGGAATCCGCTGATCCGGCTCATGCCGTCAGGGCGTTGGCGGCCCAGCACCAAACTGCGCTGCTTGGCCCGGTCCTCATCGGAGAAGTTGCCATCCGGATTGAGGCAGTCGGCGATCTTGTAACCGATTGCGGTCACGAATTTCGCGTCCTGTTTCGTGGCGTAGCCAACCAGTTTGCGCTCGGCCTCATCGCGGTCAGCAGCGCTGACGGCTACGGGTAGGTCGTCGAGGGCCTTGGTCACCGCGGCGATGTGGTCCTCGCCCACGTCGCCGGCCTCGACGGCCGCGCCCAGTTCCGGTAGTTCTGCCGGCAAACTCGGCCCGGTTAATGTGCGCCGCGGCCGAATCCGCGCCGCGACGCGAAACCGACGCTGGATTTCACCCCGCGTGACCCGCAGCCGAGCCCACAGCAGGTCACGCACCTTGACCTCGGTCGGCAGGGCGGGGTCGTCGGGTCCGTCGACCGGATCGGCGATTTCGCCGAACATCCGGTACGACAGGCCGCGGTTGGTGCGCTGCTGGCTTTCCAGCCGCTCGGCCACCTCGATGCGAAAGGCATTGCCCACCAGATCAGTACAGATGGAGCGGATCCTGGCATGCGCACTGTCGATGAGGTCTAAATCGGCGCGGATCCTGGCGCGCGCCGCATCGGCGGGCAGGGCGGGATCCGCGGTGGGCATAGCACCAGTCTATCGAACAAATGTGGCGCTCCACGGGTTTTCGTGGGCGCCTTTGTGCTGTTCAGGGATGTTTTTTGTTGCGGGAGAGGGTTGTCGGCGTTTCGCGGGTGAATTGAGGGACGCGCACGGGGTGTGGCTCTAGGTTTC
>NZ_JBOHHI010000087.1:0-6059 GCF_050700595.1 Mycobacterium sp.
GGTATCCCGTACGCGGCGCCGCCGGTGGGGCCGCTGCGCTGGCAGCCGCCGCGGCCGGCGCCGCGGTGGCCGGGCATGTTGGACGCCACCAAACCGGGGCCGCAATGCATTCAGGAAGCCGGACACGACCCTAAGACCGGCAAGCCGACCAGCGAGAACTGCCTGACGCTCAACATATGGACGCCCGCCGGTCCCAAGACCACCGAAAAGCTCCCGGTGATGGTGTGGATTCACGGCGGCGGCTTCGTCAACGGCAGCGGCGACATCTACCACGCGCGGTCTTTGGCGGCCAAGGGCCGCATCATTGTCGTCACGATCAACTACCGGCTGGGTGCGCTGGGGTTCCTCGCCCATCCCTCGCTCGGGTCGAGTGTCGGCAACTACGGGTTGGCCGATCAGCAGGCCGCGCTGCGCTGGGTCCGCGACAACATCGCGGCATTCGGCGGCGATTCCACCAAGGTGACGATCGTCGGTGAGTCCGCCGGCGGCATGTCGGTGTGCGATCACCTGGTGGCACCGGCATCGGCGGGGCTGTTCCGCGCGGCGATCATTCAGAGCGCGCCGTGTCAGGCCGTGGCCGACCTGGCGACGGCCCAGCGTATCAGCGGGGCTTATGCGGTATCGGCGGGTTGCCCCGATCCGGCCGCCGCCCAATGCCTGCGGGCGCTGCCGGCCACGGAACTGGCCCGCCCGCCGTGGTACTCCCGCATCGGTGACTCCGACGCCCTGAGCGGTCCGGTCAGCGGCACACCGGTATTGCCGGGCGGTGCGGTTCCGGCGATCGCCAGCGGCCACGCCGCCCGGGTGCCGGTGTTGATCGGCACCAATCACGACGAGTTCACGATGTTCGCGGCGCTGCGGTATCTGCGGTCCGACCGGGGTGTCACCCCCGCCGAATATCCACGCGTGCTGGCCGACATCTTTGGTGCCGATGGTCCCGCCGTGCTGGCGCACTACCCACCCGACCGCTACGGCGGGGACGCGTCGCTGGCCTACTCCGCAGCGGCCACCGATGGCGTCTTCGCCTGCGTTGCCGACCGGATGGCGTTGGCGCTGAGCCGCAGCGCACCGGTCTATGCCTACGAGTTCGACGATCCGCATGCGCCGGCTCCGGATTCGTTGCGGCATGCGCCATTTCCGGTCGGCGCCAGCCATTCACTGGAGCTGCGGTATCTGTTCAATGTTGGCGGCGCCCCGCCGCTCGATCCCGCCCAGCAGACGCTGTCGGACCAGATGATCGCTTACTGGAGCCAGTTCGTGACCAGCGGCGCGCCGAAGGCTGCCGGCCAACCCGCCTGGCCGGCGACGGGCGGCGAGCACGCGCCGTGGATGTCGCTTCGCCCCGACGGCAGCAGGATTACGACCACCTTCGAGGAGTCACACCAATGCCCGTTCTGGACAACGTTGAAGGGCAAGTCGTGAGCTTGTAGGCCGCGCCGAGAATGACATTCGCGCGCAAAAGTGCGCGTGGGTTCCGCGCTAACGTCGATTTCGGCGCGAGCGGAGGCGCGTCACCGCACCGGCGTGACGCAGGTGGTGATGTCGGAGTGCACGACCTCCGTGCCGCTGCGGTCGGTGACGCTGACCGGCACCACCAGCTCGACGCCGTCGGCGATCTCGGCGAAGTCCGGCGGCTCCAGCCGCGCCACCGCCCGCAATGACGTGGTGGCCTTTTCCAGGTACTGCACGCACTCGGTCTTTCCGGAGCCTAACGGCTCCTAGCGGTGGCTGCGCGGCACGGTGGCCTCCATCAGCATGCCCATCGCGACCTCGGCGGCGTTGCAGGCCGCGATCGCGTGCACGGTATGCAAGTGGTTGTAGACGAAGAACCACTTGGGCACCCGCACCTCGGCCAGGCCCGGCTGCATGCGCACCACGTGCGGCAGCACCGAGGCGAAGTACGGGACGCGCGTCATCGCCGTCGCCGAGAACAGCCGGGTGCCACCCGGTCGGCCCGACAGCCGCTGCCAGGCCGCATAGGTACTGGTAGGGCGGGTCATGCCGAGCCACCTTACTCTGGAGTAAGGACCGCGTGTGCCGGCTCGTGGCGTCGAGGGACCGGAATTTGGCCGATGTCACGATCTGGGGCATACTGTTCAGGTTGCCTTGCGCCGGGTTAGCGCCTGGCCGGGCATACGACCGGCGCCCAAACGGGCGCGTCCGGTCCCATCCTTGGAGCGCGACGAATTTCGGTCGCGGACCAGGCTGCGTTTGGGCGACACACCCGACCGCGGGGGCCGGTGGACCACGACAGGTAAACAGCGGCGCAACAACGGGCGCGACGCCACGTAGGCCGAGCGCAGCGGACAGACGCGGAACACCGGGTCGAGACATTGACGAGTGAGGTAGGGACAGCGTGGCGGGACAGAAGATCCGCATCAGGCTCAAGGCCTACGACCACGAGGCCATTGACGCCTCGGCGCGCAAGATCGTCGAGACGGTCGTCCGGACCGGCGCCAGCGTGGTGGGACCGGTGCCGCTGCCGACCGAGAAGAACGTGTACTGCGTCATCCGCTCTCCGCACAAGTACAAGGACTCGCGGGAGCACTTCGAAATGCGCACGCATAAGCGGTTGATCGACATCCTCGATCCGACGCCCAAGACCGTTGATGCTTTGATGCGCATTGATCTGCCGGCCAGCGTCGACGTCAACATCCAGTAGGAGTCTCAATGGCGAGAAAGGGCATTCTCGGCACCAAGCTGGGCATGACGCAGGTGTTCGACGAAAACAACCGAGTTGTCCCGGTCACGGTGGTCAAGGCCGGCCCCAACGTGGTGACCCGGATCCGCACACCGGAGCGTGACGGCTACAGCGCGGTGCAGCTGGCCTACGGCGAGATCAGTCCCCGCAAGGTGAACAAGCCGCTGACCGGTCAGTACTCGGCCGTCGGCGTCAACCCGCGCCGGCATCTGGCCGAGCTGCGTCTCGACGACCTGGAGGCGGCCGCGGAGTACGAAGTCGGCCAAGAGCTGACGGCCGAGATCTTCTCTGCGGGAAGCTACGTCGACGTGACCGGTACCTCGAAGGGCAAAGGCTTCGCCGGTACCATGAAACGGCACGGTTTTCACGGGCAGGGTGCCAGCCACGGCGCTCAGGCGGTGCATCGCCGGCCGGGTTCCATCGGCGGTTGCGCCACTCCGTCGCGGGTGTTCAAGGGCACCCGGATGGCCGGCCGGATGGGCAACGACCGGGTGACCACGCAGAACCTTATGGTGCACAAGGTCGATGCCGAAAACGGCGTGCTGTTGATCAAGGGCGCTATCCCTGGCCGCACCGGGGGGCTCGTTATGGTGCGCAGCGCGATCAAACGAGGTGAGAAGTAATGGCAGCCGTCAAGATTGACGTCAAAACGCCGGCCGGCAAGACCGAGGGCTCCATCGAGCTGCCGGCCGAGCTGTTCGACGTTCCGGCGAATATCGCGCTGATGCACCAGGTGGTTACCGCGCAGCTGGCGGCAGCCCGCCAGGGCACACACTCGACCAAGACCCGCGGCGAGGCGCGTGGCGGCGGCCGGAAACCGTACCGGCAGAAGGGCACCGGTCGTGCCCGGCAGGGCTCGGTGCGTGCACCGCAATTCAACGGTGGTGGCGTCGTGCACGGCCCCAAGCCGCGCGACTACAGCCAGCGCACCCCGAAGAAGATGATCGTCGCCGCGCTGCGCGGGGCGTTGTCCGACCGGACGCGCAACGGCCGTATCCACGCGATCACCGAGCTGGTGTCGGGCCAGACTCCGTCGACCAAGAGTGCCAAGGCTTTTCTGAAGACACTGACCGACCGCAAGCAGGTGCTGGTGGTGATCGGACGCAGCGATGAGACCGGCGCCAAAAGCGTGCGCAACCTGCCCGGTGTGCACGTGCTGGCTCCCGACCAGCTCAACACCTACGACGTGTTGCGCGCCGACGATGTGGTGTTTTCGGTCGAGGCACTGGGCGCCTACATCGCCGCCGCCACTAAGACCGCCGAGGAGGTTTCGGCCTGATGGCGACTGTCACTGATCCCCGCGACATCATCTTGGCGCCGGTCATCTCGGAGAAGTCCTACGCGTTGATCGACGACAACGTCTACACATTCCTGGTGCACCCCGACTCGAACAAGACGCAGATCAAGATCGCGATCGAGAAGATCTTTTCGGTCAAGGTGGCCGCGGTGAACACCGCGAACCGACAGGGCAAGCGCAAGCGCACCAGGACCGGATACGGCAAGCGAAAGAACACCAAACGCGCCATTGTCACGCTGGCGCCGGGCAGCAAGCCGATCGACCTGTTCGGGGCACCGGCGTAGCCGAGGATAGAGAGACTCAACAGACATGGGAATTCGAAAGTACAAGCCGACGACTCCGGGCCGTCGCGGCGCCAGCGTCTCCGACTTCGCCGAGATCACCCGCTCTACTCCGGAGAAGTCGTTGGTGCGTCCGCGGCACGGTCGCGGTGGACGCAACGCGCACGGCCGGATCACCACCCGCCACAAGGGTGGCGGACACAAGCGCGCCTATCGAGTGATCGACTTCCGCCGCAACGACAAGGACGGCGTCGACGCGAAGGTCGCGCATATCGAGTATGACCCGAACCGCACCGCCAACATCGCGCTGCTGCATTACTTGGACGGCGAGAAGCGCTACATCATCGCGCCGCAGGGACTTTCACAGGGCGATGTGGTGGAGTCGGGCCCCAACGCCGACATCAAGCCGGGCAATAACCTGCCGATGCGGAACATCCCGGCCGGCACCTTGATCCACGCGGTGGAGCTGCGGCCGGGTGGCGGTGCCAAGCTGGCCCGCTCGGCCGGGTCGAGCATCCAGTTGCTCGGCAAGGAGGGCAGTTACGCGTCGCTGCGGATGCCCAGCGGTGAGATCCGCCGCATCGACGTGCGCTGCCGCGCCACCGTCGGTGAGGTGGGGAACGCCGAGCAGTCGAACATCAGCTGGGGCAAGGCCGGCCGGATGCGCTGGAAGGGCAAGCGCCCGACGGTGCGTGGTGTCGTGATGAACCCGGTCGACCACCCGCACGGTGGCGGCGAGGGCAAGACCTCCGGTGGTCGCCACCCGGTCTCACCGTGGGGCAAGCCCGAGGGCCGCACTCGCAAGCGCAAGTCCAGCGACGCGCTGATCGTCCGCCGCCGCCGCACCGGCAAGAAGCGCTGAGCGTAAGAAACTCAGCGGAAGAAGGAGAGCCAAGCGATGCCTCGCAGCCTGAAGAAGGGCCCGTTCGTGGACGGCCACCTGATGAAGAAGGTGGACGGCCAGAACGAGAAGGGCACGCACAGCGTCATCAAGACCTGGTCGCGTCGCTCGATGATCGTGCCGGCCATGATCGGCCACACGATCGCCGTGCACGACGGCCGCAAGCATGTGCCGGTGTTCGTCACCGACTCGATGGTGGGTCACAAGCTGGGGGAGTTCGCCCCGACACGTACCTACCGGGGCCACGTCAGGGACGACCGGAAGGCCCGCCGCCGCTGAGGCGGACCGGCGGCCAACCACCGATGAGTTGAGAGAGAACCAAACGATGAGCGTTATGGAGCGAAGGCGGGTCAGTGCCCGTCGCGAGAGCCTGCTGGGTGACCAGCCCGGGGCTTTCGCGACCGTGCGCTTCGTCCGGATCACCCCGATGAAGGCGCGCCGTGTCGTCGACATGGTGCGCGGCCTGGGGGTCGACGACGCGCTGGGCCTGCTGAAGTTCGCACCGCAGGCGGCCAGCGAGACGATCTACAAGGTTCTCGAGAGCGCGGTCGCGAACGCCGAGACCACCGAGGGACTCGACCGCAACGGGCTGCTCGTCACCAAGGCGATGGTCGACGAGGGTCCGACGATGAAGCGGTGGCGTCCGCGAGCCCAGGGTCGGGCCTCCCGGATCAACAAGCGGACCAGTCACATCACCTTGGTGGTCCAGCCCGCAGTCGAGGACGACAAGCCGGCCACATCGTCCAAGACAGCGACCAAGACAGCGACCAAGACAGCGACCAAGACCACGACCAAGAAGGGACGGAAGGCCTGATGGGGCAGAAGATCAACCCGAACGGTTTCCGCCTCGGCATCTCCACGGACCACAAGAGCCGCTGG
>NZ_JBOHHI010000088.1:0-31899 GCF_050700595.1 Mycobacterium sp.
TGTATTGGGATACCAAGCCCGTCAACGACACCAGGAGGACGTCTTCTACATCAATACTCTTCGGCATAACCCTCTTACTACGCCGCGTGGAAACCCGGGTTTGCGCACGCTCGCGGCTGATGGACGCGCGGAACCTAGCTGACCAGCGTGACGGAGTGGGCCCGGCGCAGCTTGCCCGACGGCGTCTTCGGGATGGTTCCCGGACCGAGCACCACGACGTTGCGGGGTCGCACGTCTACCTCGCTGACGACCTCGTGTGCGACCTGGTGCTCGATACGGCGCACCTCGGCGGGATCCTCGAAGGCATTGGACTCGACCGCGACGGCGAACGTCTCCCGGGAATGCCCGGCATCGAGCCGCACGGCCACCGCGCAGCCCGGACGTACACCCTCGACGCGGCATGCGGCCCGTTCGATGTCGGTCGGGTAGACGTTGCGGCCGGCCATGATGATGACGTCCTTGACGCGGCCGCACACCACGATGTGGCCGTTCTCCATCTGGTAGCCGAGGTCGCCGGTGTCATACCAACCGTGCTCGTCCTGCGCCGATATGAATCCGCCCATCGTGATGTAACCCGGGGTCAGCGACTCGCCGCGCAACTCGATCACGCCAACCCCGCGCGGCGGCAGCACAGTGCCGTCCTCGTCGAGGATGCGGGCCTCCAGACCGTCGAGCAGCGGACCGAGCGAGGCCAACCGGCGGGTGTTGCCCTTGGTGGCCGGCACCGCGCGACGCAGCGCAGCCAGCAGGTCGGCATCCACCTCGTCCACGACGAGTCCCTCCTCAACCGGCGAGAACGCCACCGCCAGCGTGGTCTCCGCCATGCCGTAGGCGGGCAGGATGGACTCGGGCCGCAGGCCGAACGGCCTGCCGGCGTCGATCAGGTCCTCGACGTCGGCGGGGTCTACCGGTTCGGCGCCCGACATCGCGATCCGCAGAGTCGACAGGTCGAATTGGCCGGGTTTGGCTTGCTTGCGCAGCCGCTTGGCGAACAGTGAGTAGGCGAAGTTCGGGCCACAAATGAAGGTGCCCTTGTACTTGTCGATCAACTTGGCCCACAGCAGCGTGTCGCGCAGGAAGTCCATCGGGGTGACCTTGACCAGCTCGGCGCCGAAGTACATCGGGACAGTCAAAAAGCCGATCATTCCCATGTCGTGGAAAAGCGGCAGCCAGCTGATCATCACATCGGTCTCGGTGTTGTACCTGACGCCGACGAACATCGCTTCGACGTTGGAGTAGACGTTGCGGTGGGTGATCTGGACGGCTTTAGGCGAGCCGGTGGAGCCCGACGTCAGCTGCATCAGCGCCAGATCGTCCTCGTCGGTGTCGATCGGGTCGATCGGGTCGGCGGCCAGTAGCTGCTCGACGGTCAGCACCGTGACACCGCGATCCTCCAGCACCGGCGCGGCCGCCATGAACGGGTCGGACACGATGACCGATTTCGCCTCGATCATGTCGATGACGGTGGTGGTGTCCTCCGCCCAGGCCGCCAGGTCGGTGCGCGGTGTGGGCTGGTGCAGCATGGTCAGACTGGCACCCCGCATCCACAGCCCTTGTGCTAACGGCGCAATCTCGGCAGGCGCGCCGACCAGTACACCGACCGCGTCGCCGTGGCCCATCCCGGCTGCGGCCAAGCCACCGGCCACCCGGCGGGCGCGCTGGTGGATTTCACTCCAGGTTTCCCGGACCGGGTGGTGCGGTTCGCCGGTCACCATGCCCTTCGTACTCTCGCGAGCGTTGCGGAACATGTTGTCGGTAAACCTGCTCACGGAAACCTCCTCGGCACCGGCGTTTTCCACGGACCCGTTATTCCCAGGTTCCCCTTGCCAGGTGGCGCCTCGCGATAGGCTCGCGCACACAATTGGGGAGCGGTTAGGTCTCGAATCCGTGATAGGTCAGTGACCTCGCGCAACATTGCGGCGTCGGCGAGGACACGGCGACGGCCCGCACTTACGGGGTGCATGGACCGCCCACCGGCATGCTCGGCAGGCAAATAGACCCGACGCACTTCTTGACCCGTATCCGTCACCGCGGAACATCTTAAACTCCTCTTAAGTAACCGCCAAACCTGCGGGTCAAATCGGCGCGGGGTGTCACGCGCCGGTGACGGGCGTGGGCACCACCCGGGCGCCGTGTACCGGCCCGCTGGCCACCCGCACGGTGCGGCAAACACCGGCCCCCGACAGCTGGGTACCGACATCGACGGCCGCCGGCGACGATCGGCACAGAAAGGCGCACGTCGGCCCCGAACCCGACACCATGCCCGCCAGCGCGCCCGCCTGCACGCCGGCGCGCAAGACGCGCCGCAAGGCGGGATCCATGCTCACCGCGGCCGCCTGCAATTCATTGCCCAGCAGCGGAGCCAGCTGCTCGGGGTCGCCGGCCGCGAGCGCCGCCAGTACCGGCCCGGGCTCGTCCAGTTGCGGCGGGGACCCGGCTTTCCCCTTCCGGCCGAGCCGGATACGGTCCAGCTCGCCGAACACCACCGAAGTGGACAAACCGCCCTCGGCGAACGCCAACACCCAATGGAAGGTGTTGCGGGCCAGCACCGTGGCCAGCTCCTCACCGCGGCTGGTACCCAATGCGGTGCCGCCATGCAGCGCGAACGGCACGTCACTGCCCAGCCGCGCCGCCAGCATGTGCAGGTCGCGGCGCGGCACAGCCAGCTCCCACAGCGCGTTCATCGCGACCAGCACCGCCGCGGCGTCCGCGCTGCCACCGGCCATGCCGCCGGCCACCGGTATCGACTTGTCGATCAAGATCGAGACATCGGGCGCCCGGCCGACGTGGTCGGCCATCAGCTCGGCGGCCTGCCAGGCCAGGTTGCGCTCGTCGGTGGGTAATTGGCCGACGCCCTCGCCGGACAGTTCGAGCGACGGCACATCAGCGTTGCGGACCGTCACCTCGTCAACCAGCGAGACCGCCTGAAACACCGTCGTCAGTTCGTGATACCCATCGTCGCGGCGATCGCCGACGGCCAGGTACAGGTTGATCTTGCCGGGCGCACGCACGGTCACCGATCCAGTCGGCACCCACTCAGCAGCGGTGTTCCCCTCCAACGGCACCGCACGAGACTATCGCCGGAATCTACTCTGGGGGTCATGGTTGACGCCGCTGGTGAAATCCGCGGCTACGTCCTCGACCGTGAAGCCGGCCGCGGCGGTCATGCGACGGTGTACCGGGGGCACAAAGCGGGCGAGCCCGATCAACCGGTTGCGCTGAAGGTGCTCGGCGCAGACCATCGCCGCCCGGCAGAACTTGCCCGCCTGAACCGAGAATTCGAGTTCGCGCACCGGCTCAGCCATCCGCATATCATCACGGTGTACGAGCACGGGCCATTCTGGCTGGCGATGCAATTCGTCGACGGTGGCAAATCCACCCACTTGCAGCGGGTAACGGATCAGCTCGCGGCGCTGCGGCAGATCGCCGACGCGCTGGATTATGTGCATGGTCAAGGTATCGTCCACGGCGACGTCAAGCCGGCCAACATCCTTGTCGCCAAGGACTTCTCGCGCAGCGGAGCGTGCCTGATCGATTTCGGCGTGGCACATGCGGTCGTTGACGATGTCTTTCGCCGCCCCAAGGACGTTCAGGCGTCGTTGCCGTATGCAGCTCCGGAAGTGCTGTGCGGTCGGGCGCCGACGGCAGCGACCGACGAATACGCGTTGGCCTGCTCTGCGGTCGAGTTACTCACCGGCGCACCACCGTTCGCAGCCGACAACTCGACCGAACTGGTGAATGCACACCTACGCGGCATACCACCTCGGATCTCGCACGACGTCTCGTGGGCGTCGCGTGCGTTCGACACGGTCGTCGCCAGGGCCATGGCGAGAGACTCCGAGGTGCGTTACCAATCGTGCACGGAGTTGGTCGAACACGTCACCCGGGCGATGGACCGTTAGCCGGCCTGAGCCATACCGGAACGGACCAGCAACCGCACGAAGTCGTCGATGGTCAGCGTCTCGCCGCGGCGTGCCGGGTCGATGCTGGCAGCGAGCAGCCGGTTCGCGGATTCGTTGCCCGCGCCCGCCCATTGGGCGAAGGCGTTCCGGGATGTCTTGCGCCGCTGAGCGAATGCGATGTCGATCAATTCGAAAACCTGGCGACGGAAAGTTTCGTCGGTGGGCCAGGGTGAGGTTTCGTAGCGGTCGATGCGCACCAGCCCGGAGTAGACCCGCGGGATCGGCCAAAACACCGTCGGCGACACGGTGCCCTGGCGCCGCACCCGTCCGAAGAAACGGACCTTGACGCTGGGCACCCCGTAGTCCTTGCCGCCGGGTTCGGCGGCAAGCCGTTCGGCAACCTCGGCTTGCACCATCACCAGCACGGTGCGGATCGACGGGAATTCCGCCAGCAGATGCAACAACGCCGGAACGGCGACGTTATACGGCAGGTTGGCTACCAGCGCGGTCGGCTCACCGTCGAGGTCGTCGGGACCGATGGTCAGCACATCGCGGTTGAGCACACCCAGCCGGCTGATTTCACTGTGCGAGTGCTCGGCGACGGTCTTCGGCAGTCGGCCGGCCAGCACCGGGTCGATCTCGACGGCACTGACCACCGCGCCCCGGTCGAGCAATGCCAGGGTCAGCGAGCCCAGTCCGGGGCCGACTTCCAGCACGTGGTCGTGACGGTGCACCCCCGACGCCGACACTGCCCGGCGGACGGTGTTGGGATCGTGGACGAAGTTCTGCCCCAGCGATTTCCGTGGCCGGAATCCGAGTTCCTTGGCCAGCCGCCTGATCTCGGTTCGTCCGAGTAGCCGAATGGTCAGCGCCGACCACCGCACACGGGCCAGGGGCTCCAGCCCCGCTGCGCCCGTAGCCCCTCGGCAACCGCGATCTGCTCCTCGCGGGTGGCCAGATCGGCGCGCGGGGCATAGCGCAGTCCCCCGTTGCGCTCCCAGGTGCCCTGGTCGAACTGCACACCGCCGTAATACCCGTTGCCGGTGTTGATTGCCCAGTTCCCGCCGGCCTCGCACCGCGCGACGGCGTCCCAGACCGACCCGTTGCCCACGTCGGGAATATCGGTGCCCGGTTTGGTGCCGATCCGCACCACCGCCTCGCGGGCCGGTGTCACCACGGCGTTGGCGACTGGCAGCCGTCCGGTCTCGACGCCGTTGACCTTGGCCACCGCGAACGTCACGTCCTGGGTGCCCGGCGTTCCCGGGTCTTCGACGATCTCCCGGCTGATGTTCATCTCCGGGTCCTCGATGCGCCGCCTGGGCGGGGCCAGCGGCACCCGCTCGGTGACCTTCTCGATGCGGTTGCGGGTGACCTGGACGTGCATTCCGTCGACCACGGGTGCCGCCGCACCCGGAGTCACCTGGTCACTCTGCTCCAACGGCACGCCAGCGGCGGCCAACAGGGCACCGACATTGGCCGCGGCCAGATGCACGTTGCGCAGCATCCCGCCGTCGTCGAGCTCCACCGCCTTGGCGCTGACGATCGGCAGGGCCATCCCGGCCAGCGGAACGCGGCTACCGCGAGATGCGGCAGCCGGCGCGGTGTCGGTCATCGCGAGCTGGGCCAGCGCCTCGTCGACGGTGGATGCCGTCGTCCACGCCTGGTTGGCGTCGTGACCGTCCAGCGAGATCTGCAGCGGCCGGCTGCGCCGCAGCACGATGGCATCGGCGTCGTGCACCCGCTGGTCCCCGGCCGGGTACAGGTCGTCACGCTCACCGACGTCGAACCCGTTCTCCTTGAGGATGTCGGTCACCCGCGACTTCATCGTTGTCACCGTCAGCGCTGTTCCGTCGACGCTCAGCGTCACAGTCTTGTGGGCGGCGACCGCCAAACTTCCGGCATAGGCCAGCACCAGGAGCAATGCGAGGACCAGAAACCGCAGAATCGGCGAAGGAGTCTGGTGCAGCCTGGTGAGTACGTTCAACGTCCGCTAATTCCCGACCTCAGCAATAACTTCAGCAACAACCCAGTGACATAGCAAAGGGGCCCAAAAGGGCCCCACCCGTATGATCACAAGACGGTAACGAACCGGCCTGGATCAAGCAACTCTGGCGCCAGGTTCTTTTCAGGCTCTTACTGGACTCTTAGGAACTCAGCCCATAAGCCCGGTGGGCGTTGCCGGTGGTGACTTGGGCAAGTTCCCCGGCCGGCCGGTCGACGAGCTCGGCCAACGCTCGCACTGTGTAGGGCAGGCAGTACGGCTCGTTGGGTGCGCCCCGGTAGGGATGCGGCGCCAGAAACGGCGCATCGGTCTCCACCAGCAGCTGCTCCGGCGGGATCAGCGGAACCGCGTCGCGCAGGTCGCGTGCGTTGCGGAAGCTCACCGTCCCGGACAGGCTGATCAGCCAGCCGGCGTCGACGCAGCTGCGCGCCATCGCAGTGTCCGACGAGAAGCAGTGAAAGATCACCGTGTCGGGCGCGCCCTCGGCGCGCAATACGTCGAGTACCTCGGTGTCGGCCTCGCGGTTGTGGATCATCAGCGGCTTACCGGTGCGCTTGGCGAGGTCGATGTGCCAGGCGAACGCGGCACGCTGGACACCGGGCTCCGCGCAGCCGGCCAACCGGCCCGGCCAGTACAGATCCAGCCCGGTCTCACCGATCGCCACCACCCGTGGATGGGCGGCCAGTCGCTCGATCTCGGCCCGGGCGGCGTCGGTCAGCGCGTCCGCTCGCGTCGGGTGCAGCGCGACCGCCCCGTAGACCCGCTGGTCCCACTCCGCCGCGCGGGTCACCCAGCGCGCCGAGTCCAGGTCGTCGGCGATGGTGACCACCGCGGTGACCCCGACGGCCGCCGCGCGGTCGACGATGGCCCGCACCGCGTCGGCGTCCGCTGCGCCGCACGCGTCGAGATGGGTGTGCGCGTCGACCAGCGGGCTCAACGGCTCCGGCGCGGGCGGCGCTTCTCGCTTACCGGGCCGGTTAGAACTCACCCGCACACAATAAGGTGAGGTTTCAATGAAGCCGTACTACGTCACCACCGCGATCACGTACCCCAATGCCGCACCGCACCTGGGGCACGCGTATGAGTACGTCGCCACCGACGCGATCGCGCGGTTCAAGCGGCTCGATGGCTTCGACGCGCGGTTTCTGACCGGGACCGACGAGCACGGTCTGAAAATGGCCGAAACGGCTGCGGCAGAGGGTATTCCGACCGCAGACTTTGCCCGGCGTAACTCCGATGTGTTCCAGCGGCTGCAGGAGCGGCTGAACATCTCCTTCGACCGGTTCATCCGCACCACCGACGCCGACCACCACGAGGCCTCCAAGGAGATCTGGCGGCGCATGTCGGCGGCCGGCGATATCTACCTGGACACCTACGCCGGGTGGTATTCGGTGCGCGACGAGCGGTTCTTCGTCGAATCGGAGACCAGACTGCTCGACGACGGCACCCGGGTGGCCACCGAGACTGGCGCACCGGTGACCTGGACCGAGGAGCAGACCTATTTCTTTCGGCTCTCGGCGTATGCCGACAAGCTGCTGGCCCACTACGAGGCCAACCCGGACTTCATCGGACCGGAGGTGCGGCGCAACGAGGTGGTCAGCTTCGTCTCCGGCGGACTGCGTGACCTGTCGATCTCCCGCACGTCGTTCGACTGGGGTGTGCCGGTGCCGGACCATCCCGACCACGTCATGTACGTCTGGGTGGACGCGTTGACCAACTACCTGACCGGGGTGGGCTACCCCGACACCGGCTCGGAGTTGTTCCGCCGGTACTGGCCGGCCGATCTGCACATGATCGGCAAGGACATCATCCGGTTCCATACCGTGTACTGGCCGGCATTTCTGATGTCAGCCGGAATCGAGTTGCCCCGAAGGGTTTTCGCGCACGGGTTTCTGCTGAACCGTGGCGAGAAGATGAGCAAGTCGGTGGGCAACGTGATCGACCCGGTGGCGCTGGTCGAGACGTTCGGCGTGGACCAGGTGCGCTACTTTCTGCTGCGGGAGGTGCCGTTCGGCCAGGACGGCAGCTACAGCGACGAGGCGATCGTCACCCGGATCAACACCGACCTGGCCAACGAACTGGGCAACCTGGCCCAGCGGTCGCTGTCGATGGTGGCCCGCAACCTCGGTGGAATCGTCCCGGAGCCAGCCGGATTCACCACCGACGACACCGGGCTGCTGTCGGTCGCCGACGGTCTACTGGAGCGGGTGCGTGCCGATTTCGACGGGCAAGCAATGCATTTGGCCCTGGAGGCGATCTGGTTGATGCTCGGCGCGGCGAACAAGTACTTCTCCGTGCAGCAGCCGTGGGTGCTGCGCAAGAGCGAGTCCGAGGCCGATCAGGCCAGATTCCGCACCGTGCTCTACGTGACGTGCGAGGCGGTGCGCATCGCGGCATTGCTGATCCAGCCGGTCATGCCCGAGTCGGCGGGCAACCTGCTCGACTTGCTCGGCCAACGGAAGGACCAGCGGACGTTCAGTGCGATCGGCACTCGGCTGGTGCCCGGCACGGAGCTGCCGGAGCCGACAGGTGTGTTCCCGCGGTATCAGGCCGGCTGAATGAGCGCGAGCACCTCATCAAAGGTAGGACCCTTCCATCGTCGAGGACTCCGTCGCGAGGTTGACGAGGACACCAAGCACCGGCATATCGAGTGCTTTGATCCCGGCGACCAGTTGCGATAGCGAAAGTGTCGTGGTGGCGATCGGCCGTACGACGAGTACCACCGCGTCCGCCACGCCGAGAGCCAGTTGGGCATCGATCGATTCGTGGAACGCAGGTGTTTCGACCAGGACGACATCGCTCTGCAGGAGCAGGGCGTCGCGGCTGCGGATCTCCGTACTCAACCCTGCCGTCGAGCATGACACGGTTGTCACCGGGTCGGTCCGGTTCTCCGCCTCCGCCAACGCAGCGCCCGCCACGACCAGATTGGTCTCCTCCGATTGCTGCTGGTCTGCGGCCAATCGAACGACCCCTACCGTGCGTCCGCGGTCGGCGAACGCTCGCGCCAGAGCCTGCGTCGCGACCGTGCCGCCGTCTCCGCGATGGCCGGCCACAAGGGCGACGACGGGTGGGATTTCGGTTTTGATCCTGGGTAGCCGCTGCAGCACGGACTCGACATTGAGGCTGAGCCGCAATGCCGCCTGCCTGAATTCCTCGGAATCGTCAAACGCTTGAGCGACGTTGCCCTTTGAACCGAGCGCACGGGTTTTGGGCAGCTTGCCAAGGATGTCGCTCCCGGTGATCGCCTCGACCTGGCGTCGCGACCTCACTTTGGTGTCGAAATGCTCGAGGAACCAGATCAAACCGATCGCAACGAGCAGAGCCACGACGGCTGCCGCGAACGCAACCATCGACGTCGGGTATCCAGAAGCCTTGGCGCTGGCTGGATTCGCCTTTGACACCACCTGGATCAGGGGCGGAATGTCTGGGTTATTGCTGACGTTTTCGAGCTTGGCGACGTAGGTTCCCAGGACGTCGCCATATGCATTCGCGATATTGGCCGCGTGCTGACGGTTGCCGTCGATGACTGAAACAACCATCAGCACAGTGTCTTTCACTGTGGCTGCCGAGACCTGGGACATGAGCTGCTGTGGTGTTACTTTCAGGTCGAGCTTGTCGATCACCATTTGCGCCAGCTCGTCGCTGTGAAACATGTTGACGTATGTTTGCGCCCTTTGTCGGGAGAACAGATCGCCCTGATATGCACCCGCGGAGGTCTTCACATCAGGAGCCCGGAGGAACAACTCGGTGGACGCGGTGTAATTCTTGGCGGCGCCAGTGTGGTAAATCGCCACACCGACTGCCGCGACGGCCAGACATGCAAGCAAGATCGGCCATCGCTGCCGCAACTTCGTCCAGCCTCTTATCAATAGTTCCATGGTTCTCCGCTCGCGGTGTTTGACTGACTCATCCGGCTAGACGCAGACGATCGAACTGCGGCATCTCGACATGCTGTGAGACCGCCTGACCGGCAACAACGACCCGTCCCAGGTACATGCCCCGGGCCAGCCGAAGTAGCCTTTCACTTTCGCGAAGCTCGCCCGCGGCCGTTTGCGGGACGAGGTCGACCAGAATCGATGCGCCGAGCTGGCTCGCCACGTCCACCGCATCGGCTGACTCGAGTACAGCCGGGCCGACGACGATGGTATGCCGGTAGCGGCCGGACAGGTCGGTCAAAAGCTCACGCATCTTCGGGCCGGTAAGTTCCCTTGTCGGATTTACCGGCGGGGTGCCGGCCGGAATCCAGCTGATTCCGCTGTGCTCATCCGACTGGATGGCCGAGTCCAGGGTCGCATGCGCGCAGAGCAGGTCTCCTAATCCGACGGTCGAGTCGTCGTGTTCGGCGGCGAAGTCGGCGCACACGACAATGGTGGGCGATCCCGCTTCAGCAAAGGCGTTGGCGAGCAACGCTGCAACGATGCCGGTGGCTGGGGTGGCCCGGGCCGATGTCATCACCAATGATTGGATGCCGGCCTCGGTCAGGCGATGGGCGACTTCCAGGCGCAGGAGCTTGGCGTCGCTGTGGGCTTCGTCGAGGGGTAGGTGGTTGTCGGTCGCGAGCACACCGAGTATGCCCTGGAGTTCACCGGCATGGGCGTCGTCGCCCCGGAATCGGGCCAGCTGTCGGCTTTCTCGTACGGCGGCGTACGCGGTGACATAGGTCAGCCCGAGCAAGAACCCGACGATCGCTCCCGAGACGATGTTCAGCAGCGTTCGCGGCGAGATGGGCCGTGACGGAACGGATGCTGGTTCGGTGAGTACCGGTTGAATCGGAGACGCCACGGCGTAGGGCGGGCGCTCGACTTCCTTGATGACGTCGACGGTCCGCTGCGCAATCGCATCAGCGATCGACGCCGCTTTCACCGGGGAGGCGTCATGCGCCGTTACTTGTAGTACGACGGTGTCGGCAACGATGTGACCGCTCAGCTTCTTGGCGAGGTCTTCGGCGGACTCCCCCAACTGCAGTCGCTTGATAACCTGGTCGGTGACCAGCGGTGTTGTCACCAGCCGTGCGTAGCTGGCCATGCGCTGCTGGGTGAATTCGTCACCGTACGCCAGCGTCTTGCCGCCGCCCAGGTTTGGATCGGCGAGCGCAGTGGAGTCGTTCCAGTACGGCGCCGCGATCATGATCCTCGCGCTTGCCTCGTAGACCACCGGCAGCACCATGTTTATCCCGCCGGCAGCGGCAGCGCCCAATAAGGTCCACATGACGAGCACCAACAACTTTTTGCGAATGATGGCCAGCAACGCCACCATGCCCGTCACGAGGCGAACCCCATTTGCTTCAGGTTGTTGATGATCTTGTCTGCGTAATAGATATTGCCGTCGCCGTTGAAGTGAGTGTGGTCACGCCCCAGCAGTCGCCTCACGTCGATGTCGTGATACCAGTGTTGCCCCACTGGATCGATCACATAGGCTCCCACGCTTTCGGCCGTGCGGCGAAGTCCTTGCGCAACGGCGGGATAGTTGTCTGCCACATCCGGTGTGACATAGGAGGGCAGCATGATGACGATCTTGGCGGCCGGCCACTCCGCATGAACCTTCTTGATGTACTCGTCAGCTGCCGCCACGACTGGCTCCGGTAGGTCACCGAGGTCGTTTCGGCCGCCGTCGATGAGAACGTAGTCGACGTGATAGTGATACATCGCCGCATCCCGATCCAGGCGATCAACGAACGGCACATGCGGAGGTGAATAATTGTCCACGCGGTGAACGAAGCCGGTACCGCCTTGGGCATCGAGGGCCAGGTTCCAGCCCATTTTGTCGGCAACCAAATACGGGTAGGTGACGAATCGAGGGTCACCGGTTCCGCTGGCGAACGAATCGCCGACGACGAGCAACGTGGGCTTGGCGTCGAACATTTGCCTCAGGTTCTCGATTATCTTATCTGCGTAATAGGTGTCACCGTTGACGTTGAGGTGGATGCCGTCCTGCCACAGCATGGGCTTCACGTCGACGTCGCGATACCAGCGCTGCGCCACCGGATCGATCACATAGGCTCCCACGCTTTCGGCCGTGCGACGAAGTCCTTCCGCCACGGCGGCGTAGTTGTCCGCCGCATCCGGTGTGGCATAGGAGGGAAGCATGATGACAATCTTGGCGGCCGGCCACTGTAAGTGGACCTTCTTGACGTACTCGTCAGCCGCCGCCACCACCCGTTCCGGTAACTCGTCGAGGTCGTTCCGGCCGCCGTCGATGAGGACGTAGTCGACGTGATAGGTCGCCGCATCCCGATCGAGGCGATCAATGAACGGCACATGCGGAGGTGAGGCGTCGTCGGTGCCGTGCACGAAGCCGGTGCTGTCCTGGGCATCGACGGCCAGACTCCAACCCATTTTGTCGGCGACCATGTCGGGATAGCTGACGGCGTACGAGTCGCCCACGGCGAGCAACGTGGGTTGGTAGTCGAACATCGTCGATACCGACGGCGCGACGTCATGTGGTTCGGCTTGGTTGTGCGGGCCGCCGTTTCCGCGCAGCTCGTGGTAGACCGGGCCGCCGACCGCCCACGTCAACGCCGCGATGGCAGTCACAAGGATTCCGCGGCGCACGCCGCGCAGCGTGTTACGCGCGGGCATAATTCGTCCTCAGATGTTCGACCCCGAACGCGGGCGGTGGTTCGAACGGGACAGTGGGCGCACGTGGTCGAGCATTCGCTTTCGTTCGCTGCACGAAAGTTGAGAACGCCAGGATGAAAAACAGGAAGGAAGTGGCCTGCAGAAGTGAACCGCGCAGCAGGATCATCAGGTAGAACGGCAGAATGCATCCAAGAACGCCCGGTATTCGGCCGAGATCGAATTGAGCGTTCAGCCGGGTGTCCCAGCGATGCAGGCCAAAGCCCAGGGCGAGCATGGCGACGGCGAGCAGGACCCAACCACCGTTCAGATAGAACTCGATCCACAAGGGTGCGGACAGATTGGTGAAGGAGTAGCCACGCACGTTCGCGATGTATATTCCTGTGTCGACGGGCTTATGAGTCCACAAAGACCTTGGCAGCCAAAACAGCAGCACACCTGAGAACTGCTTACCGGGCACGATCCCGTCCCGCGCGGCGACCAGATATCCGTTCATCAGTTCCGCGAAGGAATCGTAATCAGCTGACAGCAGTGACTGGATGGGGCTGGTTGACTTCAGCTCGGCCTGCCGGCTGACGCGGAATGCGTCAGCGAGTGGGAAGATTACGAGCATGCCGGCAAGGAATCCGCACGCGGTAATACGGAAGCGCCGCCTGGTAGCAAACAGCCCAAAGACGGTGGCAGCGGCTAGAATTGCAGTCCCGGAGAGGTAGCGCGCGTTCGATATCGGATTCATGCTGTTCGCCAAGAGAATGCCGACGATGACGAGCAGTGCCATGCTGCTGCGCATGACGGTTGTGGAGATGTTCTCTCCCCCCATACGTGCACTCTTCGCTTCTTTGCGGAAGTGCATCAGCGCGACGAAGGCCACCAGTAACGCCATGTAGCTGCACGCTCGCATGATCACGCCCAAGTTGTCGTGCGGCCAAACTGCGCGTTCGGTCTCGGATACTTCGTAGCGGCTTTTCAGGAAAAGAAGCCAGCCGACTTGTGAGATGTAGTACGTGTCCGTGACAATGGCAAACACGCAAAGCAGCATGGTGCGGCGGTAATTAACGGTGAATCTCTGTTTGGCCGTGTCGTGGGTGCGCTTCGCCGGGTGATCACACCGCCGCACTGACGTGACGTTGTCCAAACCGGCACCGGCAAGGAATGCGCAACATCCGACGATGACCATCAATGCGGCCGCGGTGGTGCACGTAACGTCGACGCGAGGAACGGTGTTGGGCCAGTGGTTTTCTCGAAGCTGAGCCAAGGGGGCCAAGCACAGAAACGCGTAGCTGTAACCCCAGAACATCAGCTCGAACAGCCGCCGTTCACCGTTGCCTATCAGCCAGGCTAACCGCGCGGCGCAGATCGCTGTCATCGGCACTGACCAAAGCCAAGATGAGCTGGTCGGAATACCGGTGAAGCGGATGATCGCCACGGGGACGAACACTGCCAATGTGGCAAAACACCACAGCGTGATAAGCGCCCTGTACAACTGGGCCGTCTCTTGCAGACGCAGCCTCGTCGCCAGTGGGATCGGTCGCGGCACAACGGTGTTCAGAAGGTAAGCCCCGGCGAAAGCTCCCGCGGCCTCGGAACGGGCCACCGGCTGCAAGCGTTCCGTTCTGAAAGGGCTGGCGGGCGTGGCCCACGGTTTGAACCGGAGCAGAGCCACTGCCGCGGTAAACGTGGTCGCCGTCGCGATACCTGCTGCAACTCCCCCGGCGGTGCGGAAAAGCACCCCACCGCCGAGTACCATCACGAGCACGACCAGCACATAGCCGACCTTGAGTTTCAGCGCATCGGCGCTTCGGTTGAAGGTGCGCAAGAAGATCGTCACCGCGATGATCCACGCTCCAATTGCGTACTCCAGGGCGATGATCGGAGCGATCGCTTGTGTTGCTCCGAATGTACGACCGAGGACGAGTTCGCCGACGGACACAGGCATGAAGAACAGCGCCACGCCAAGTAGGATTGACCCCGCGGTCGTGATGAGAGCGATTCGTGCCAAAGAGTTCCACACTTGCCGCGGTGCCATGTTCAGTCGTTTGCTCTCTGGGATCAGCACCAACGGAATTGCACTCGCCGCGATCGCGATGGGTGCCAGTAATGCCGTGGCGCCGCGTAGTGCGGCGGTGACCTCGGGACTCAAAACGACGGCGGCGAACAGCAGCACTGCGAACGCCGTCGTTTGCTCGAGGCCGGACTCGGCCCCATATCGCGCTCGATCTTGCCAGCCATCGCAGATCCAACCCGGATACTGTCGCAGCGCCGGGGCGATGCGAACAGCGACCAACATTCCGACTAGAGCAAGGAAGGCCAGGCCGGTCCATCCACCAATGAGGTAGCCGGTGGTCGCCACCGGCAAGTGAAACCATGTTGCCACCAACAGTGCGGCCGAACCGAGGAACCACACGCCGTCGCAGAGGGCCGCAACGTGTGGCCGGCCTTGGGCGATGGCGACGTACCGCAGAACGTCTTCCACGAGCACGATCGGTGTCGCGGCAATGATCAACATCGTCGGCAGGCGGATGCCTGACCCCTCAACTGCCCACATGACACCCCCGACGATGGGGCTGACCAACAGCGCGCTGGTGACCGCGAACGAGCCCTCCCGCCTGATGTCGGACTGGGGGCGTCCCGCTGTCAGCAGCAGCGGTGTGCCCAACGCACCGCGAAGGACGCCCGTAGCCGCGGCGAGCAGCGTCAAAAGCAACGCAATCTGGCCGAAGTATTCGGTGGCCGTCACCACCGCGACGGCATAGATGATCAGTCCGTTGCTGAGACTGGAGAAGACCTGGTCGGCGGCACCAGAGACGGCGCGAACCCTGCTCATCGACAAACCTTTGGCATGGCTCAGCCCTTGTTGCCCGTCGCCCAGATCTTCTCGAAAGCGCCGATCGAGTCGGTGGCTCCGTGGTTCGAGAAGAGTCCGAATGTGGCGAAACTTCCTTGCCACTCCGAAAAGCGCGGATCTGTCACGATTCTGTGAGTTCCCGGCAAATCCACGGTGACTTGAGCACCGTCGATCACCAAACGTGCTTCATAAGTACTTCCGTCTTCACGCAGCGGTTGTTGAAAACCGCCGGCGGCCACCACCTCCATGGGTACGTTGTCGCTGCGCGACACGCTGATATTCCAGTTGATCGGCGTCACGACGAAGTTGATCGGCAGCGGCTTGACCATCGGTGGAACACGTTTTTCGATGCCGCGCGACACCACAAGTGAGATTGCCCCCGGGGTGCCGGATCCGGGCCGGAAGGCGAACCGCGCGCCGATACTCTTCACCGACGAACCGAGGTCGGGAGAACTGAAATACGCGAAGGCTGTCTCGTGCGTTGTGGGCCGATAGGTCAGCCGGCCGTGCTGAATTCCGAGTTGGTCGCCGGGGTCATCGGGGCTGGATACCACGGTCGCAGGCTGGCCTCCGTCGAAATGGTCGGGCGCCGGCCCGTTGGGCATCGCGCTGAAGTCTGCTTCGACCCGCATACCCAGGCCTTCCATTGCCGAGTGCTCATGCAGAAACCCCCGCCAAAGTGCCACGGCCACAATGATCGCGAGCCCCAGGGCGAAGACAACTTGCGCCGAGGTGCGGTATGGGCGGCCAGTGCTGAGACTCGTCACTGCGACCCCTGTTCGAGAGCCTCACCGTAGATCTCTTCCAATGCGCGGCCCACACTGGCGATGCTGAACGTGGCTTGGACGGCCGATCGGCCGCGCTCGCCCATGGCGTGAGCGTGCGACGGATCGGCGAGCAGATCCGCTATCGCCTGCGCGAATGACTGTGGGCTACCATCGACAACCACACCGCAAGAGTGGGTTCTGACGAACTCCGCCAGACCGCCGTCGGCGCAAATGATGACGGGAATACCGAGGATGAGAGCCTCGATGACCGTCATGCCGAATGGCTCCTGCACAGCGGGCAACACATAGACAGATGCACGGGTCATTCGCTCGCCGGCGAGATCCGGCGGCACCGCGGGCTCCCGCCGAATGAAGGTCTCGTCGAACCCCTCGGTACGCGCCTGCGCAATGATCGCATCAACGTCCACGTCGGCTCCCTCGACAGGCCCGACGATCGCGAATTGTGCACGGGCTCCTGACCTCAACAGAGACAAGGCAGCTTCGGCGAAGACCTCGGGCCTCTTGCGTTGATGCAGTCTTGCGAAGAACAGCACCTCGGGTAACGCCGCTGACCGCCGACTACTGGCCGTGGCAGCGGGTGTTGGCACACCATTCGGGAGTTGCCGGAGTCGAAGTTGCGAGCCGCCGACGGCGCACAGATCGCGGCGTTCGGCTGGGTTCAGATGAAGGACCATCGCCGCGGAGCGAAGCAGCCTGACCGTCCACAGCCGATCGATGGGCGCCGCCAGCGGGTGGCTGCGCGGTGCGATCATGCCGTGCGTCTGCACCACAAAGGGAATTCGCATACGGCGGAACTTGGCCGCTGCAGGAAGGGTAACCAGATCTCGGGCAAGGTGAACGTGCACGATGTCGAATTTCGATGCATGCTCGTTGATCCAACGCCCCAGTGCCGGAGCACGCGTCGGTGCAGAGCCGAAACCCGACATCACCCGCCTGGCGGGAAAAAGGTGGGCGGGCACGCCGCCCAGGGCGGCCGGTGGCTCATCGAATCCGCTGACACCGGCAGCAATCACGGCGTCATGGCCCTGGTCTCGCAAGGCCGAACACAAGTTGACGGCGACCCGGGTCGGTCCGCCATATGCACCGTCCGGCGTCACCAGCGTCACCACGTGAAGAACCCTCACCTGAGGCCACCCCCGCCGCCGCTGTGCGCGCTCACCCGCGGTACGCACAAGTCTTCTGGAGTCAGCGCCGCTCGCAAAGCGTCTCGCACGGTGTCGGGATCTAGCAACCCCGCTGCGAAAGTGGCCGTCGCCTGAACTGATCCGTTGCCGGCGATCCACACCGCAATCGACAGGTGCGAGGCACTGCCGGGCGGAAGCGCCACCGCGAGTTCGGCGTCCATCGGCCTGTCCCACGCGAGCTTGGCGGTTGTCTGCGTCTTCGAAAAGTCCGAGATCGTCACGGACACCACTGAGCGTTGCGCGGGGCCGGCCGCCGCCCGCCAGGGTTGTTTGCGACGGCTCCGGACCGCTGCGAGCGCCCCGGCCGAAGCGAAGTAGGCGGCTACCTTTACCAGCGTCCCGATCGATTCGGCCGTGCTGCGAAGCTCGGCGCTGAACTTTTCGTAGGACGTCCCGGCTGCGGCATTGACACGGGTGACCGCGACGAAGTTCGACAGCGTCTGTACCGCGTCGGGAAGAAACCGCCGAAGATCGACCAGGACCTCGCAGTCGTCGGCCAATGTGATCCCGGCGTCTCGCAGCGCGCGATAGATCGACAACATGACCAGTCCGGTCACCGAGGCATCCGGGTGGGTGTGGTCGCGCCAGGTGCGCAACTCGTCGGTGAGGTGGGGCACACTCTTGACGAACACCGCGCGGTAGCCCGTTGCGTCTCCGACGCCGCCCGCGATCCGGTCATCGCCACGGGCCGCGGCTTGCGCACCCGCGCTGAAAGATGACCGTGCCCTGGCTGCCAGGCCGACTACGTGCCGAATGACCTGGCGCGGTTTCGATTTCAAATAGTGGGCGAACGCCCATCGGACCGGCCTGTCGATGGTCGGCGCGGGCAGCGGGTCGACGAATCCGTTGGGCGCCCGGTTGTGCAACAGCGCGGCCAGTACTTCCATCATCAGACGGGTGTCGCCGATTCCATGATCGAAACAGATGCACAGATGCTCACCAGCCTGTGCCACCGAGATCGGCGCCGCCGGCGGTCGGCCCACCACCCGGTCGAGGATCTCCTGTGCTGTTGCGCGTCCGGAAATGTCGAAGGTCGGCGTGGCGTCCACGCTCGGTTTCTCGGTGAAGTTCCACCGCGTGGTGTATGGCGACGGCTGCAGGCCGACGCGGAATCGGGGACCCAGCGCCGCCATTCTGTCCAGCACCTCGCCCGCGCGGCTCCCGGCATCCCCGCGGACCGGGCCGGCGACGAACCAGACCGGTGCGCCGGCCGCGGCTACGTCAATTTGTCCGACCCGGACCGTTCTGGTGCGATGCGTAGTCCTGCCGTCCTTGGCGGGTGCGCAGTTCGGGTTGACCCCAACACTTTTGATCGTCATGACTTCACCCTCGGGTACGAGCGCGGGGGCAGGATCGTGGCTCCTGGCGAGACATCACCGATGACCACGGCGGTGGCGCCAACTGTCGCGCCGTCGCCGACGAGTACGCCGCGCAGTATCGTCGCCCGCGCCGCGATCCACACCGCATCCCCGATGACAATCGGTGCATTGTCGAACTCGAACGTGGGGCTGAATCTGTCGTGGCTGCCAGTACACAGCAGAACATCTTGGGAGATACAGGTATTCGATCCAATGACCACCGGCTCGAGATTAAGGATCCAGGTCGATTCACCGACCCAGGTGTGGTGTCCGACCTCCAATTTCCAGGGCCAGTGGATTTTGACGTCGTGGCGTATGAGTGTGCCGGTTCCGATTCGTGCACCGAACCTGCGCAGTATGAAGAGTCGCAGCCGGTTGGGGCACCACCACTGCATAGTGACGCACCGCGACACCAGCATCCACAACACCTGCACGAGCCACGGTCTGCCCCGGCTGTAGTTCGCGCCGGTGAAGTCGCGCAGCGAGAAGCGCGCCCCCGGTGACATGGACGGATCTGGTCTGAGTAGTTGCGTCATCCGGCCGCTCGCAACCGTGCCTTCACCGACTCCGGCGGTGCGGTCACGAACGACATGTGCTCCTCCTGACTGAAGCAGGCCGACCCCGGCGGCGGGCCACAGCTACGGCACCTGGATGCCGGCCGTTATGCGTATACCGATGATGTACTTGAACGAGCCAATTACATACTATATGGTATGAAATACAGTCATACCATACCGGCAGTCATCATACGTCCGTAAAACGTCTGGATAATAGGGGCACTAGGTGCAGAGCAGACCGCTGATCGACGACGGGCTTCGACGGGGACGGCTCCGCCTCCCAGCCGGGGCAGTGCTCACCGTCCCATCGCCTTACCACCCGCGAGGCCAAGAGGTCGGCTTGCGGCTGGTTATCCACGATTACTCCGGCCACCCCGGCCAGGTGCACCTGAGTCGGGAGCTGGCCCGCCGAGGCCATCACGTCGAGCACCAGTATTGCGCCTCGTACCTGACCGGCCGGGGCGCCACAGAGCGCCGTGACGGTGATCCCGAGTCTTTTATGGTGCGTGCGGTCGAGCTGCGTAGCGAGTTCGCCCGGTACTCCCCGGTTGTCCGATTGCTGCAGGAGTTGCAGTACGCTCGCATGTCGACCCGCGCCCTCCTGGCCGCGCGACCGGATGTTGCGGTGCTATCCAATATCCCCTTGCTGTCGCTCTTCCTAATCACTGTCGCGCTCCGGATGCGACGAGTGCCGTACGTCTTCTGGCAGCAGGATGTCTACAGCGAAGCGATCAGGGTCATTGCCCGGGATCGGCTCGGCAGGCTGGGTTGTCTGGTGGGCTGGGTCGCCGGGTGCGCTGAGCGTCAGATCGCCCGCGGTGCAGCGGCGATCGTCGCCATCAGCGAGACGTTCATCGAGCAGCTCGACGCCTGGAGAGTGCAGAAAAGCCGGGTATACGTGGTGCCGAACTGGGGCGCGATCGACGAGATGCCCTTGCGGCCGCGAGACAATGCCTGGGCGAAGGCTCACGGACTGGTGGATGTGCCGGTCGTGATGTACGCAGGAACGCTTGGTTTGAAGCACGACCCATCCGTGCTGTCCAGGCTCGCTGCCACGGCGCCGGCGGGTAGCCGCATGGTGGTTGTGTCAGAGGGACGGGGCCGCGAGTGGCTCGAGTCGCAGGCGATCCAGGCACCCGAGCTGATGCTGTTCGACTACCAGCCATACGACCAGCTGCCGGATGTGCTTGCGAGCGCAGATGTGTTGCTCGTCGTGCTGGAGAGTGACGCCAGCCGCTACTCGGTGCCATCCAAGGTTCTGAACTACTTCTGTGCCGGCCGTCCCGTGCTGGCGCTGTTACCGCCGGACAACGCGGTCGCCAACATGGTCGAAGCGGCGGAGGCAGGGCTCGTGGTAGCCCCGGGAGACGCTGAGGCCGCGTCTGCCGCGCTGAGAAGTCTGCTGGCTTCTCGGGCTGCGCGCGAGAAGATGGGCGCCGCCGCTCGCCGCTATGCCGAGCGCACATTCGACGTGACACGCGTGGGTGATCGCTTTGAATCGTTGCTCTTTGACATTTGCAGCCGAAACGCTTTCTTACCCAAGATGAAAGGGGCACATAAGGATGAAGACTGGACACTTGCGCGGATGGAAGAGAACTGAACGTGGTTAGCGGACGAGAATCAGTTCTGGTCGCCGGCGGAGGCGGCTTCATCGGAGGTCATCTCGCCAGGACGCTCACCGAACAGGGCTATCAGGTCCGAAGTGTGGACATCAAACCGCTGGACGATTGGCATCAGATTCCCCCGGGTGTCGAGCCGCATCGCCTCGACCTGTCGGCGCTCGCCGACTGCCGTGCGGCGGTGCGTGGCATTGACACGGTCTACAACCTCGCGGCCGACATGGGCGGCATGGGTTTCATCGAAACACACAAGGCCGAGTGCATGCTCTCGGTGCTCATCAACACGCATCTGTTGATCGCGGCGCGAGATGCAAACGTTGGTCGTTTCTTCTTCTCCAGCTCGGCCTGTGTCTACAACGCCGATAAGCAGATGGACGCGGACGTTACGGCACTCACCGAGTCCGACGCGTACCCTGCCATGCCGGAAGACGGCTACGGCTGGGAGAAGCTGTTCAGCGAGCGCATGTGCCGACACTTCCACGAGGACTTCGGTCTACAGACACGCGTCGCCCGCTACCACAATGCCTACGGTGTCAACGGCACCTACGACGGGGGACGCGAGAAGGCCCCGGCTGCCCTGTGCCGCAAGATCGCGAGGGCCGTGCTTACCGACCGGCACGAGATCGAGATCTGGGGAGACGGCGAGCAGACTCGCAGCTTCATGTATGTCGACGACTGCGTCGAGGGGACACTGATGGTGACCGCGGGAGATAGCGCCCTGCCGGTCAATGTCGGTAGTTCCGAGTTGGTGAGCATCAACGAAATGGCCGACATAATCGAGCAGATCGCTGGGATCACCGTCAAGCGCATCTACAAGCTGGATGCCCCGCTGGGTGTGCGTGGACGCAACAGCGACAACAAAGTGATAAGGGAGATCTACGACTGGGAGCCGTCGATCTCTCTGGCAGACGGCCTCGAGCGCACTTATCGGTGGATCTTCGACCAGCTCTCGGGCAGCGGGCGCGTCGGTGATCACACCGCACGGCACGCCGCCGTTTGAACGGCTCTCAACTGTAGGAATGAGGGAGGACTGCTCGTGACCGTACTTGGTGCGCTCGTCGCTGTTGTGGCGGCGCTTCCTGCCAGTGAACTAAAGAACTCTCTGCTCCGTCGCTTGGGGTGGACCGTTGGCGAAGGGGTGCACATTGGCCCGTGCTTGGTCTTGATGGTCGACAACATCGATATTCGCAACGGATCAAGAATCGGCTCATTCAACGTCCTGCGGCATCTGGCGGAGCTCACGATGGGAGAATACGCAGAGATCTGTCATTGGAACTGGGTGACCGCTTCTCGACGGTTGGGCGAAGCGGGCGCCCCTCGTCGGCTACATCTGGGAGCCCACTCTGCGATTACTTCTCGTCACTACATCGACTGCAGCGGTGGTATACGCGTTGGGACACACACCACGATTTCTGGTGCGCGATCGACGTTGCTCACCCACGGAATCTCCTGGAAGAACAGCGCTCAGACTTTCAGCCCTATCGAGATAGGTGATTACTGCCTCATTTCGTCGAACGTGCAAGTTTCCCCGGGGACGGTGGTCGGCAGCAGGATTGTCGTCGGGATGGGAGCAACCATTGCCGGCCGGCTCTTGGACCCTGGTTTGTACATGCAATCCCGCGCTACGCTGGTGAAGTCGGATCTGGGCGGTGCGTACTTCCGAAGAGCGGAAGGGCATATCGACACCATTCAGGCACCCGCATGAAACTCGTGCCGGCCTTGGTGTCATGTTGCATTCAGCAGTGATCCACACTCACCGCCTTCGCGATTCCCGCGAACTGGTAGAGATAGATATATTGCCAATACCACAGCGGCAATGTGTAGTGGCGGGGCACGGCCTTAGCCGCGATCGAGACCCCCATAGTTGACAAGCACTGAGAGAACACCAGGCGAGCACGCGGCAAGTGATATCGCCAACTAACGACGAGAATCTTCTTCCAGTTGCGCTCTTTCGCCAGGCGGCGCGTCATCATGGCTTCCCCGCGAGTGGTCACCGGATCGGGCCTGGCGCAAATCACCTCTACCGCGTCATGGTGGCGCGAACATATCTGCCTCATCAGCGGGTCTGCGGAAGGGTACGGATCCGAGAGCACCACCGTCGATGCGAGCCCCTGCCGGGCCAACGTCAGACCGTAACTTTCGCGGCCATCGTGCTCACCGCCCAGCACAACGACGGCATCCACGCGCGAAACACCGCTGTCGGCGGCGTTGCCGAAGATGATGTAGCCGACAACACCGTTCAACGCCAGAATCACCAGGCCGAACACGGTGATGATTACCGCCGTCCGTCGGACCGTGCGCCAGCATCGATCGCCATGTCCTTCAGGAGCTTTCGACACCCTATCGCAGACCCCCCACCACGCGGTATTGAAGGTCTTGCACGTAGGGGGTCTCGGTGACATCGGCTATGGACCGCGCAGTGGCAACGACGGTGCCGTCGCGCTGCATCTCGGCTGAGATCGATCCGGGACTCAACGGGTAGGTGCAGATCCCACGGCCGGCCGGGACTTGGCAAGAATAGTGCTGTGTCCCGGCTCGGATAAAGACCTGCGACGGCGCCGTCGCGTACGCCACCACTTCGATCGTGTCGCGGGGCGGCACGCTGGTCGACACCACGTGCATCAATGAGGTTTCGGGATACACCGGACGGGCGTCGACCGGTTGGTCCCGGTACGAGACGAACAGCGCGTCCCGGACGATGCGGGGTGATGTGCCGGACTTGAACCGGGCGATGTCATAGGCATTCATGTCCAGAATTCGCCAACCGTGAGCCACCGATGGTGCCATTGCGGTCGATTCGGCGTAGTCGTTCCACGTGATCAGTTGCACCCACTCGGCATGCTGCTGGTCTGCAAGCTGCCATGCCAGCCTGTTTGTCAAGCTATTGGCTGATTCCTCGAACGTTGCGCTTCGCGGCCGACTGTCTTGGAAGGCCACCGGCTGCATCCACAGTTTTCCGAGTCGATGCGTTCGCCGAATGACGTCCACCGGAGAACCACGACCGACGTCGTCACCCGTCATCGCACGCGGATTCCGACCCCCCCACATACTGAATCCGTAGCTGAAAGGAGCGAACGTCTCCGGGTTGTCGCCCACATGCAGAAACGTTGGCACGAACGCGACCGCCAGCTTGAATTTGTCACGGAGGATGCCCAGAGCGTTCGACCACCACCCTGGCGTCTGCCGGTCAGCAGCGAAGGCGCCCAGGACGGGCCGGCCATCCGATAGATGAAATGCAGCCGGCGCGCTCAGGTACGGTGCGACTTCGGCTGCAAAGTCTGCGGCTGTCATCGCCCCCAAGGGTCCCGTCATATCGGTGGTGGCCATGACCGTGAAATCTCCCACCGACGCGCTGGCCTGCAGTATCCGGTCAACGACATTGGAAGTCGCGGCGAGGTCAAGCACATCAACCGCGAATCCGTCAACACCCACACTTTTCGCTTGGCCGATCTCGGTTCGCAGGTCTGCCAGTTGCCAATCCCGCAGATCACTGTGGGGCCGTGGGAGCGGCCGATCCCTCAGAAATCCACCATATGCGGCGTGCACACCCTGTTCGCCGTCCACCGTAAGGTATTGCGTTGCGTAATAGTCTTTGTCGCCGTCTTTGTTGTCTATCGATATCGGCAAGCTCGGCATGTAGTGGGCGAAGACTTTTCGTGCGCTCTGTGTCTCGGCCAGGTTGAATGGCAGATAGGGCGTGACCGCCGTCGCCTGCACAGTTGCTGAATAGGTGCACTGCGATGCCCATGCCGTGCTCACGACTGCGGCAAGCACCAACAGGCCTGCCCAGCCGGACGAACGACCGACGAACCGCAACATCATAAGCTGAGCGTGTGGAAGGGCTTGCGCGACATGATGATCGAATACCCCATGGGTTTGCCTGAATTCTCCTTACCTGAGATGTGCCGTACGCCTTCCATAAACACGAATCCTAAAGTGGCGCAGCCGATACCGTATACCAAGGCGAGTGCGAGTGTAGCGGCGAGGTAGCGCATCGCGGAAGGGATTGCCGCGCAGGTTGCGATCGGGCGCAAAGGTGTCATGCACAACGTCAGTGGTGCTGCCGTGCCAAGGAGGCCCAGACCGGCCTCAACCGCGGACGCCGTCGTGTGCCCACTTGCCGACGTCAAAACGCCGAGCAGCCCGCATGCGGTGCCGTTGAGCGCGACAACCGTGGACCGACTCGGCTCATTGCGGCCGACGAGCCAGGCAAGAGCCGCGCCTACGGCGGACCCGAAGCCGAAAAACACTGACCCCATGACGCTTTCTCACCGCCATTCTTCGCGTTGAGCATTCCGCAGGACAGCCAATGGCACCAGCATGCCCAGCAGTACGCCACCAACGGCACACCCGAAGAAGGATGCCAGGCCGATTACCGACTGCACGGGTGTTGCTGACGCGACCTGCGTCACCACGGCGCTGATGCTGCCCGCCGCCCCGCCCGCGGCGATCAGGACCATCTTCGTCGGCGCTCGGATGGATGCCGCAACCGCGAACCCGATGAGCACTGCGGCAGCTGCGGCGAGGACGAGCGTGGCCGCGAGCGTGCGTCCCACACCCGGCCACATTTGGCCGAACCGGTAGCGTACAAAGCTCCCGGCTGACGCGCCGGCCACCGTCCACACGAGTTCGTGTACCTGCCGCCGTGATTTCACTACGCGATCGACTTGTCCTTGTCGAGAACTGCTCAATATGCTCCGTCGCGGGCTACGACGGCTTTCACCGTCTTGGCGATGATCATGAGGTCACTGGCCATCGACCAGTTGTCCACATACGACAAATCCAGTCGTACCGATTGATCCCACGAAAGGTCCGAACGACCACTTACTTGCCATAGCCCGGTAACGCCCGGCTTCACGAGCAGCCGTCGCATCACGTCGCCGTCATAGTTATCTACTTCTCGCTTCAGCGGAGGTCGCGGTCCGACGATGCTCATGTCCTGCGTGAGTACATTGATGAATTGTGGCAACTCATCGATGCTGAATCTCCGCAGTATCCTGCCCACGGACGTGACCCGGGGATCTTGCCGTATTTTGAAGAGCATGCCGCCGGTGCTCTCGTTCAGTGATAGCAGGCGGTCGACTTGCTTGTCGGCGCCGTCTACCATCGTCCGAAACTTAAGCATGGTGAAGGGCTTGCCATCGAGACCAATGCGTTCAGATGGGTAGAAAACACGCCCTTTGCTCGTGAGCTTGATCGCGATAGCTGAAGCAATGAGTATTGGTGAGGTCCCGATAAGTGCGGCCAGCGCGAAGCAGACGTCGAAAGCACGCTTCTGAAAGCATTTAGCCCCCTGGTATTGCGGCTTTTCGACGTGCAGCAATGGGAAGCCCGCAACTGGCCGCAAGGCCAGCCGTGCTTCCGCAACGTCCATCACCGCAGGGGCGACCACAAGATCGACATCCATGGTTTCCAACCGCCACATCAACTGTCTGATCCCATGCACGCCAAAACGTTCGGTTCCAGTCAACGCCACGGTGTCCGCCCCGCAACTATCGATTGCGGCCAACGCGTGCGTCTCATCACCGAGAATGGGGATTTCCTTGCCGTGCACCAGGAGCTTCTTCCCGCGGGAGGGCCCGTAGCCCGGAATGCCGGCCCCGACCACGGCGTAGCCATCTCGGCAATTGCGAGTCAGTTCCTCCGCGAGCTGGGAAACACCCTTCCGGTCCCCAATCGCCAAGACCCTCGTCTGGTATCTGCCGCGCGCTCGCTTCCCGGCAATGTAGTACCGCCATGAGCCGCGGCTCGCCAACAATCCGAGAGTGCCCACCGGAAGTGCGACCGCCAAGTAGCCCCGGGCCAGGAAGATTCTCGCGAGAAGAGTTGCCATCGCGATGATTCCGAAGGTCCAGAATGACGCGCTGACGATGCGCCGATATTCCTCGATACCGGCACCGAGGATACGGACCGATCTGGTGTGAAACACGGCGATAGACGACAGCCACAGCGCCACGAACAGAACCGAAAACGGCATCAACTGGCCCAGATAACCTGACGTTTCCGGCGAATCACCGAATCGGATGTACTGCGCGAGCATTACTGATGCGCAGACGATCAGCGAATCAGTTATACGTAAACGTCTCGAATACTGGTGCTGCCAGCGGCGACCGCCGCTGGCCTGGGTGGCCTGCGCTGGTTGCGTAGTGAGGGGCACGTGACCGTTTTGCCCAGTGATCGGCGGTCGGCCGTTTCGACTGCGAAGCAACGTGGTCATGCTGGCCTGCTTTCTCGTTTAGGTGTTGCCGGCGACACTGTGGCGCCGAACATTTCGGACGTGTCCGTCGCAAGTGTGGCCAGAAGTGGCCAGCTAGCGTCTTTTTCGGATATAACTGTGACCGGCAGTGGCCACGCGATGCCGAACTCCGGATCATCCCAGCGGAATCCCTGCTCTCTCGTCGGCGCGCAGCGACCGCTGACCTGGTAGATGACTTCGGTGTTGTCGGCAAGGGTCTGCAGACCGTGCGCGACGTACGGCGGCAAAAACAGCGCCCGGCGGTTGTCGGCACTCAACTGCACCATCACGTGCTTGCGGTAGGTGCGCGACTCGGGCCGGACATCAACGGCAACATCGACAATCGCGCCGCGGGTGCAGCGCACCAGCGTGGCCTCCGCGTACGGCGGCGGCTGGCGGTGCAGCCCTCGCATGGTGCCACGAGCGTAGGTGTAGGAGACGTTCGTCTGCCCGACGCTGGAGAGCAGTCCGTACTTGCTGAATTCCTCGGCGCAGAAAGAATGTGCAAAGAAGCCGCGATCGTCGCGGTCTGGTTCGATGTCCACGATCGTCACTCCTGCGACATCAGTGGGCGTGTACTTCATTCAGCACTCCTTCCAGAACCGGTGCCCATCGACCTGTCCGGGTTCGTGCCCGGCAAAGCGACTCGAGCACTATCCGCGCGAGCCGCTCCACCTCGGGCAGACCGAGGAGGGCGACGTGGTCGCCGGCAAAAAGATCCACGGTCAACACTCCTTTGTGAAATTCATCCCACCCCAACAGATCTGTCTCCATATCGGCTGCGGATACCTCACTCACGAACAGATGCATCGGCACCTCATGGCCCGGCGTTTGATAACGGCATGTGATCTCTGTGGCACCGCGATAGTCGAAGTCGTCCCCTGGCCGCAGCCCACGAGCGCCACTGCGAACCACCCGGTGCGCGACTTCGCCGTACTTTGTCCATCGCTCACGCGCCGACCATTGGCGTAACCGGCGAAGCCGCCATCGCAGCATCAGCTGCGCCCGCAGCAGTTGCGCCATCGATGGTGCCGCGGTGTCGAGAATGCCCAGCCAGTCGACTTGCTGGCCGGCATCGACAGTCTGACGGGCAATTTCGTAGGCCAGCAGGCCCCCGAACGAGTAGCCGGCGAGCGCAAGTGGGCCATCCGGCTGCCGATGGCGGATCACCGAAAGAGCCTGGCTGGCATGCTGTTCGATGGTCACGGATAGGTCGAACCGACTGCCTGGCCGTTCGGGGATTACCGCGTGTACCGGCTGACCGGCACCCCACTGCGCGGTAAAGTATCTCAGGCTCATCGCCGACCCGAGATCGGGGAAGATGAAATGCAGCGGTGGACCGGATGTGACTTCGCTCCTGTTGGGGCTTTCAGCACCGAGTAACTCGGCAATTACTGCAACGGTCCTGCCGTTGTCGATGAATGCCGCAACCGACAGCTCGATACCAAATGTTCGCTGAACGTCGAACATCAGCCGGGCCGCCAGTAGCGAATGACCGCCCACGTCAAAGAAGTCGGAGTTGACGTCGTTTACGGGTGCGCCCAGCAGATCGGCCCACAGCGCGGCGACCCGCCTTTCCGTGTCGTTGCGCGGAGGCTGGGCGCTGATGCGGTTCGCTCCCCGCGGCGCCGGTGCAGGCAGTGCGGCTTTGTCGAGCTTGCCACCGGCAGTGGTCGGGAGCGCGCTGAGATGCCGGAATGCGCCCGGAACGAGGTATTCGGGCAGGCGGCCGCGTAGCCAATCACGGGCCTCGGCGTCGGTCGGGCACCCTGGCCCGCCGACGACGTACGCGACCAACTTCTGTTCGCCGTTGGGCGCCTTGCGAGCGACCACTGCGCAGCATTCCACGTCCGGGTGCTCGCACAGAGTGGACTCGATCTCACCCGGCTCTATGCGAAAGCCGCGCATCTTGACTTGTTCGTCGTAGCGACCCAGGTATTGAATTCGGCCGTCTGGCAAGAACCTGCCACGATCGCCGGTGCGGTAGATCCGCCCGCTGACGTGGAATGGATCGTCTCCGAACCGACGGGCGTGCTCGTCGGGGCGATTGAGGTAGCCACGAGCCACCCCGACACCACCAACGGCGATCTCCCCGGGAACGCCGACCGGTTGGAGTCGCCCGCGAGGACCGGTGATGTAAACCCGCGTATTCGGCAAGGGCCGGCCCACCGTGACGGCGTCTCCCTCGGTCACCCGCGCCAAGCTGGTGCCGGCCGTGGCCTCGGTGGCGCCGTAGCCATTCCAGACCGGACCGCACCGTTGCAGCAGCGCTTTGGCCAGGTCGTCGGTGAGCGTTTCGCCGACAGACGCCACCGTGAGATGACGGCTGCCCCGCCAGCCGGCGGCGACGAGCGCCCCCCAGGTGGTTGGTGTCGCCATCATGTAGCTCGCACCACTGTGGGCGATCAGCCAGCTCAGCGTAGCGGGGTTCGTCGCCTGCGCGACGGTGGCGAGCACCAGGCGTGCCCCACACGCCAGCGCACAAAAGATGTCGCCGAGCGCGAGGTCAAAGCTGATGGAAGCCACCGACAGCACGGTGTCGGAGGCAGCGACGCCCAACTCACGAAACATGGTGTGCATCAAGTTCGTGACGCCGCGATGCTCGATGAGCACCCCCTTCGGGCGACCGGTGGAGCCGGACGTGTAGATCACGTAGGCGAGGTCGGCGGAAGACACGCTGCTTGACCGGGCACCCTCGCGAGCTGCGTTCGGCTCCGGATCGCAGAGGTTGATGACGATGGGCGTGACCGCGTCCATGCAGGTCGGCAGCCGGCGGTCGGTCAGAACGATGCTCGCGCGGGAGTCGTTGATGCAGAAGCTGTTTCGTGCCGCCGGCTGGCGGGGATCCAGCGGCAGAAACGCCGCACCGGATTTGAGAATTCCTACAATGGCCGCCACCAGATCGGGCGTGCGGTCCAGCAGCATGGCCACCACCGTGCCGGGGCGGGCACCCGCCTGCACCAACCGCGATGCGATGGCCGCCGCGCGGTTGTCCAGTTGCCGGTAGGTCAGTGTCGTGTTGCCGACCTGTACCGCTACCGCATCGGGCGTGCATTCGACCTGCGAACCGATGATCTCGTGTACGCATTGCGATGAAATGCGGTCTTGGGTGGTCCGATTCCAGCTGAGCTGACGCCGGCGCTCACCCGGGCTAACCAAATCATGTTCTGCCATCCGTATTCCAGATGCGGCCGCGACCGCTTCGAGCAAACGCTGCCAATGCAATGCCATCTGGCGTGCCGTCTCGCGGTCGAACAAGTCCGTGCTGAAGACAAGCCCTCCCGCGATGTGTCCCTCGGGCCGCTCGTCCAGCTCGATGCTGATGTCGAACTTGGTCGATCCCACAGCGTCACGAACACCGGATTCCATCACATGCAGTGACCAATCGTCGGCCGGGGACGTCAGCGGCGGCTGAAATAGCAACGCAGTTTGAAAAAGTCGGTTGTGGCGCGGATCTCGCGGCACGCCGAGGCCAGTCGTCAGAGTATCGAACGGCACGACATCGCTGAGCGCCTCGGTGACCAGACGACGAATTCGTCCTACCAGTGCGGTGAAGGGCTCTTCACCCGACACGCCACATCGTAGGACCACCGGAGTGACGCAGTAGCCGGCCACCGCCGGCAGGTCGTTGCAGTTGCGCAAGTCATGCAAGCTACCGAAAACGACCTTGGTGGAGTCGGCGTAGAGATGTAGCCACCACGCGTATGCGGCAGCCAGCGCGTGGAAAAGGCTGCCGCCTGCGGTCCGGGCCGCGCGGCGCAACCCTTCAACGGTGGTGTGTTCAATCGTCAGCGGGATCGTCCCCCCGGCAGAGGTCTGGCGCGGTGGTCGCGGGTGATCGAGCGGCAGCTGCGTGGGCGTGATGCCGGCAAGCCGCCTGCGCCAGTTACCGACGCGGCCGGCTATCTCAGGTCCACTGACCCAGTCGAGTTCCCACCTCGTGTAGTCGGCGTACTGCGCCTGCGGGCCGGGCAGCGGCGACGGCACGCCCATGACGAAGCTGCGGTAAAGGGCTGTCAGCTCAGGGAATACCACGTGCTGCAACGTTGGGCCGTCGAAAATGAGATGGTGTAGGCCCAGGTAGAGCCGGTGGTCGTGCTCGGTGATGCGGACCAGCCGCGGACGAATCAACGGCCCGTCGGCAAGATCGTAGGGACGCAGCGTGTCGGCGGCCGCGATCTCGGTGGCTCGTTGAACCGCGTTCTCGCGACCAAGGCCTGACAAATCGGTGAGGGGCAGATCGACCTCCGCCGCCTCCCGGACGAATTGATGAGGTACACCGTCAATGGTTCCAAAGGTGGTGCGCCACGCCTCATGTCTTTCGACCACCGCGGCGAGCGCGCGGCGCAGGGCTGCCACGTCGAGCGAACCCGCCTTGCGGATCGTGATCATCTCGTTGTACGCGGGTGAGTCCGCTGGGTGTTGGCTGAGATACCACAGCCGAGTCTGCGAAACCGACAGTGGCAACCGCCGCTGGTTGGCCCGCTCAGAGTGGACCGGCTCGAGCGATGCCACGATCAACTACCGCGTCAGGCCCAGCTGGAGCCGACGGCGCTGTCGGTGGATGCCATGTTGTTGCCGGCGGTTTGGACCTTTTGGCCGTGGGCGTTGGCTTGTTCGTAGATGACCTGGAAGTTGCGGCCCAACGCGGTGATGAACTCCTGGCAGGCCACCGAGCCCGCGCCGCCCCAGAAGTCGCCGGCGGCCAGCACGTCGCGGATGATGGCCTGGTGTTCGGCTTCCAGGGAGGCGGCCTGGGCGCGGATCAGTGCGCCGTGGGCGTCGACGTCGCCGAACTGGTAGTTGATGGTCATGGTGGTTGTCTCCTAACGGC